>JAFDZY010000486.1 GCA_018266685.1 Bacteroidota bacterium
CACCACGTTGATCTTCT
The DNA here is from genome assembly GCA_018266685.1 of Bacteroidota bacterium. Classification (GTDB taxonomy): domain Bacteria; phylum Bacteroidota; class Bacteroidia; order Flavobacteriales_F; family PHOS-HE28; genus PHOS-HE28. Next base: position 18 of record JAFDZY010000486.1, read on the forward strand.
CGTCCAGCTTCACCACTTCCTCGGGGTGGTTCACGCGGCCATAGCTCAGGTCGGTGATGTGGATCAATCCGTCCACGCCACCGAGGTCCACGAAGACACCGTAGCTGGTGATGTTCTTCACGGTGCCTTCCAGCACCTGGCCCTTCTCCAGGCCGCTGATGATCTGGCGCTTCTGCGCTTCGATCTCGGCTTCGATCAGTGCCTTGTGGGAAACCACCACGTTCTTGAACTCCTGGTTGATCTTCACCACCTTGAACTCCATGTTCTTGCCCACGTACTGGTCATAGTCGCGGATGGGCTTCACATCGATCTGGCTGCCGGGCAGGAAGGCCTCAATGCCAAACACGTCCACGATAAGGCCGCCCTTGGTGCGGCACTTCACATAGCCGGTGATGATCTCGCTGGTCTCCATGGCGTGGTTCACCTTGCCCCAGGCATTGTGAACGCGCGCGGTCTTGTGGGAGATGATCATCTGGCCGGACTTGTCCTCCTGCTTCTCGATGTACACCTCCACCTTGTCGCCGATGGCCAGGTCGGGCTTGTAGCGGAACTCGCTCAAGGGCACCACACCCTCGGACTTGTAGCCGATGTTGATGACGGCTTCCTTCTTGTTCAGGCCCACGATGGTGCCCATGAGCACTTCCTTTTCGGAGATGCTGCTGAGGCTGTCCTCATAGGCTTTTTCCACCTTTTCCTTGTCCGCCTTGATGGCGGCGGTAGGGTTTTCAACGGCCTCCCAATCGAAATCCGCAGGGGGTTCGGCAAAGACGACCTTGTTGTTCTCCACTGTTGACATGCACTTTCCTTTTTGTATCCCTGGCCTGGGCGGCACTGCCAAGGAGGGTTTTGTTTGGTTTGGCCCGCAGTGCCGCTGTGCGGGTCTTCCCTTTTTGGGGCCGCGAAAGTAATCATTAATTCCATTGCTGCTCAAGGTTAGCCGAAGGCAGCAGCAGGCGTTGCGGCTGGGTGCCCTCAGATGGCGATCGTCAGGGGCGGTAGTCCGCGTGGGGCTAATTTTGCAGTTCCGGATGCGCAAATTCAACATTCCCCAACACTACCGTTCCAGCCTGATCGGCCGGGTAAAGAGCTTCCGCAAGGTGCAGGACCCGAAAAAGCAGGACATGAGCCCCACCCTGCTGGACCTAGGGCCCGTGCGCTTCATCCTGGCCAGGCACTTTGGCTTTTGCTACGGGGTGCAGAACGCGATTGAGATCAGCTACAAAGCGCTGGAGGAGCACCCCGACAAGCGGATCTTCCTGCTCAGCCAGATGATCCACAACCCGGAGGTGAACGAAGACTTGGAAGGCCGGGGCATCCGTTTCATCCAGGACACCCACGGCAACCGGCTGATGGACTGGGGCGAACTGCGCAGCGACGACATCGTGATCATACCCGCGTTCGGTACCACGCTGGAAACCGCCGACCGCTTGAAGGCGTTGGGTATCGATCCGATGAAGCACAACACCACGTGCCCGTTCGTGGAAAAGGTATGGAAGCGCAGCGAGCAGCTTGGCCAACAGCAGCACACGGTGGTGATCCACGGCAAAGCTGCGCACGAGGAAACGCGGGCCACGTTCAGCCACACGGCAAAAGGTTCACCGGCGGTGATCGTACGCGACCTGGAGGAAACACGGGAGCTCGGGCGCATCATACTGGGCGAACTGCCCCCGGAGCGGTTCCATGAGCTGTTCGGAACGCGGTGCACGGCAGGCTTCGACCCGGGCAAAAACCTGCAGCGCGTGGGCGTGGTGAACCAAACCACCATGTTGGCCACTGAAACCCAGGCCATTGCGGACCACCTGAAGGAAGTGATGGAGCGCAAATACGGCCCAACCAACGTGAAGGAGCACTTTGCCGACACGCGGGACACCCTGTGCTACGCCACCAACGACAACCAGGACGCCACGGCGGAGCTGCTCAAGGAGGAAGCCGACCTGGCACTGGTCGTGGGCGGGTACAACAGCAGCAACACCAGCCACATCGCGGAAATGCTGGAAAGCAAATTCCCCACCTTCTTCATCAACGGGGACAAGGAAATCGTGGATCCGGGCACCATTGAGCACTTCGACTATCCCGCGCAAAAGCTGAAGCACACCAAGGGTTGGCTGCCAGCCAAACGTCCGCTGACCATTATCCTTACCAGCGGTGCGAGCTGCCCGGACACCCTGTTGGACCGGGTAATGCTGCGCGTGCTGGGTTTTGTGGACGGCGCCTTGGACGCCGAGCGGGCAGTGGACGCACTGGTGGAAGGCAATTGAACGGGGCCGTTCACCAGATCCCCTCCTTCGATTTTTCAAAACCGGTGCTGAAGCCGAGGCCCACCGTAAGGAACCTGTACGGTGCCCCCATGTCCGTGCGTCCGGGAAACCGCTGCAGTCCGATCACGCCGGGCCCGAACCAGGCATCGTCCGCCTGATAACCCAGCGAAAGGCCGAAGGCAAGGTTGTCCGTAGCGTGGATGAACCATGCGGCGTTCGCCCCCCAGTGGAAGCTTGTTTGCCGCTCGTTGGAGGCGCACGTGGTGCAGTCCCATGCCCATGTGCTTTGCCCCAGCTTCGCATTGATCTCCATGAACGTTTGCTTGCCCGTGGTGTGCGTCCAGAACAGTTTTCCGTAATAGAGCATGCGGGTGGTTCCACCATCGGTGATCTCCGTGGCCAGCCCGTGTTCGTTCAGTTCATAGAAAGAGGCATTGATGCCCAGGCCCACGCCCAAGCCCTTGTATACCGGCGCCTGAAAAGTTGCATCCACTTGCCCAAGCACATCCGCCAGATTATCGAATACCGGATTGCCCATGGTGACCGGCAGGAAGAAAAAGCCCTGTGCGGTGGGCTTGAAACCAGCTGGCCGCTGGGCCAACAGGGCAGCGCCCAGGAAAATAAACAAAGCAGCGGCGGGCAAGCGGGCCTTCATGACCGGCGAACGGTGAACCTGCGTTCGGTACGCTGCGTGCCCGTGGCAATCTCGAAGTAGTAGTGGCCGTCCAGCTCCCCATTCAGTGGAAGCTCAAGTACGTGGTCGCCCTTCGCCATTTGCATGGCCGGCCAACTGTGCAGCAGTGCATGTTGGTGTGAAAGCATGGCAGGAAACACCTCGCCCGCAACCGGGATGGACAACTCAACGCGGAGCACGTGCGGGTGGTACATCACCTCCAGCTCAACCAGCTCCACATGCTGTGGGATTGGCGCATGGTGCAATTGAACGTATTGCCTGAACCGCTTGTAGGCCACCACCACCACCAGGATGGATAGGCTGATCAACAGGAACGTACGGATCTCCTCCAGGTCCATGCCTGCGGTCATAGCACGATCACACCTTCTATCCCCGCCACCAGGTCATAGCGGGCCATGACCTCTTCGGCGCTCATCATCACTTCCTTTACGGTGATGCCCAAGTACTTTCCGGCCTGGCTGTACTTGCGCAGCACCTCCGCCTCCGGGGGAAAAATGGCAAGCACCGCGTTCAGTCGGTGCTCATCCGGCTCAAGGATGAACTTGAACATGTACAGCGAAGGCCACTGGTGCACCTGGTTCAGCGCATTGCGCATCCGGTGGCGCGCCTCATCGTGTTCCATCGGGCAAAGGTAACGGGCAGAAAACCGTTCTTTTAACCCGGTGCGGGGGAGCCCCCCTGCATCCGGCGGGTGCGGAATTTGTTTTCCGCCGGAACCGAGCTAATATTGCGGCGTTCAATCCATGCTGGCCATCCTAAGTTCGCCGGCTCCCCTTCCTCCCATACTGTAGATTATCCCAAAGCCCACGTGGCGAATTGCGGCAATCCGTGCCGCACCAGTCCTTGAACCTGACACATGTACGAAAAAGCCGCATTGGAGGCCCTGAAACTGGCCGACCTCAAGGAAATTGCCAAGCACCTCAAACTTCGGAAGGTGGACAATTTGAAGAAACAGGACCTCATTGCGAAGATCCTGGAAACGGCCAATACCGCGGACAACCGTGACACCGACGCCATTGCTGAGCTTGCGGTGGAAGATGAAACCCCAGACCCGAAGCCCGATGAGGACGAGGATGCCATTTCCGGAGATGATGACGATGATGACGAGGATGATGAGGACGATGACGATGATGATGAGGATGAGGATGACGATGATGGGGAGGAAAGTGATGAAGATGACGACAAACCCGCTGCTGGCGTGAGGCCGCATGCAGGCACCCCTGCGGATGGCCCCGGTGCGGGGGAAAAGGAAACGGGGCACGAACGCCCAACGGAACAAACGCGCCACCATCAACGGCCCGTGGAAAGGCCGGACGGTATCAATGACCGCTTTGATCCACGGGACCGAATGGAACGCCGGGGCCGCCGTCCGCGCATAGCTGGCGACCGGGTCAATCCCCAACAAGAGGTTAGCGGCCATGAAGCGGGACCACAAGCCCCAACCGCGACCGACGGGCCCACGGATGCAGGGAATGCGGTCATCCGTACGGAAGAGCACAGGGACCAGCAGGGCAACAGGGGCAACGCAGCGGCGGACCAGCGCGGGCAACAACGGCACCAGGAGCGCGATCAGCAGCGCAATGATCCCCGCGCCCAGCGCGAGGGGAACGACCAGCGGGGCAATGACCAAAACCGCGACCAGCAGCGGAACCAACAGCAGCAACGGAACCAGCAGCAGCAGCAGCAACAACAGCAACCACCGGCCTTTGACGCCTTCATAGAAACCGACGGCGTGCTGGAGGTGATGCCGGAAGGCTACGGCTTCCTGCGCAGCAGCGACTACAACTACCTGCCCTCGCCGGACGATGTGTACGTGACCCAGCAACAGATCAAGCAAACGGGCCTGAAAACAGGCGACACGGTACACGGCTTTGTGCGCCCCCCGCGCGATCAGGACAAATTCTTCCCGCTGGTAAAGGTGGAAAGCATCAATGGCCGGGACCCGGAATGGGCGCGCGACCGCGTTCCGTTCAAATTCCTCACCCCGCTTTTCCCGGACGAAAAATTCGACCTGACCACCAAGGGCGGCAACCTGAGCACGCGCGTGCTGGACCTGTTCGCGCCCATCGGCAAAGGCCAGCGCGGCCTGATCGTGGCACAACCCAAGACCGGCAAGACCATCCTGCTGAAGGACGTGGCCAATGCCATCGCGGCCAACCACCCGGAGGTGTACTTGATCGTGCTGCTGATCGATGAGCGGCCCGAGGAAGTAACCGACATGCAGCGCAGCGTGAAGGCCGAGGTGATCGCCAGCACCTTTGACGAGCCGGCCACGCGCCACGTTGCCGTGGCCACCATGGTGTTGGAAAAGGCCAAGTGCCTTACCGAGTGCGGGCACGACGTGGTGATCCTGCTGGACTCCATCACGCGGCTTGCGCGTGCTTACAACACCGTGCAACCGGCCAGCGGCAAGATCCTCTCCGGCGGTGTGGATGCCAACGCGCTCCAAAAGCCGAAACGCTTCTTCGGCGCGGCGCGCAAGATCGAGAACGGCGGCTCGCTCACCATCCTCGCTACCGCCCTTACCGAGACGGGCAGCAAGATGGACGAGGTGATCTTTGAGGAGTTCAAGGGCACCGGCAACATGGAACTGCAGCTGGACCGCAAGATCAGCAACCGCCGCATCTTCCCCGCCATCGACATCCTGGCCAGCGGCACGCGCCGCGACGACCTGCTGCACCACAAGGACGTGCTGCAGCGCACGTGGATCCTGCGCAAACACTTGGCGGACATGACGCCGGTGGAGGCCATGGAATTCGTGAAGACGCGCATGGAAGGCACAAGAAGCAACGAGGAGTTCCTCGTTTCGATGAACGGTTGACCCAGGCAATGTCGGGCATCAGTCTCACCTTCCTGCTCGCCTTGCTGGCGATCACCGTGCGTATGGCGCTCCATTTTTCCGGTGTCGTGATGGCTCCGTTTGATTTCGCCCTGGCCCACCTGTTGTTCATCGTGGTGGCCACGTGGTTCAGCGGCCACTTCCTGCTGCGCAGGGATCCTTCCCGGGGCTTTGGCGAACTAATGCGCGCCGGGTTTCAGTCCGCCATGCTGTATGCCGCGTTGCTTGCAATATTCACGTGGTTCTTCTACAAATGGATCGAACCGGACGCCTTTTCAGCCTACAACGAAAGGTTGGTCCAGGGCTTCATAGCCCAAGGCCATCCGGCAGCGGAGGCCCGGCGCAAGGTGGAGGGCCTGTACAACGGACTGAACTACTCGGTGCTCAGTTTCTTCGGGCTGTTGATGGCGGGGGCATTGAACACCGTGGTCTTCGCCCTGGTGCACCATAAGTTGCTGCGACGGTTCAGGGGCAGCGGGCAGTAGGCCTTGCGAAGAGCGCCGGCCGCGTGGCTGTTTGCTCAGGCAATGAAAGCTTCCGCCATGGCATTCAGGTCAATGCCACCAAAATTGCCGCTGCTCATCATCAGCAGCACGTCGTTGCCGGTTGCCTCCTTTCTCACGGCGCCCATCAGTTCCACTGGATCGGTCAGCACTTTCAGGTCCTTACGGCCGAAGGCAGCACGTATGCGTTCCGGGGGCACGGGCGGCAACCGTTTCAGTTGCACCGCATGCGGGTCATAGAACACCAGGGCTGCATCGGCACCGTCCATGCACCCCGCATACTGGTCCAGGAAATTATCGCTGAGGCTGCTGAACGTGTGCAGCTCCATGCACGCAATGAGCCTGCGGCCCGGGTACTGCTCGCGCACCGCGTCCACCGTGGCCTTCAGCTTGCTTGGTGAGTGCGCAAAATCCTTGAAGACCACCTTGCCAGCGTGCTCCGCCAGCTTCTCCAGGCGTTTGGCGGCACCGGTGAACGAGCCGATCGACGCGTAAAACTCACGGTCGCCGATGCCCAGCAGGTGGCAGATGTGCCTGGCTCCTTCCAGGTTCATCAGGTTGTGCTTGCCAAAGACCTTGAGCGGCACCTCACCTTGCGCCGTGGACAAGTACGTAACGCCATCACGGATCACATGCGGCGGTATGCCGTAAGGCACCTGCTCCACATCCTCCCTGCCCTTGCGCTCATCGGCCATGCGTTTCACCACGGGGTCTTCGGCGCAATACACCAGCTTTCCGCCCGGCTCGATCAAATCGATGAAGGTGGCGAACTGCTGCACGTAGCCGTCAAACGTCTTGAAGACGTTGATGTGGTCCCAGGCAATGCCGCTGATCAACGCGATGCTTGGCTTGTAAAGGTGGAACTTGGGCACGGGTTCCAAGGTGGAAGCCAGGTATTCATCGCCCTCGATCACCGCCACCCTGCTGTTGGCACCCAAGCGCACCATGCAATCGAAGCCTTCCAGCTGTGCACCCACGAGGTAGTCGAAATCCGTGCCCGCCGCGCGCAGTACGTGCACGATCATGGAGGTGATGGTGGTTTTGCCGTGGCTGCCGCCGATCACCACGCGCGTTTTGTCCTTCGTCTGCTCGTGGAAATAGGCGGGGTAGCTGAAAACGGGGATGCCCAGCTCCCGCGCCCGGAGCAGTTCCGGGTTGTCCGCCCGTGCGTGCATGCCAAGGATCACGGCACCGAGACCCTTGGTGATGTCCTCGGGATGCCAACCCATGCGGGCAGGCAACAGGCCCAGCCGGTCCAGGCGGCTGCGGCTGGGTTCAAAGATCTCATCGTCGCTTCCGCTCACCTCAAAACCCTTCTGCTGCAAGGCAATGGCGAGGTTGTGCATGGCGCTTCCGCCGATGGCGATGAAGTGGACGCGTTGCATGGCGTAAAGGTGATCCGGTAAATCTTCCGCACGCCGCCTGTGTCAGCGAAGTGTCCACGGATGCATGTCGAAACCATTTGCTGCACCCAGTGTTTCCTTGGCCGTACGGTCTTCCCATCCCGACCTTCGCAGCATGAACCTCTACACGATAGACACCGGGCTGTTCAAACTGGACGGCGGCGCCATGTTCGGCGTAGTGCCCAAACCCTTGTGGAGCAAGCACCATCCACCCGATGCGAACAACCTCTGCACGTGGGCCATGCGTTGCCTGCTGGTGGAGACCGGAGGCCACCTGGTCCTGATCGACAACGGCATCGGTGACAAGCAGGACGCGAAATTTTTCAGCCATTACGACCTGCATGGCAGCGACACGCTGGCCGGCTCCCTGAAGAAGCATGGCTTCACCCCGGACGACATCACCGACGTGTTCCTCACCCATCTGCACTTCGACCATTGCGGGGGAAGCATCCGCCGCGACGGCGATAGGCTGGTACCTGCCTTCAAGAATGCCACGTACTGGAGCAACAAGTTCCACTGGGAATGGGCCACGCAGCCGAACGCGCGGGAAAAAGCGAGTTTCCTGAAGGAGAACATCCTGCCGATCCAGGAAAGCGGCCAATTGAAGTTCGTGGACGTGGTGCGGAAGAACGATGCCGATACGCCTTTTGTGGAGGCGCTTTTCCCGGGATTCGATGTGTTGCTGGTGAACGGCCACACCGATGCGATGATGATCCCGCACCTGGCATACAAGGGCCGCACCTTGTGCTACATGGCGGACCTGCTGCCCAGCGTGCACCACCTCCCCTTGCCATGGGTGATGGCCTACGACACGCGGCCGCTGCTCACTCTTCAGGAAAAGGAACCCTTCCTGAACCGCGCGGCCAGCGAAGGCTTCGTGCTGTTCCTGGAGCACGATGCCGACAATGAATGCGTCCTGGTTGAGCACACGGAGAAAGGCGTGCGCCCCAAGGCGACCGTGCGGCTGGACGAGCTGTAGGGCTACCACAGTTCCACACCGAAGATCTTCAGCGTGGTGTATTGGAAGCCGATGTAAACGCCGTCGGCGCGCTCCTCCACGGGGAAAACCTCGGCTCCATCCGTGCCCATGGACCGGCTGCGGCCCGTGGCCAGGTCGAAGCCCATGCGGTGCAGCGGGCAGATCAGGTTACCACCTTCGCACCAGCCGCCCACAAAGCTGCTGCCTTGGTGCGGGCAACGGTCCAACAAGGCATGCAGCGTGCCGGCGTGGCGCACGATGCAAAGCGCTTTGCCACCCACTTGCACGCGCACGGGCGTGCCGGCCGGGAACGTGTGCGGGCCTGCACTTTCCACCCTTTTCCAGCGAATGCCTTCCACGATCATCAAGGGCGAACATACGCGCCGGCGCTCCTTACATCATGAACGGCAACGGCATGCTCGGCCGCCCAATGGATCAACCTGCCACGTGCCTTGCCGCGCAGGTCGGCGGCCAGCACCCATTCCGCCGTTCGCAAAGGCTCCAGGCCATCCATGTCCAACCAGCCGTTGCCATGGAAAACCACCGTTGTTGGCATTAGAGGCCATTCCATCCTACGGTTGTGCCGTGCCAACGGCACAAAGCCGAACACCTGTGTGCCAGACCGGAGCCATTGCGGCATGCTGTCGGTGCGCAAGACCGTACGCACACCGGCGGTGCGTGCATGGTCACGGATGCTGCGCTCCGTCCATGATGAAGCATGATCTGTGAACACATGCATGGTCCTTCCCTGCACAAATGCAAAGGCTGTCCCGTCCCGGTCCGCATACACCGCAATCTGTTGCTGGGCGTTCCGTTGCCGGGCCGTCCACCCCCAACCCAAAAGGAGCATTGCCAACATCCCCACGGCGGGAACCCGTGCCCAACGTTTGCCCTGCATGAGCCACATTGCGCCCAAGGCGATCAGCACATACATGCCGGCCATTCCCCAAAAACCGATGCGCACGGCGGGATAGGCCAACGGCAAGCTGCTGAAGAAGCCGGAAAGCCAACCGAGCAGCACCAGGAGCCAGGTCATCAAGGCGGTGATGAAAGCGCCCAGCACGGGCACCGCATGCAGCAGCAGGAGCAGCACACCCCCATAAACACCCAAGCCCACCAGGCCCACAATGGCCATGTTGGCGGGCAGGAACCACACCGGGAAAGCGTGGAACACATAGAGGCAAAGCGGGAAGGTGAACAACTGCGCCACAAGGCTCACCACCAGCAGTGACCAGAAGAAACGGCCCACCATGGTGGCCGGCGCCCACAAGGCGTGCATGGGCCGGTAAAAAATGATGATGCCAAGCACGGCAAGAAAGGAAAGTTGAAAACCAAGCTGCTGCAGCATGGACGGGTCCCACAGCAAAAGCAGAAAGGCTGCGGCCGCCAAACTGTTGAGTGAACTGGCCCGCCAGCGCGTGGACTCCGCAATGGTGAACAAGGTGAACATCAGCGTGGCGCGCAGCACGGACGGTGAAAAGCCCGTGAGGCCCGCATAGGCCCAAAGTGCGGCCATGATCAGTGCGGCGCGGGCAATCCGCCCCCATGGCCCCTTGCCCATGAACGACAGCCCCCAAAGCACCGCGATGTAGATGATGCCCACGTGGCTGCCGCTCACCGCCAATGCATGGATGGTGCCGCTTTGCACGAAGGCCTGGTTCTGCTCCGGCTCCAGCTCATCGCGCAGGCCAAGCAGGATGGCCTTCACCAATGCGCGTTCACGGTCCGGAAGCCCGCAATGGTGGAGCCAATCCGTGATCTGGCTGCGTGCATGGGCGAAAAGCCCCGGACTGGTTGTCCTGTCCATGAACTTCCATTGGCCCGTTGGCGCAAAACATTCATGGAAAGCCCCGCGGTCCGCAGCCCACCTGCGCACATCAAATCCACCGGGATCGGGCACCCGGTCCACGGCCTCCGCCCTTCCCTTCATCAACAAGCGATCGCCCACTTGTGGATCGCCCTGCGTGGAATCCCGCATCAGGGTGGCCAGCATTCTGCCGCTCGCCGGGCTGAACCGGCCATCCGCCACGGCCGCGCGCACGCTTACCCAGGCGCGCAAAGTGCGGTTGTTCACCGAGGCCACTTCATCCACCACCACGTCCCAGCCGGATGCACTGTGCAGGCGGCTGATGTGGTCCGGGCGCAATTGCACGGCATGGAGGCGTTGCCACATCGCGCCAAAACCGAACATCAGAAAGTAGCAGGCCAAGCCCGCTGCCCAGCGCAAACGGAACCGCTGCTTCCGGAAAGCAATGAACAACCATCCCAGGGCCAAACCCACCACCAAGGCCCAGGCAACTCCAAGGCCTGCCGTATACCAACGCCCGGCAACCAAGCCCAGGATGAACGGCAGCACCAGCCGCAGCATGGGGGCGCGGTTGAAAGCCCGGGTCAATTCATCGCGGCAGTGCGCGGAACGGCTTGCTGATGTCATCGGCAACCTATTCCGCAGCTTTCCACCCCATTGCGGAATGAGAACAAGGTAATGGATTGTTGCCGACGGAGCTTGTTCATTGCTTGGAACGATCTTTGCGCCACGCCACCATGCGCCACCTGCGACGATTTTTAACCGGTGCCACCCTTCTTCTGGGAGTCCCGTTGCTGGCACAGCAGGAGGCCCCGGCCGAAGTACGTACGGCGCCAACGAGCGACACGGCGCAGGTACTGGATTGGCGTGCGCACCACCAGCCGGCAAGGGCGGCCATCTATTCCGCCATTCTGCCGGGGGCCGGCCAGGTGTACAACCGCAAGTATTGGAAGGTGCCCATCGTACTGGGCGGACTGGGAGTGTCCTACTGGTTCATACAGGACAACAACAAGAACTACAAGCGCTATAAGAACGCCTATTTGGACGTAGTGAACGGCCGTCCTGACGAATTCAACGGCCTGTACGGCGGCGATCAATTGCGAAGCGTGGCGGACACGTACCACCGCTGGCGCGACCTGAGCTACGTGGCCTTCGGGCTGGTGTACGCACTGAACATCGTGGACGCCTCCGTGGACGGCTACTTCGTAAGGTTTGACGTGGGCAACAACCTGAGCCTGCAAGCCGGGCCCTCGCTTGGTTTAGTGGCCCAGGGCGCCGCAGGATTTAACTTGTCCGTAAAACTTTCACAGCACAGCAAAAGGCATCTGCCCGCATGAAGATCGCATTGTACGGATACGGCAAAATGGGCAAAGCCATAGAGGCGGCGGCCATTGCACGCGGGCATTCCGTGGTATTGCGCGTGGACCATGACAATGCAGGTGCATCCCCTTCCGGCGCCGATGTTGCCATTGAATTCAGCACGCCCGCCACGGTGATGGACAATGTGCAGCTTTGCCTGGCCAACAAAGTTCCCGTTGTGGTAGGCACCACCGGTTGGTACCGCCGCATGCAGGAAATGGAACGCTTGGTGAGCGCGGAACATGGCGCAATGCTTTGGGCCAGCAACTTCAGCATTGGCGTAAACATCTTCTTCAAGCTCAACCAGTACTTGGCAGGCCTGATGGCGGGGCAACCGGACTATGCGGCGCAGATCAAGGAGATCCACCACGTGCACAAGCTGGACGCGCCCAGTGGCACGGCCATCTCGCTGGCAGAGGGTATCCAAGAGCAGCATAAGGGCTACGGCGGGTGGGAACCAACGGAGCCGGGGAAGCAGCCGAAGGCAGGCCAATTACCGGTGTTCAGTGCGCGCACCGGCGAAGTGCCCGGCACGCACACCGTGGGCTGGGAAAGCGCACAGGACCGCATCTCCATCACGCACGAAGCCTTCGGCAGGCAGGGCTTTGCCACGGGTGCCGTGGTGGCGGCGGAATGGCTGCGTGGCCGTTCGGGCCTGTTCACCATGAATGATGTACTGGAACCCGGGCCCGCTGTGCGGCCGTAGCCCTTTCAAGCCTCCGGATGGTGCGCACACCGTGACATTTGCAACTTTTATCCCTGCCGAACCCCGTCCATTGACCACCTTGCACCCTTTGCGCCCGCAAGGCAACCACAACCGCCCATGATCGCTTGGTTCATTCTCGCCCTCTACATCATCGCATTGTTCATCTGCTTGCCGAAGATCTTCGCCAAGGCCGGTGTTCCTGCCTGGAAAGGTGCCGTACCGTTTTACAACCTGGTGGTATGGAACAAGCTGCTCGGCAAGCCTTGGTACTGGCTGATCCTGTTGCTGGCCCCCGGGGTGAACCTGTTGATGCTGATCATTTACAACGTGAACACCAGCATCGCCTTCGGCAAGCGCACGCTGAAGGACCACTTGATCATGGTGGTGGTGCCCTGGGTGGAACTCTCCAACCTGGCGTTCCACCCGAAATACAAATGGGCCGGCCCAATTCCCATCGGCCAGCACAAGCGCGGCATGCTGGGCCAGTGGGGCGATGCCATTCTGTTCGCGGTGATCGTGGCCACCACCTTCCGCACCTTCACGTTCGAGGCGTTCACCATCCCCACCGAATCCATGGAAAAATCGCTGCTGGTGGGCGATTACCTCTTTGTGAGCAAGCTGAGCTACGGGCCGCGCCTGCCGATGACGCCGGTAACCTTCCCCTTCACGCACCACACCCTGCCGCTCACCAAGAACACGCCGAGCTTCACCAATTGGTTCGAGCTGCCCTACATGCGCCTGCCGGGCTTTGGCAAGCCGCAGCGGGGAGATGCCGTAGTGTTCAACTTCCCCGAAGGCGACACGGTGGTTGCAAACTACCAGAACATGAGCTACTACCAGTTGGTGCGCATGTGCGGCCGCAAGAACTTGTTGGATCGCGAACGCGTGGTGTTCACCATGCCCGACGGCCGCCAAGGCAGCGCACCCACGGGGGGCATCCTGATCAGGCCGGTGGACAAGCAGGAGAACTACATCAAGCGCTGCGTGGGCGTGGCCGGGGACACCATCCAAGTGATCGATGGCTTGGTGCACGTGAACGGCACCCCGGAACCGCTGGTGCCCACGGGCCAATACGCATATGACTTCAAGCTCAAGGATGCCTTCAACAAGCGGATCCTGAAGGAGGAGTATGACATCACCTATACCGACGTCGTTGAAGAAACCGGCACGGCCAACATGCCCTTGACCCAGGCCAATGCAAAGGCCCTGGAGAAATTCGGCAATGTGATCAGCATGACGCGGGAGGACAAGCCCAAGGGCTACTACGGCGCAAAGGACTTCTGGCCCATTTTCCCGAACGACCCGCGCTACGATTGGAGCGAGGACAACTTCGGGCCCTTGTGGGTACCGAAGGCCGGCGCCACGGTGAAGCTTACCGACATGAACCTGCCGCTGTACCGCAGGGCCATCGCCGTGTATGAGCACAATGACCTGCAGGTGAAAAACGGCCAGATCTGGATCAACGGGAAGCAGACGGACAGCTACACCTTCAAGCAGGATTATTACTGGATGATGGGCGACAACCGGCACCGTTCG
>JAFDZY010000487.1 GCA_018266685.1 Bacteroidota bacterium
ATGACCAAGGTGTACTTCCCCCGGCTCATTCCTCCCCTTTCCTCCACCTGCTCTGCCGGATTCACCTTCCTGGTGCAACTGGCCCTCTTCTTCGCTTTTGCCCTGGTATACCGCATCAGCGGCAGTTACCACTGGGCGCCGGGCGCAGCCTTGCTGTGGCTGCCCTTGCTGCTGGTGTTGCAGGTCATGCTGGCCTTCGGCACCGGCCTGGTGGTGGCGGCGCTTACCACCCGTTACAAAGACCTCAACTTCCTCATCACCTTCGCTGTGCAGCTGCTCATGTACGCCAGCCCGGTGATCTTCCCCCTCAGCAAAGTGGTGCCCGGCAGCAAGGCTTACGCCGTGATCTCCGCCAACCCCATGACCCCCGTTATTGAAGGCTTCCGAGGAGCACTGCTCGGCACCGATGTGGCCTGGGGCTCACTCTGGTACAGCTTTGCCTTCGGCACCGTGGTGCTGCTCTTCGGCCTGGCCATGTTCCAGCGCGCACAGCGTTCGTTTGCGGACGTGGTTTGACCCGCCACCGTCATCGCGAGGCGGCAGGGTAATTCCACACCGCCGACGCGATCCCGCACACGCCGTGGCACCGCACCCCACCCGTCATCACGAGCAAGTCTTCGAGCGAAGCGATCTTTAATTCCCCTTGGGGCCCCGATCAAAGATCGCTTCGGGCTTGTTGAATGCACAAGCCCTCGCGCAGACGGGCGAAGCACCCCGGCTTCGCGAGGAGGGAGGAACGACCGACCACACCGTCTTCGCGAGCGAGTCTTCGAGCGAAGCGATCATTAACTCCCCTAGGCCCCAAATCAAAGATCGCTTCGGGCTTGTTGAATGCACAAGCCCTCGCGAAGACGGAGGGGCTTGTCATCCGCAACTCTCTTGGTCATCGAGCTTTTCATACAAGTCCAACCAACGCGGATTCATCGACTCGATCAACATGATCTTCTTCTTCCGGCTGCCCGCCTTGATCTGCTTCTCACGGGCTATCGCCGCCACGATGCTGTCGAAATGCTCGTAGTAGACCAGCGTGTGCAGGTTGTATCGCGCTGAGAAGCTATCCGGGTAGAAACCCGACTTATGCTTTTGGGTGCGCCTGCCCAGTTCCGAGGTCACACCAGTGTACAGCACCCCATTGGGGCGGTTGGTAATGATGTACACGCTTCCTCCTCGTCGCATCAACACATCTTTTCGGTCAGAATGGACCGAAGGTAAGTGCGATTGCACACCGTCTTCGCGAGGAGGGAGGAACGACCGACCACACCGTCTTCGCGAGCGAGTCTTCGAGCGAAGCGATCTTTAATTCCCCTTGGGGCCCCAAATCAAAGATCACTGCGGGCTTGTTGAATGCACAAGCCCTCGCGAAGACGTGGGGCTTGATGGGCACACTCCCTCCGCAACGAGCCAATGCCCGCCATCGGATCCTCCCCTTTCCCTACCTTCGCGGCTGCATGTTCGATACCCCCCTCATGGTGCAAGTGCAAGGCGTTGGAAAGCGCTACCGCTTAGGCACCATCAACCGGCAGCAGCTCACCGACGACGTGAAGGCATGGACCGCCAAACTGCTGGGCCGCCCGGACCCCACCTTGGCCGTGGACAGCAAGCTGGACCCCCAACGCATCGGCGAGGATTTCTGGGCCTTACGCGACGTGAGCTTCGACGTGTACCAGGGCGAAGTCGTGGGCATTATCGGCCACAACGGCGCAGGCAAGAGCACCTTGCTCAAGCTGCTCAGCCGCATCACCCTGCCCACCGAGGGCACCATCAAAATGCGCGGCAAGATCAGCAGCCTGCTGGAGGTGGGCACCGGCTTCCACCCGGAGCTCACGGGCCGCGACAACATCTACCTCAATGGCGCCATCCTTGGCATGCGGCGGCATGAGGTGGATGCCAAGCTGGACGAGATCATCGCCTTCAGCGGCGTAAAGCACCACATCGATACCCCTGTAAAGCGTTACAGCAGCGGCATGCGCGTGCGCTTGGGCTTCGCCGTGGCCGCCCATCTGGAACCGGAGATCCTGATCGTGGACGAGGTGCTCTCCGTGGGCGATGCCGAATTCCAGCGCAAGAGCATGGGCAAAATGAAGCAGAGCGCCCAAAGCGGACGCACCGTGCTCTTCGTAAGCCACAACATGACCGCCGTGCGCAGCCTGTGCAGCCGCGTGGTGTGGCTGGAACATGGCCGCATCCGCATGCAAGGCGGCACGGAAGAAGTAGTAACCGCTTATCAAGGCCATTACAGCCACGGCACCGCCGAGCGGATCTGGAACGAAAGCAATGCACCGGGCAACGAGGTGGCCCGTCTGTACCACGTGCGCGTGCGGCCCGGCAACGACGGCGACACCTTCCACTGGGAAGATGAAGTGGTAGCCACCGTGGAACTGGAGAACCGGGGCCAGCATGATGCATTGGTGAACATACATGTGGTGAACGGCGACGACCTGGTGATCCTCGCCACCAACAGCCGCGAGAATCTGCCGGGCACAGGCTTGGGTCCGGGGCGCCACGTTGTGAATTGCCGCTTTCCGGCACACCTCTTCAACGCCGGGCAGTACAGGCTCCACATCATGATCGGCATGAACGGACGCACGATACTGCGCGAGGAGAACGCCGTGCAGTTCGAAATTGTTGAACCACCTCGCACAGGTTCCTACCACGGTGTGCGAAAAGGCATCTTCCGCATGATCGTGCCTTGGGAACGTCTCGAAAGATCCGACGCTCCATTGCCCCATTGACCGCTACCATGGACCTTCCGCTCATCCTCGTGGTGGGTGCCCCGCGCAGTGGCACCACTTGGCTGCACCACATGCTGGCAACCCATCCGGATGTGGCTTCACAGAACGAGGAGCTCACCATATTCACCTACCTGGGCATTGCAGAGCGCCGGTTCCTTAACGAGAAACACCACCTGGATGCCGGTCATTGGCGACAAGGTGCACCATTGCTCTATACGGAAACGGAATTCTACCAAGGACTTCGCGCCATAGCCGGGGATGTGTACGGCAGGTTGCATGCTAAAAAGCCGGAAGCCAAGCACATCTTGGACAAGCACCCGGGCTACGCCTTGCACCTTCCCTTGATCCACCGGTTGTTTCCCCGTGCCAAGGTGATCCACATCATCCGCGATGGGCGCGAGGTGGTGGTGAGTATGATGAGCGCCAAGAAACGGCTTGGCTTCGGCGCAGGTGAGATCCAAGGTGCCACCCGCGATTGGGCAACCAACCTGCTCACCGCGCGCCAAACGGGAAAACTGCTCGGACCAGGGCAGTACATGGAAGTGCGCTATGAAGAATTGAAGGCGGAAACAGCAACAGGGATGAAAGCCGTCTTCGACTTCTGCCAACTGCCGGTAACGGATGACTTCTTGCTGCGGATCACCGAGGAATACGACATCCGCAACAAGCAGGTAAGCCGGGGGGATGCCACCTTGAACCGAATGCGCGACAAGCCCGATGCCATCTGGCAAGCCAAGCTCAGCCTGGAAGAACGGTGGACCATGGACCGTTTGGCCGGCCATCTGCTCCAGGACCTCGGATACGGCAAGCCCGGCTGGTGGGCCATGCGGCCTGGTGACAACCTGCGCATGGCCTACCTTTCCAACTTGCGCAGACTTAAGAACACCCTGGGAAGCGCCAAGCACACATGGATGCACTCCACGCCCCAACGAAGCGCGTTGCCCAGCGCGCAATAGCTCCGGAAAACAG
This sequence comes from Bacteroidota bacterium, assembly GCA_018266685.1. Lineage (GTDB taxonomy): Bacteria > Bacteroidota > Bacteroidia > Flavobacteriales_F > PHOS-HE28 > PHOS-HE28. The sequence continues at coordinate 3,702 of JAFDZY010000487.1, forward strand.
CAGGGATGTCACTTGATACCTTCACGCTCCAGGGCAGGAATGCCTTGAATCCTTTCTTCCGTTCGAGCACGCATCCGCGCAACCTCATTTGTGCTGCATCAACATACTGACCAATAAATGAGCATTCCGATCCCATGCAAGGGCGTAGCTTGCAGCGCAGTTGGCAACACACCCGTACAGTGGGTCACGTGGGCCCATGAACGTCGATGAACAAGCCTGAGGCAAATAGCGCGGTCGGCGACCGGCCCGAGGGAGGCGTGGAACAAGAACCCATCTACGTCACCCGCACCTTCCTGCCACCGCGTGAGGAGTACCTGCATTGGTTGGACAAGGCCTACGCCAGCCACGTGCTCACCAACAACGGCCCCATCCACAAGGAATTGGAAGAATCGTTGCGGCAGCGCTTCCAGGTACCGCACCTCAAGCTGATGGCCAACGGCACCTTGGCGCTGCAACTGGCCATCCGCGCGCTGGGGCTAAAGGGCAAGGTGATCACCACGCCTTTCAGCTACGTGGCCACCACCAGCGCCATCCTCTGGGAAGGCTGCGAGCCTGTCTTCGTGGACATCGACCCCAAAACCTGCTGTATCGATCCGAACTTGATCGAAGCAGCAATCACCCCGGATACGAGCGCGATCCTCGCCACGCACGTGTACGGCATCCCCTGCGATGTGGAGGCCATCAATACCATTGCCAAGAAACACGGCCTGAAGGTGATCTACGATGCCGCCCATGCCTTTGATGTGCAATACAAGGGCCGCAGCATCCTACAATGGGGCGATGCCAGCACCCTCAGCTTCCACGCCACCAAGCTCTTCCACACCGTGGAGGGCGGCGCCGTGGTGCTCCATGATGCCGAGGCCGACCACCGCTTGCGATTGTTGCGCAGCTTCGGACATGTGCACGACGAGCACTTCACCCTGGGCATGAACGCCAAAATGAGCGAGGTGCATGCCGCCATGGGCATGGCCATCCTCCCCCACATGGACCGGATCATGGCCGAGCGCAAACAGCTCACCTTGCGGTATGACGAACTGCTCGCAGGGGCACCTGTTGAACGACCGGTGGTGCCTGCACATACGGACTACAACTACGCCTACTACCCCGTGATCCTGCGCGACCTTGCCATACGGGAGGCCTTGTTGTCGGCGTTGGCGGCGGAGGGGATCCATGGAAGGCGGTACTTCTTCCCCTCGTTGGACACGTTGCCTTATGTTCAGTCCAAACCATGCCCCAACAGCCATGCCCTTGCGGACCGAACAATATGCCTGCCGCTTTTCAATGGAATGGAAGTCGACACGCAGCAGCGGATTGCACAAGGCATTCAATCATTCTTCAAGCTTGCTCTACAGCATTGAGGGTCCAGGACATGACGCTCGCCATCATGCAGCCCTACTTGTTCCCATACATCGGCTACTTTCAGTTGATGCATGCGGCAGATCGGTTCGTTGTGTATGACGATGTGAACTATATCAAACAGGGCTGGGTGAACCGCAACCGCATCTTGGTGGGCGAAGAACCATATCTGTTCACCATGCCGTTGGCTGAGGCCAGTTCCTTTGCCCCGATCGACCAACTGATTTTGCACGCGACCATGTACCCCAAGTGGCGCGGCAAATTCCTTTCCACCCTGCGCCAGGCCTATGCCCGCGCCCCTTACCGCGACTCCGTGGTTGGGGTGGTGGAAGCGGTTCTTCCTACCGGTACAGCACGACTTCGCGAGGTATTGCTCAGCGGGCTTCAACAAGTTCAGGCATACATCGGGGCTAACTCCGTCCTCATACCAACATCACGGCCTTTTGGCAATGACCACCTCAACGGAGCCGATCGTGTGTTGGACATTTGTAAACACGAACTTGCAGATACCTACGTCAATGCCATCGGCGGCAAGGCCTTGTACGACAAAGCCGCATTCAAGGCCGAGGGTATCGATCTCTTCTTTCTTCACTCCCGCCCAATGCAATATGCGCAAGGCAAGCAGAACTTTGTGCCCAATTTGAGCATCCTTGACGTTATGATGTGGAACCCGCCCGAGCAGATCAAGGAATGGTTGGCGGAATACGATCTGGAATAATTTGTTCGGACAAAGCATGCCGCACGTACAGATGATCACGGTCCAGAGCGTACCCCGTTCCGGTTCATCCTGGCTCGCGCAGATCTTCAAGAGCTCACCGGCGGTGGCCCTCCGCTTCCAGCCCTTGTTCTCCTACGCGTTCAAGAACCGCTTGTCGCCGCAGAGCACGCGGGAGGAGTGTCTGCAGTTCTTCAGCGACATCCGGCACACGAAGGACGCCTTCGTGCTCCAGCTGGACCCCAACATCCATGTGGACTATCCCACCTTCACCGAGAGCGAGGCACCCACTCACCTGGTGATGAAGGAGGTGCGCTACAACCACATCCTGCCGAACCTGATGGCGGTATTGCCGGAGATCAAGGTGGTGGGCCTGGTGCGCCACCCCTGCGCGGTGGTGAACAGTTGGATCCATGCGCCGCGCGAGTTCAAGCCCGAATGGAACGTGCAGGAGCAGTGGCGCAGCGGTGCGCTGAAGAACCAGGGTCGGCCGGAGGAATGTTTCGGCTTCGACAAGTGGAAGGAAGTGGCCCGGCTCTACATGGAGCTGGAGCAGCGCTACCCGGACCGCATGCTGGTGGTGCGCTACGCCGACCTCAACGAGGACCCCTTGGCCGTGGTGCCGGCGATCTTCCGCTTCTGCGGCTTGGCATTCGGCCCTTCCACCGAAGCCTTCATCCGCTCCAGCCGCAGTACCGACGGTACCGATGCCAACAGCGTGTACCGCAAAGCCCGTCCGGATGAGGCGTGGAAAAGCCGGTTGCCCGCCAACATCTCAAAAGCCATATTAGGGGAACTGAACGGTAGCGTCCTTGCCCGGTTCGTGTAGGACAGCGTTATTCCAATACAGTTTTGTACTACAAACAGATCAACGGCATTCGTGCCTTCGCGGTGTTCGGCCCGCTTTTCGTTCACCTTTGGCCGCGAAACACGCCTGCGTCGAACTATACCGCAGCCATTGCCCATATGGGGTCGCTTGGAGTGGACCTCTTTTTCGTGATCAGCGGCTTTCTCATCACCGGCATCCTGCTCAGGAATAAAGGGCACATCGAAAGCGGGGGGAGTACCGTGGGAAAGAATTTGGTTACGTTCTATATCCGCCGTTTCATCCGGATCTTCCCGATCTATTACCTGCTGTTGATCACCCTGTTCATCCTTGGCATGGCCGAGCTCCGCGGGCATGGTTGGTGGTACTTCTGCTACCTGTCCAATTTCAGGGTGATCGACCTCGGCCATTGGCCCGGGGTGCTTTCACATACCTGGAGCCTTTCCGTGGAGGAGCAATTCTATTTCGTGTGGCCGCTGCTTGTGCTGAAGGTGCCTCAGCGGTGGCTCCCCCGGCTTTTCCTGTCCTTGTTCCTCGTCGGCCCGGTCTTTCGGATCATCATGATGCTGCTCGGCGCAAGTTCCATGGGCATTGGGGTTCCGCCCTTCGCCTGCCTGGACCCGTTGGCCGGCGGCGCCCTGCTCGCCCTGTGGATGGCCACCGATAAAAGCCGGAAGCATTACGGCAAGCTGCGCGTGATCGGCATCGCGGGCGGCATCTGTTTCCTTTTACAGGCCGTGTACTACATCATCGTTCTGCAGGGAGGGCCGATCAATGCCCAGCTGCCGCTTATGCGTACCGCAGCAGCAGCTTTCTTCGCCTGGCTCATCGGTTCTGCTGCGCTGGAGCGCAACGGCTGGCTTGGTGCCGTGTTCAAGGCAAAGGTGTTTGATTACATTGGGCGGATCAGCTACGGCATTTACCTCTACCATCTAGTGTTTCCCTGGGTCCTTCAACGTACCCTCGGCATCCAACTAGGCCACAGCGTGCCCTCCTTCTTCATTACTGCTGCCCTGGCCATCGCCGTGTCCAGCATCAGCTGGCATGTACTGGAAAAGCCGGTGAACCGGCTGAAGCGTTTGCGGCCTAGCTCGGACTGATCATTCCACAAGCCATGGATACAGGTAACTTCGCGACCGGATATAGTGCATAACGGACCACTTTAAGGCATTACCCCACCGGAGCTACGATGAAGCAACGCATGCAATCCGCCCGCTATCAGATTGACGACCACCAAATTGAAGTCAGCTTGGATGGTTCCCCTGAATTCCAAACTGGCGCCGCCGAAGTGCTTGCCACTGAACAATCGGACATTACCTACGGCCTGCCATGGTATGACAAAGGATACCATGCATACAACTTCCTTTCGCCCAAAGAGTTCATTAACTTGAGGACCGGGCTGACGGGTTCCATCGCCAAGATCGTTGTCGGATCGGGCATTTCCACGGACGGCTTCAACCTGGAAGACTACCACAAGGTAATAACCTCCACGGAGGGGCACCACCGGATCGCCGCAAAAACCAGGGACCTATTCGCAGCAGACTTCAACTTCCCCGTGGAAGAACTCATTCCACGCTTTGAGGCCCTGGTAGGTTTCGGCCTCACGGACTTCAACCCGGACAGCGGACAAAAGATGCACATCATCGTGCGGATCAACCGGCCGGGTTCCAACGATTTCAATCCGCCGCACAAGGACATGTACGGACCTTGGGACCGGGAAAAACGGTTGCTGCGCTTTGTGAATCTGTGGATCCCGATCAGCGGCGTAACCAACAGGTCCTCGCTTCCCGTGGCGCCGGGCAGCCACCGCCTTTCCGAGGACAAGATCCTGCGCACCTTCGACGGGGCCGTAGTGGAAGGCAACAAGTACCGGGTGAACGCCATCGCGGAATGGGACGGGAGCAACGCTTTGATTCGACCGGAAGTGAAATACGGCCAGGTTTTGATGTTTAGCAGCCACCTTATCCATGGCTTGGCCAAGAACGAACAGGTGGACACCACGCGCGTGGCGCTGGAGTTCCGCCTGTTCCGCAAGGACTGAACACCGGAATGCCAATACCGCCACGGTACTGGAAGGGTTTGGGCCGCGACGTGGACCCGATCGGTTTCGGCTGCTGGCAACTGGCCGGCAATTATAGCGTGAAGGAGAAGCCCCACGGCTGGGGCGCCATGGAGCCGCAGGATGCGGCGCAGTTGGTGCATGCAGCGTTGGACCAGGGCATCCAATTCTTCGACACTGCCGCAGGCTACGGGGCAGGCCGTAGCGAGGAAGTGTTAGGCCGGGCATTGCGTGGTTCCACGAAAGCCCATGATGCCATTGTCTGCACCAAGACCGGCCTGTTGCCGGAGGAGATTGACACACTAACACTCGGCACGCCGTTCAAGCAACGCGTGGAGGCCAGTTTGGCACGGTTGGGCACCGAACGCATCGGTGTGCTGCTGCTGCACGGCCCTCCGGACAACCTGGCCTGGCAGGAGCTGGACACCAAAGCCTTGGACGGACTGGTAAAGGAAGGGAAGGTAGGCACCTACGGCATCAGCGCCATTTCCTTGGCCGGCGTGGACCACGTGCTCGAGGCTGGCTTTGGCACGTGCGTGGAGTGGGTGTTCCACCTGCTGGAGCGCAGGCCGGAAAAGCGCTTTCCCAAGCTGCTTGAACAGGGCATGAACTTCATTGCCCGCAGCCCGCTTTCACGCGGCCTGTTGTCCGAACGCTACCGGCGGGACAACCCTCAATTCAGCCCCAATGAATTCCGGTCCAACCTTCCTGCGGATTGGGTGCGCTGGACTGTGGAGCACATGCGTGCCTTACCTGCACAAGGTACCAACATCGCTGAGGATGCCTTGCGCTACTGCCTCAGCTTCGAGGGCATGTCGGTGGTGATCCCCGGCGTGCGCACCCCGGCGCAATTGGAAAGCCTGGAACGGGTGCGGCATGCAGGCCCCGTTTTGCCCCACCACAGGCAGGCCATGTTCCAGAACATTCCTGATCATTATCCTGCTTGGGATTGAATGGCCACGACCATGTTAATCTTCGCGATGCATGCCCGAAAATCCCTTCCGTATTTCGCGAGACTGCAATGATCCAGCAAGTCGGTCACGGCCCTGAATTCCCGTTGGTGAGCGTGGTGGTGCCCACCTATCAACACGTGGCCTACATTGAAGACTGCCTCAATGGCATCCTGTTGCAAGAGACCACTTTTCCCGTGGAGATCTTGATCGGGGAGGATGAGAGTTCGGACGGCACGCGGGAGATTTGCCAGCGCATTGCTGCGGCACACCCCGATCGGATCCGGCTGTTCCTGCGCAGCCGTAAGGATGTGATGCACAT
>JAFDZY010000488.1 GCA_018266685.1 Bacteroidota bacterium
CCGGCCACCTCTATGATTCGCTGCACACCAAGATCATGACCCTGCCCGATGACGTGATCGTGTACCCCGCGCACGGTGCCGGCAGCGCCTGCGGCAAGAACATGAGCAAGGAGACCAGCGACACGCTGGGCCACCAGAAGCAGGTGAACTACGCGCTAAAGGCCGCCACCAAGGCCCAATTCATCAAGGAGGTCACCGATGGCATCCTGCCGCCGCCCGCGTACTTCCCGCAGAACGTGGCGATGAACAGGGGGGCCATCCCCAGCTTGGAAACCGTGAAGAAGACCGGCCTCCGCGCGCTGACGCCGGACCAGTTGGAACTGCTGGTGGAAAGCGAAGGCGCGCTGGTGCTGGACACGCGCCCCGCGCAGACCTTCAAGGACGGCTTCGTGCCGCGCAGCATCAACATTGGCCTGCGCGGCGATTTCGCCCCGTGGGTGGGCACCATGATCCCAGACGTGAAGCAGCCGTTGGTGATCGTGACGGAACCAGGCCTGGAGGATGAGGCCGTGACGCGCTTGGCCCGCGTGGGCTACGACAACGTGCTGGGCCATCTTCAAGGGGGCATGGAAGCATGGAAAGCCGCCGGGCGCGAGGCGGACACGATCGAAAGCATCCCGGCGGAGGAATTTGCCCAGCGCATGCAATCCGGCAAGCTGAACGTGTTCGATGTGCGCAAGCCCGGTGAATGGGATGCCGAGCACCTGGAGCAGGCCAAGCATGTTTCCTTGCAGTTGATCAACGACCACCTGGCGGAGTTCGGCAAGGAAGGCGCCAACTACATCCACTGCGCGGGCGGCTACCGCAGCATGATCGCGGCCTCATTGCTCAAAGCACGCGGCTGGCACAACGTGGTGGACGTGGCCGGAGGCTTCAGTGCGCTGAAGAAGACCGGATTGCCGACAACCGATTTCGTGTGCCAGAGCAAGGCCGCACAGTGAAACATCCACCGGTCTTCATTGTGAGGATCGTCACGATCCCTGCTGACCGAAGAGGCGACCTTTGTACCGGAATGAAACGCACCTGGATCATCACCGGCATTGGCGTGGCACTTGGGGCGTTGGCCGGCTGGATCTATTGGAGCCAGTGGGGCTGCACGGAAGGCTGCACCATCACCGGCCATCCGGTGAATAGCACGCTTTACGGCGCGCTGATGGGCGGATTGATCGGAGGGATGTTCAAGAATGAAGAGAGAGGTGCTCTTCGGCTCCGTTCAGGGCGTGAAGAGGAGAAGAAGTGATCGGTGAACGGTAATCTACGCACTACGAACCACGCCCTAACATCTAACCACAAAACCAATGTTCCGCACACTTTTCGGCATGGGCCCCAAGGTGGACCTCAAAGCGATCTGCGCCAATGGCGCGATGATCGTGGACGTGCGCACACCGGGTGAATTCGCCGGTGGCCATGTGAAAGGCGCCATCAACATCCCGTTGGACCGCCTGCCGCAGCAGTTGAACAAACTGCCCAAAAGCAAGGTGGTAGTGGCCTGCTGCCTGAGCGGCGGCCGCAGCGGGCAGGCCGTTTCCTTCCTGAAGGGCCAAGGCTATGAGGCTTACAATGGCGGTGGCTGGAGCAGTTTGGACCGCGAACTGAACGGCTGATGAAGCAGTTCCTCTCCGGCTGGAATTTTGCCCGCGTACTGCGGCTGGTGCTGGCCGTGGCTTTTCTCGGCGCAGCGGTGTCCACCGGCGAATGGATCGCGGGGGTGTTCGGTGCCGTGCTGGCCTTGCAGGCCATGCTGAACGTGGGCTGTTGCGGCAGCACATGCACCGCCCTGCCGAACCGGGACCGGCGTGAAGGCGTTGAGGATGTACACTACGAGGAAGTCCGGTGAGATGGAGACGAAGCCGACCTTCAAGGAACTGATTTACGGGGACAAGCCATCCCCCATTGCTTCCGCAGCGGTCTTCCGCAGGAGACCCTGCGGCTACCATGGTTACGGTGGCGGAATGTGAAAGGCCAAGTGGCATAGTATGGAAGCTAAACCGACCTTCAAGGAACTGATCAACGGCGACAAGCAATCCCATTGCTTCCGCAGCGGTCTTCCGCAGGAGACCCTGCGGCTACAATGGTTACGGTGGCGGAATGTGAAAGGCCAAGTGGCATAGCATGGAAGCTAAACCGACCTTCAAGGAACTGATCAATGGGGACAAGCCCGTGGTGGTGGACTTCTTCGCCACTTGGTGCGGCCCGTGCAAGGCCATGGCCCCCATCCTGGACGAGTTCAAGCAGCAGGTAGGCGAGCAGGCCACGGTGATCAAGATCGATGTGGACAAGAACCCCGCAGCGGCGCAGGCCTACCAAGTGCGCGGCGTGCCTACGCTGGCCATCTTCAAGAACGGCAAGGTGGTGTGGCGGCAAAGTGGGGTGGTGACCGCCGCCCAGTTGCAGGAGGCGTTGCAGCCGCTCCTCTGATCGTTATCGCTCGGCCTTCAGGTCCACCGTGATCGTGCCACGGGCCAATTGCACGCGGCCTTCACGCTGCAATTGCTGCAACAGCCGCGTGATTACTTCCCGGGGTGAGCCCAACTCATCGGCGATCACCTGGTGCGTCACCCTCAGAACGGGGTCGCCCATCGCCTGGGCGCGCTTCACTAAGTAGTTCCACAGCTGCCCGTCCATCTTGCGGAAAGCCAGCGTGCCAATGGTGTCCAGCAGCTCCTGGAAGCGTTGCGCCTGCGCCGCGCCCACATAGCGCCGCCATTCCGGGTACACCATCCATTCGTCGGCATAGCGGGCCGGTACCAGGAACACTTCAGCCTCCTCCTCCACCACCGCCATGATGCTGCTGACGCGCTCCGCCTCACAGCAGGTGAGCGAGAGCGAGCAGGTTTCGCCGGGCATGATGTGGTACAGGAAGCGCTCGCGTCCGTCGTCGTCCTGTGCCAAGATCCGCAGGCTGCCCTTCTCCACGATGGGGATGTACCGGATGGCATCGCCCGGACGCATGAGCACCTCGCCCTCTTTCAGGCTGTGCCGCACCGCCACCTTGGCGAAGTTTTCCTGCAACTCCGGATCGTTGAACATGGTCCCGGCAAGATACCGTTTCACGTTCACTCCTCTTCCTTCGGCGGAAGCCCGCCCGGCCCCCGGTCGGCCAGGAACATGTTGGCCCAAATGATCCGGCTCAGCGCATAGAGGTACGGCCCGGCCAACAGCATCACCACGCCCAGGGTGCCCACGATCCAATGCGGGGCGGTATCGGGCGCAAGCACCAGGAAGGCCACCCAGACGGCCACGGCGATGGCCACGCCCAGCGCATACGAAACGTACATGGCCCCGTAGTAGAACCCCGGCTCGATGGTATAGCGTCCGTTGCACTTCGGGCAGCGCTCATGCAGGTCACCCGCCCGGCGCAGGTTGTAGGGATGCGCCACGAAGAACTCGCCTTCTTGGCAATACGGGCACTTGAAATGTAGGATGCTGTACAGTGCGGTGCCTTTGCGGATCATGGTGCAAAGGTCCGGCGGAAGCGCCAAATACCATTTGGTTCAACAGTGGCTTCCGCCAGCAGTACCGGGATCACCCGTCCCTGCCGATATTCGTTCCATGAAGGTTGCACGCCACACCTCGGTTAAGCGCACGGGCGGCAGACCCGGAAAGCCTGCCCGCCGCCCCGGATACACCACGGTGCTCAAGGGTTTGGCCACGCTGGTGGACCATGCCCGCCAGGCTTCGGCACGCGCCGTGAACACCGTGATGACCGCAACCTATTGGGAAATGGGGCGGCGCATTGTGGAGCACGAGCAAGGCGGGAAGCGGCGCGCCGGTTATGGCGATGAACTGCTTGAACGGTTGAGCAGGGACCTCGGAGAGCGCTTCGGGCGCGGGTTCTCACGCAGGAACATCGAGCAAATGCGGGCGTTCTTCCTCACTTGGCCAATTCCGCAGACGGTGTCTGCGGAATTGGCCAAAAGCGCTTTACAAGCGGCCTCGAAAGGCTCCGGCAAGAAACCGCAGACAGTGTCTGCGGAATTCAAGGGGCGTAAAAAGCACACTATTCCGGAGGCTGAAAACCCTTTGCTACTGGCACTTTCGGAAGCTTTCCCGCTGCCATGGTCGCACTATGTGCGCTTGCTCACCGTGGAAGATGCTGAGGCCCGTGCGTTCTACGAACATGAAGCCTTGGTGAACGGCTGGAGCGTGCGCCAGTTGGACCGCCAGGTGGCCACGCGATTCTACGAGCGTACCGGTGCGGGGAGGAAGAAGCTCATGCTGTCCACACAGGCAGGCAAACACGCTGCCGTCCGGATCGAAGAGACCATGCAGGAACCCTACATCCTGGAATTCCTGGACCTGAAGGATGAATACAGTGAAAGCGACCTTGAGGCCGCGCTGGTGGGCCAACTGGAACACTTCCTGCTCGAACTTGGCAGCGACTTCGCCTTCTTGGGCAGGCAACGCCGGTTGCGCGTGGGCAAGGAGTGGTACCGCATCGATCTCCTGTTCTTCCATCGCAGATTGCGCTGCTTGGTGATCATCGACCTGAAGGTAGGCCGCTTCACGCATGCCGATGCCGGCCAGATGAACCTCTACCTGAACTATGCGGCAGCGCATTGGACCCATCCGGACGAGAACCCACCGGTGGGCC
>JAFDZY010000048.1 GCA_018266685.1 Bacteroidota bacterium
CGGCCTTGCTCCATCATCACCGCGCTGGTGGCTACGAGCACGCCTTGTTGCCGTTCGCCTTCATGCAGGTACACGCGGCCGAACATGCCCGCACGGATGTGGCCCTCGGCGGCGTTCTTCACCCGGAGCTGCACCGGGTAATTGTTGGCCGGGTCAGCCTTGGCGCCCACGAGCACCACGGTGCCCTCCAGCGGAATGCCGGGCAGCGCATCCGCAGAGACGCGCCATGCCTGTCCTTCCTTGAACCCGTTGATGTCCGCCTCGGGCACGCTGTTGGTGAAGCGCAGCGTGGAGATGTCGGTGAGCTGCACCAAGGGTACGCCCGGTGATGCAAAGGCACCCGCCTCATTGAACTTGGCGGTAACGATGCCCGCGAAGGGCGCACGGATGGTGGTCTTGGCAATCTGCTCCTGCAGGGTGGCGCGCTGCACTTGGGCGGCCCGCAAGCCCAGTTGGGCTTTTTCCAATTGCACGCCTTGCACGGCATCGGCCTTGGCGAGCACGGTGTAGCGGTCCACATCGCTTTGCAGGCCGCTGATCTGCACCTCAACGCCTTGCAGTTGCAGGCGCAACAACGTGTTGTCCAACTGCACCAACGGTTGACCCTGGCTTACGCGACAGCCCACGTTCACCAGCACCTCTGCGATCTTTCCCTGCACCTCGGCGCTCACCTTGCTCTCGCGGTCCGGCTCGAAGAGGCCCACGTAGGAGCGCGCTTCGCCCAAGGGTTCCAGCCGCACGGTGTCCACGGCCACCGAAACGGGCTGCGCATTGTCGTACCGGTAAACCAGTGCCTCCGCCGTGCGCTTTTTGTGCCACAAGCGCACGAACACCACGGCCACCACCGCTACCGAGAGCGCGATGATGACCCACCTGCGCTTGTTGTTCTTCTGTTCCGCGTCCATTGTCCGTCAGTTGTTCGTTTGCATTAGATTACCCGTAGCCGCCTTTAGTTCCAGGTCCGCCTTGAGGTAGTCCACCAACGCGGCGAGCTGGTCTTGCTGGGCGGCGCGAAGGGCGTTGTCCGCCAGCAGCACCTCGGTGAGCGAGGCGGTGCCTTGGGCCTGTTGCAGAAGCGTTTGTTCGTAGATCCTTTGCGCCAGGTCTACCTGTTCCAAGGTGTTGGCCACGGTGCTGCGCGCCAGCTCCCGCTGCCGTTGGGCGGTGGCGGTGCGCAGGGCCTGCTTTTCGTCCAGCAGTTTCAACTGCAGTTCGCCGTTGTGCAGCTCCAGCCGCTTCCCGGCCATCTTCCGGTTGATTACCGTGCCGCTGAACAAAGGCCAGGACACTTGCAGACCGGCCATGCTCACGGGGTGGAACTTCAGGAAGTCGTTCGGTGGCTTGTCGTAGCCGAAGCCCATGGTGCCGTAGCTGCCCATCAGGTTCACCGAAGGCAGGTAGCGCGACCGGTCCAGCGTGCCCAGTTCGCTGCGCACCAGTGCGGTTTGTGTTTCGGCCAACCGGTGTTCCACGGTGGTGGCGGGGAGGTAGTCGGCATCTTGGCCCAGGACGATGGCATGATCGATGTGCAGATCGTGATCCAAAGGCAGGCCCATGGCCAGCTTCAGCGCGTCGAGCACTTGTGCGTACCGGCTCGCGACTTGACCGCGCTGGGTGGCCAGCTGCTCCGCTTGCAATTCCACCCGGCCCACGTCGGTGCCGGTGGCCAGCAATTGTGCGCGTAGCAGACGCATGTTCCGCAACAGCTTTTCAGTGTTCACCGCATTGCTGTACAGATAGGCCAACTGGTGGTGCAGTACCTGGGCGTTGTAGTACAGTGTGCTCACTTCTTGCACCACTTGTTCCCCGGTCTTGCGCAGTTGCAGTGCTTGCAGCTCGGCGGCCACGCCGGCCGTGCGGATGCCCCCGAACAGCTGCGGGTTGTACAGAGGCAAGGCCAGCTGCACGTTCGCGTTGATGTTGTGCGGCACGCCGAACTGCACCTCCTTGAACTGCCCTTCGGGCGCCATGGGATTGAAGGTGCTCAAGGGCATGAACTGGTAGGGCAGCTCGATGGACCAGCGGTAGTCGCCGTTGGCGGTAAGCTTGGGCAGCCGGTTGGCCTTGGCCTCCATCAGGCGCTGCTCGCCCATCTCCACTTGGTTCCGGCCGATCATCAGTTCGGCGTTGTGGGCCAAGGCGGTGTCCACGCATTGTTGCAGGGAGAAGGGGGCTTGGCCAAGAGCCGCGCCACCAACCGCGAGGAGCATAAGGGCCAGACCATGTTTGCGAATGTTCACTAACATCATTGGGCAAATTTTTTTGAACCTATCGCCGAAGAGTTCCGAGCGTTCGTTCCCGTCTATCACCCGCATACCGTTCCGTTCCCATCATTCCGCTGCCTTGTTCACTTGCCGGTTTCCGCCATTTTCAGGATGCCCTCCAGCACGGCCTTGCCGTCCCTCGCCAAATTGCCTTTGTGCCCGCCCAGTTTCCATTTCATCACGGCCAGCCGCATGCTGCCCAAGATGATCGTGGTGAGCGTGGAAGCACCCACCAGCTTGCCGTAATGACCCGCTGCCTGGCCGGCCTCCACATTGCGTTTCACATGGCCTTGCATCAGGTCCATGATCTCGGCCACCTTGGCGCTCAGGGCCTCATCGAAGTGGAAGATGCTCTCGGCGAAAATCACGCTCACCACGGCGGGCTTGGCCGCAAAGGCCTTCAGCTGCGAATTGAAGACCGCGCGCAATTCGGCGCCTTGGTCCGCATGCGGCTTGGCAAGCACGTCGTCCAAGCGTGTCCTCATCTCGCTCATGAAGTAATCCAACAAGCCCAGCAGGATCTCGTTCTTCCCCTTGAAGTGCCGGTACAGCGCAGGCTCCGATAGATCGAGGTCTCCTGCCAGGTTCTTGATCGTCAGTTGCTGGATTCCGTGCGCGTCGATCCGCGCCGTAGCGGCTTCCATGATCTCGATCTGGCGTTCGGTGAAGGGTTCCATGCGGGAGTTGCGGGCAAGGGGGTGGACTGTGGATCCGGGTGCAAATATAGTTAGTGAATACTAACATTGGAAAAATGTTTTGAACCATGGCTTCAAGGCGTATTCCGGAGAGGTTCCCTGAACACGCTATCCACAGTGGTGAGCTTATCCCGCTTTGCAGCGAGAGACTGAAGGACCTCCTCGCCCTGAGGCACTCGAAGGGCGCCTCCTCGCTCCACGCGCCCGCAGGGCCGGGCCTGAGGCCAGCCGCCGCTGCCATCCCTGGCGGAGATCTTCGCGTCCCATCAGGGTCGTGCGCTTTGCAGACCGTAGCGCTTCGCGAAGGTTTGCAGGGGGCCAATATCCCAAGTACTATCAAGCCTTGACCAGCGGCACATCGTACGCGCTGAACTGCGGATCCGCCGTAAACAGGTGCATGCCTTCGTGCTTCGCTTGGGCAAGGAGGATGCGGTCGAAAGGGTCCCTGTGGTGATGTGGAAGGGTATGCAGCAGCAG
>JAFDZY010000489.1 GCA_018266685.1 Bacteroidota bacterium
AGAACGGTCCGTTCAAGAGCGACGAGTACCGGTACTGAGGGCAGTTGTCAGTTGTCGGTTGTCAGGGTGCGGCCCGGCGTTTCAGCGCTGTGGCCGCATCTTTTTTGTGGTGAGGGCATGGTTCGTGGTTCGTAGGGAAGAGGGGGCATGAGCTCTTCCCCACAACCTACGCACTCACTCGCGCATCCGTGATAGCCGCAGAGCCTACTGCGGAAGACCGCTGCGGGAGGTTGGGTGAGTGAAAAAGACGATTAGCGCGTCGGCAGCCTGACAACCGACAACTAACAACTACACTCCACGCCCACCCCTCAATTGAATATCCTCAACACCGTCCCATTGAACGTGGTGTTGTACCGCTTCAGCCCGAAGACGGCCGGGCCGTTCACCACGCTGCCGTCCATCAGCAGGAATGCGCTTTGGCAACATGCGGTATCCCTGGCCACCACTTCGCTGCCGTCCACGGTAACACGGCAAAGGTCCTCCGGGTGATAGGTGCAATGGCGGTCCAATGCGGTAAATGAGTCCATGCCATTGCGGTATACAAGAATGCCTTGTGAGCCGCCCGTGATGTACACCCAGCCACCCGTAACGGCCAGTGCGTTGTATGCCGGCAAGTTCACATTGATGGAAATATCCACATTTACCAAGGGTACCTGCACCGTCCTTTCCTTCTTGCAACCCGTGGTGAGTACCAGAGGTGCAACGGCCAATACCAGCAGGGTTCGTGCGTTCATCAACAAGGGCCTGTGCGCCATCAAGGCGGCACCACAAAGTTACAACGCACCAAACGGCATGAACTTGGCACCATGGTAAAGATGCCCCCGAAATATGTCCGGTACCTGCTTGTCCTGTTGATGGCGCTGGCGGTACCGGCGCTGCATGCGCAGGAAGGCATCAGCAAGAAACAGCAGGAAAAGATCCAGGCAAGGAAGAAGAAGGAGGACAAGAAGGAAGTGAAGAAGGAAGAAAAGCGGCTGTACAAGCAGCATTTGGACAATCAGGACAAAGCCACGCGCAAGCGCATGAAGCGCCACAAGCGGCGCGCGGACAACCAGGGCAACACGGGCCACCGTGATCCGTTCCTTCGGCGGTTGTTCGGTTCCAAGCATTAGGCAGGGCGCAGGGAAGGGGGAAAGCGTGTTCCGCGCATAAGCCAAGGGCTTGCTGGCTTGCAGGGTTGTGCAAGCGGCTTTCTGACCTGTATATCCGGTGCCGATTCAGGCGGAGCGGAATGCGGCTTTCGGCCTTTGGAGGAAATACCTTGGCACCAGATCCGGAACCTGATTCCTTGCAATGACCCCTCGTTCCAACACCGGTGAAAAATGGACCAAGAGCGCGAACCCGCGCCCATCAACGGATTGCGACAGTTTGCGCGTTCGGGGACTTTTCTATCTTTACGCCCCCTCGTTGCCTATTCAACCTGAACGTAACCCCTTACCGTTGATGCTGAGAAAACTATGCTCGGCCGCAGTTGCCATCCTTTGCAGCGCGCTCTCCCTGAATGCCCAAGTGGGTGCCGGTACCTTGCAAGGCACCATCAAGGACAAGAAATCCAACGAACCCGTGCCCTTTGCCTCCATTGTGGTGGAGAACCAAGGGTCGCGTGTGGCCGGCGGCCAGTCCGACTTTGACGGCAACTACAAGATCAGTCCCATTGAACCGGGCAGTTATGATGTTACGGTCAGCATCATCGGCTACCAGCCCATGAAGATCACCGGGGTGATCGTGAACAGCAACAAGATCACCTTCCAGGATTTTGCCCTCAACAGCGGGGTGGAGCTGGAGAAGGTGGAAGTGGTGCGCTACAAGGTGCCCTTGATCGACAAGGACGGAGGGGCAACCGGGCAAACCGTTACCAGGGACCAGATCGCCAAGATGCCGGCGCGTTCGGCAACCTCCATTGCCACCACAGTGGCGGGTGCCAGCACGGCTGGCACGGGCGGAGGCATCAGCATCCGCGGCGCGCGTGCGGAGAACACCTACTATTATATTGACGGGGTAAAGGTGCCTGCCGGGGCCGGCATTGGCCTTCCCAAGAGCGCCATTGAAGAGGTGCAGGTGATCACCGGCGGGGTGCCGGCCAGCTACGGCGACGTAACCGGCGGCCTTATCAACATCACCACGCGGGGACCCAGCCGCACCTTCTTCGGCGGGGTGGAATACTTGACCTCAGGCTTCAAGACAGGGCCGGACATCACCGACATGGTGGGTTTGGATAAGTATGGCTTCAATCAATTGGAGCTCAGTCTCTCCGGGCCGCTCTTCTTCAGGAAGGACAGCTTGGGCCACAAGGACAAGCCCTTGCTCGGTTTCTTCCTTAGCGGCCAGCTCAGTGATGTGGTGGACCCCGGACCGCTGTGGGGTGGCGACCTCCGTGTGAAGCCGGGTGTTCGCGACCAGTTGTTGTCCACGCCCTACCGGGTGATCAATGTGGCGGGCAGCCAAGTGGCACGCTACAACACCGACTACCTCCGCGCCGACGACATTGAACACTTGGATACGCGCCAGAATGCGCGCCGCAAGGGTGCATTGGCATCAGCCAAGATCGACATTGCCACCACCCCCACCATCAACCTCTCCGTGGGTGGCTCCATGGACCTGAGCAGCTTGCAGGATTTCAACCGGAACAACTCCCTGCTGAACGCCGGGAACAACACCGAGTACCACAACACCACCTGGCGAACCTTCCTACGCTTCACACAGCGCTTCAACAGCAAGGAAGAGGTAACCGGCCAGGAAGAGAAAGGCGGCATCAAGAACGCCTACTACAGTGTGCAGCTGGATTATTCCCGCTACCAGCAGAACAGTGAAAGCCCGGACCATGGGGACAACCTGTTCGACTACGGCTACTTGGGCAAGTACACCACGGACCGCATCCCCACCTATAATCCGCTCACCGGAAAGCAGACGGGTTTCATGGACACGCAGGTGCACTTCACCCCGTCGGACCTCAATCCTGATGCTGCTGCGTTCCCCACCCAATTCTTCAACCTCTTTGGTGAGGGCAACGTGTACTACCAGAACTTCCTGAACGTGCAGCAGAACGGCGGCCTGCTCAATGGCCAGCTGCCGAACAGCGTATACGGTCTTTGGAACAACGAGGGTGTGCTAAGCAATCGTTGGTCCAAGTACCAGTCCGATCAGATCCGTGTATCCGCCACCGGTTCAGCGGACATTGGTAAGCATGCCGTAAGCATCGGCATGGAATACGAGCAACTCACCAACCGCTCTTACCAATTGGCCCCGGTAGGCCTATGGACCAGGGCCCGTGCGCTCACCAATTTCCACCTGCGCGAGCTCAACCGGGCTGATTCCACCATGTTCGAAGGTCCGGGCGGCATCATCTACACCAGCTACCCGCGCTTGGTGGGCAATGACCAGTCCGTCTTTGATTACAACCTGCGTCAGGCCTTGGGCTTGGATCCCCGCGGCACGGACTTCATCGACGTGGATGCACTGGACCCTTCGATTTTCTCCTTGGGCATGTTCTCCCCGGATGAGCTGATCCAAAACGGCCAAGGCGGCCTCATCAACAGCTACTACGGTTACGACTACCAAGGCAACAAGCTCAAAGACAAGCCAACGTTTGCCGACTTCTTCAACGCCAGCACCATGCTGGGGAACGACACCGTGTACTCACGCCTGCAAGCCCCGTTCCAGCCCAACTACGTGGCGGGTTATGCCATGGACAAGTTTGCGTTTGACGACATCATCTTCAACGTGGGCATCCGTGTGGACCGCTATGATGCGGCCCAGAACGTGCTGAAGGACCCCTATCTGTGGCGGCCTGCGTACAAGGCTGGCGACACCCAGGTACAGGCGCTATACAACGCCAACAATCCCCGGCCGGGCAACATTGGCAATGATTACGTCGTGTATGTGAACGATAGCAAGGACCCCACGGCCATCGTAGGTTACCGCGACGGCGACCAGTGGTACAATGCCCAAGGCAGTCCGGTGACGGATCCTGCCATCCTGCGCCAGTCGGAAGGGATCCAACCCTACTTGATCGACTACAAGAACGATCCTGCCGGAAGCCTTACCGGTTCCAAACTGAGGCAGGAGGCTTTTGAGGTGTATGACCCGAAGATCAATGTGATGCCCCGGATCGCCTTCTCGTTCCCGATCAGTGACCAGGCCGTGTTCTTCGCCCACTACGACATTCTTACCCAGCGCCCCACCAGCTTCAGCCGGTTGGACCTCCTGGGCTATGCCTACATTGAGAACACCAACAACATCCTGAACAACCCGGACCTGAAGCCCACCAAGACCATCGACTACGAATTGGGCTTCCAGCAAGTGTTGACGAAGTCTTCATCGTTGAAGCTCTCCGCCTACTACCGCGAACTGCGCGACCAGATCCAGGTGCGCAACGTGGCCCAGGCCTGGCCGGTGAGCTATCGCACGTACGACAACATCGACTTCGGGAACGTGATCGGCTTCACCACCACCTATGACCTGCGCCGCACCAAGAACGTGTGGTTGCGCGCCAGCTACACCCTGCAGTTTGCCAAGGGCACCGGTTCAGACCCGAACACCACGCTCTCCTTGATCAATGCGGGCCAGCCCAACCTGCGCACCGTGTTCCCGCTCAGCTTTGACCAGCGCCACCGCTTCCAAGGCACCGTGGACTTCCGCTACGGAGAGGGTGCCGATTACAACGGCCCCCTGCTGTTCGGAAAGAAGATCTTTGAACGCACGGGCATCAACATCGTGGCAGATCTGGGCAGCGGCACCCCCTATAGCCGCTCTTCCAACATTTACAATGAAGGCGAAGGTTCCGGCACGTACTTCCTGGAAGGAACGCTGAACGGGGCCAACCTGCCTTGGCAGTTCAACACGGACTTGGTGGTGGACCGCGACATCCCGCTCACGTTCGGCAAGGACAAGGGTGACAAGGCCAAGAAGACCAACCTGAACATTTACGTCCTGGTGAGCAATGTGTTCAACACGGAAATGATCACCGGAGTATACCGCGCCACGGGCTCGCCCAACGACGACGGCTTCCTGGCCTCCACCCAGTATGCCAGCTACATCGCTTCCAAGAACGATCCGCAGAGCTACCGCGACTTGTACGCCCTGAAAGTGAACACCCCATACAACTACGGCACACCGCGCACCATCCGCTTGGGCGCACGCTTCGACTTCTGATCCACATGAAAGGCCACACGATCATGAACACCTTCCGCTTCACCTCCCTTTCCTTCGCGGCGCTCGCCAGCTTGGCGCTGGTGGCGCGTGAAAGGCCCGGACACCCCCGAAGCGCCTCTTCCGGCGATGCGGGAGGAGGCAGGGCTGCAGCATGTGCCCCTGCAACCGCATTCAATGAACTGGACCTGAACAACGTGCGTGCCCGCATTGAAACAGGCGGCAACATGTGGCAGGACCGCGGTGCCGGTGGCGGCCCCGCGTACGAGGTGCCCAAAACGCCCCCCGGCACCTCCATCAACGCTGGCCCGAATGCCTTGTTTGCAGGTGCACTTTGGATGGGCGGCCTTTCACCGGACAACATCCTGAAGCTGGCCGCCGTGCGTTTCCGCCAAGAGGGGAATGACTACTGGCCAGGTCCCTTGACAGCCTACGATACGGTAACCCACACCGGCGATGCTTCCATCGATGGACCGGTGTGCACTGCTTATGACAGGACTTGGAAAACGATGCGCGTGGATGCGGAAAAGCAGGCGGCCTACTACACCTGCTTGGCTGATCCCCAATGCGATGCCGCGATCAATTTTCCGGGTTACGTCATTCCGAGCTACTTCTTCGATTGGCCGGCGCATGGGGATGTGTCCAAGGGCCAGGACTACCATTTGGCCCCGTTCTACGACAACAACGGTGACGACAGCTACGACCCGAACGACGGGGACTATCCCGGCTACGACCTCAAGGCGGTGATCGATTGCAAGTCCAAGCGCCGCGAAGACCTGGTGCCGCTGTTCGGCGACCAGAACATCTGGTGGGTGTTTAATGACAAGGGCAACACCCACACCGAATCAGGCGGCTTGCCCATCGGCATGGAGATCCGCGCGCAAGCCTTTGAGTTCGCCACCAACGATGAGGTGAACAACATGAGCTTTTACAACTACGTGCTGATCAACCAAGGCACCCAGACCCTTACCCAGACTTACTTCGGCCAGTGGGTGGACGTGGACCTTGGCGGCGCGAATGACGATTACGTGGGTTGCGATGTGCAGCGCGGCTTGGGTTACGGTTACAACGGCGATGCCGTGGACGAGGATGCCAACGGCCACTTGGGCTATGGAGGACCGATCCCGCCGCCACCGGCCATCGGTGTGGACTTCTTTGAGGGCCCATACCAGGACTACGACGGATTGGACAATCCGTTGGCCTCCAACTGCGATTCCGTACGCACCTTGCTGGGCATTCCCTACAAGGGCATTGGCATTGGTTACGGGGACAGCGTGCCGGACAATGAACGCTACGGCATGCGGGCGTTTGTGTACCACAACAATGCACAAGGAGCTCAAGGTGACCCGGACAATGCCGGCCAATACTACGGCTACCTGAAGGCCATTTGGGGCGACAATACGCCGATGACCTATGGCGGAAGCGGCTACAGCACCGCCAGCGGCGGTACACGTGCATACTACATGTTCCCGGGTACTTCCGATACGTTGGGCTGGGGCACCAACTGCGTTCCGCAGCCCAATTGGGATGAGGTTACGGCAGGCAACGCACCGGCAGACCGCCGCTTCATCCAGAGCGCAGGCCCCTTCACCTTGGAGCCGGGGGCATACAACAACATTACCGTGGGCGTGGTGTTCGCGCGGGCCACTGGGGGCGGGGTGCAAGCCAGCGTGGACCTGATGCGCAAGGCGGACGACAAGGCGCAGTCCCTGTTCGACAATTGCTTCCGCATTCTTAACGGACCTGATGCGCCGGACGTAACGATCCAGGAACTGGACAAGGAATTGATCCTGTACATCACCAACCCACTGGGCAGCAACAACTATAACGAAGCTTACCACGAGGTGGACCCCACCATTCCGGAAACGGCCGCGGACAGGCAATACCACTTCCAGGGGTACCAGATCTTCCAGGTGGCGAACGGCACGGTTTCACCGGACCAACTGCAGGACCAGAACAAGGCACGTTTGGTGGCCCAAGTGGACATCCACGACGGGGTCACCCAACTGGTCAATTGGATCCAGGACCCCGTAGTGGGCCAACCGATCGCCACCCAGATGGTGGCAGGCAACGATACCGGAGTGGTGCACTCCTTCCGGATCCTCACGGACAAGTTTTCCACGCTGGACCCGCAGTTGAAGAACTTCCAGACGTACTACTACATGGCGATCGCATACGCCTACAACGGGTATGAGAACTACAACCCGGTGACCCACACCGGCCAACCCTATCCTTACTTGGCGGGCCGCAAGGCTCCGGCCGGGGCCATCCGGGTGTATGCCGGCATCCCGCACAAGACCAGCGTGGAGAACGGTGGCACCGTGCTCAATGCGCAGTATGGCGACGGGTTCAAGTTGACGCGCATTGAAGGCCAGGGCAACGGTGGCCTGAAGATCGCCCTGGACAAAACCACCTTGGACCAGATCGTGGCCGCTCCCGTGGGCACGCACATTGACCAGCTGGTTTATGAAAAGGGCAAAGGTCCCGTGAACATAAAGGTGGTGGACCCGCTGAAGGTGCCTGCCGGCAACTTCGAACTTTGGGTAAAGGACACCACCGAATGGCCGAGCCCGGTGGCCTCCACTGCAGGCTTCAGCAGCTATGACAAGCTCAATGATGCCAGCTGGATGCTCGTGCATCTCAGTGATAACCCCACGGCCGACGACACGATACGCTCAAACACGGTGCTTGCCATCCAGAACGAGCGTTTGATCCCGCAGTGGGGCATTTCTGTAACCATGACCCAGACCGCATACCGGATCTTGACAGGCGGCACGCTGCAGGATTACACCAACTTCCTGGGCAGTGCCATGGACCCCTCCGACGGCGGGTGGTACGCGGGCATCCCTGACGCGGAAGGGGAGACCATGCAAAACTGGATCCGTTCGGGCACCGCCGTGGATGCTGCCTTGGTATACAAAGACATGGCCGACATTGATGATGAGCAGCAGTATGAGCACGTTTTGGGCGGCACGTGGGCACCCTGGGCGGTGTGCGGCAATGCGGACCAACAGCCATGCGGCACCGGCCTGGTGGCAGGTACGCGCGGCCAGATCACCATCAAGGAATTGCCGAGCATCCAAGTGGTGTTCACGCCGGACAAGAGCAAGTGGACCCGCTGCGTGGTGGTGGAGGAAAGCGCCACACCGGACTTCACGGTGCCAGCCAACGTGGCCAAACTTTCGCTGCGCCCTGTGCCCAGCGTGGACAAGAACGGCATTCCCACGGGCAGCCCAGGCTGCAACGAGGCCGAGGCCACGTTGACCGACCCGATGAGCATGAGCTGGTTCCCCGGCTACGCCGTGGACCTGGAGACCGGCGAGCGCCTGAACTTGTTCTTCGGCGAGAACAGCTTCCTGGGCGGGAATGCCGGCCGGGACATGCTGTGGAATCCGTCGGACATCATGATGAACACGGATAACCAAGCCATCTTCGGCGGCCAGCATTGGATCTACGTGTGCCTGAACAGGCAACGCCTGAACAACGGCGGTGCGGGCGCCATGCCCCAGTACGATGATGGAGCGTTCATCCGCACCAACTTGGCCTCGGCCGCCGGCGTGTCCAAGGTGTTCCGCTCCGTGGCCTGGGTAGGTTCCGGCCTGATGAAGCCGGGCATGAGCATGAAGACCCCGCAGGAGGGACTGGTGCCTTCAGAACTGCACCTGCGCATGAACGTGAGCAAGCCGTACACCATCTATGCGGACCCATATGCCGGTTACACGCCCAGCATCCCCGTGGCGCGCAACGGAGGACTGCCCCTGTATGCGTTCAACACGGGTGAATCCGTGGCCACCACCGATGTGACCGATGTGGGCAAGAGCGGCCTGGACCTGATCGGTGTGGTGCCCAACCCGTACTATGCCTACAGCGGGTATGAAACCACCCGCCTGGACAACCGGGTGAAATTCATCAACCTGCCCAAGACCTGCACCATCAGCATCTACACCGTGAGCGGCACGCTGGTGCGCAAGTTCAAGAAGGACAATGAGCTCACCTACCTGGACTGGGACCTGAAGAACAACTACAACGTGCCCATCTCGGGCGGCACATACCTGTGCCACATTGATGCTCCCGGCCTCGGGGAAAAGGTCATCAAGTGGTTTGGGGTAATGCGCCCGGTTGACCTGCAGAACTTCTAAGCCATCCTGACGGATACAATGTTGAACAGCATGAGGATGAACATTATTGGTGCAAGATTGACGGTGGCGGCCGGTGCGGCACTGCTCGCCGGTGCGGCAATGGCAGGCAACCCCAACAGGGCGGGCTCCGCAGGTGCAACCCAGTTGTTGGTGAACCCATGGGCACGCAGCAATGGCTGGTCCCTGGCCAACAGCTCCTCGCTGCAAGGCGCGGAAGCCATGTTCGGCAACGTGGCGGGTTTGGCCCATGTGCGCAAGACCGAACTGCTCTTCACCAGCACGCGATGGCTGGAAGGAAGCGGGGTAAAAGTGAACGCCGTGGGGTTCGGGCAAAAGCTCGGCGAGAGCGGTGTGCTGGGCATCACGGCCACTACCTTCTCCTTTGGCGACCTGCCGGTAACCACGGTAGACCAGCCCGAAGGTGGCTTGGGCACGTTCAGCCCCACGCAGTCCAACATTGGGCTGGCCTATGCCAAGGCGTTCTCCAACAGCATCTTCGGGGGAATGCTGGTGCGCGTGGTGTCGGAATCCATTGCCAACGTGCGCACCTCGGGCGTTTGCTTTGATGCCGGCATCCAATACGTAACCGGGCCCACGGAAAACATCCACTTCGGCATTGCATTGAAGAACGTCGGCCCCGCCATGCATTTCAGCGGTGACGGTTTGGCCGTGCAAGGTCTGCTCACAGGCGGTGACCATACGCTCACACTGGAGCAACGCTCGGCGGACTTCGAACTGCCTTCCATGATGAACATCGGGGCGGCATACGATTTCAATATCTCCGAATTGCACCGGGTAACCGTGGCTGGCACGTTCACTTCCAACTCCTTCACCAAGGACCAGTTCATCCTTGGCGCCGAGTATGCCTTCAAGAAGATGATCCATGTGCGCGGCGGCTACCTCTACGAGAAGAACGTGGGGGACAAGGACCTTCGGGAAACCGTCTTCACAGGCCCAAGCGCAGGTATCAGCATTGACTTCCCCTTCGGAGAGGAGAAGAAGAGCGCCATTGCACTTGATTATGCCTACCGTGCCACCAATCCGTTCAACGGGGTGCACAGCATCGGCGTGCGTTTGAGCTTGTAACACAAAAGGTCCGTACCTTTGGAAAAGGACCCTCCCGGGGTCCTTTTCCCTATTTCACCGGAACCGGAACAGCAACAGGGTCCGCAACGAACTGCGGACAGGAAGATGAGCACCACTGCCTACTACACCGAAGAAGGGCTGCGCAAGCTGCAGGAAGAGCTGCACCGCATGAAAACCGTGGACCGGCCCCACATCAGCCACCAGATAGCCGAGGCGCGTGACAAAGGCGACCTGAGCGAGAACGCGGAGTACCATGCCGCCAAGGAGGACCAAGGCTTGCTGGAAGCGCGCATCGCCAAACTGGAGGAAGTGGTGGCCAATGCCCGCGTGGTCGATCCGGGCCACATGGACACCGACAAGGCATACATCCACTGCACGGTGAAGGTGAAGCAGGTGGACGGCAAACTGGAGCGGGCCTTCACCCTGGTTGCTGAGAGCGAGGCCGATATCAAGAGCGGCAAGATCAGTGTAAACTCACCCATCGGCCAGGGGCTTTTGGGCAAGAAGGTGGGAGATGTGGCTGAGGTTACCACCCCGGCAGGCACCACACGGTTTGAGGTCTTGGACATCACGCGGTGATGGCCAGCATTTTTTCACGCATCATCCAAGGCGAGATCCCTTGCCATAAAGTGGGGGAGGATGACCGGTACTTGGCATTCCTGGACATTAACCCCGTGCGCCGGGGCCACAGCCTGGTGATCCCGAAATTGGAGGTGGACAAGTTCTTCGACCTGCCGCCGGAGGTGCTGGCCGGCATCATGCCCTTTGCACAAGGCGTGGCGAAGCGCATTGCGGCCGTGGTTCCCTGCAACCGCATAGGCGTAAGCGTGGTGGGCCTGGAGGTGCCGCACGCGCACGTTCACCTGATCCCCATCGATTCCATCTTCGACATGGATTTCTCCAAACCGAAGGTGGGAATGACGCAGGAGGAACTGGCTGCATTGGCGGAACAGATCCGCCAGGCATAGGCCGGGCTCAATTCTTCACGCGCTCCGGGTTGTTGCGGACAAAGCTGCCCCAGTCGCTGGTGCCGCGTGAGGTGCTGCGCTTGGTACCGGCGGAATTGGAACCCTTGGCCAACGCATGGCAAACGGCCACGGCCAGCGCGTCGGTGGCATCGGTGCTTTTGGGAAGTTCTTCCGTGCGGAGAATGGCGGAGAGCATGGCCGCTACCTGTTCCTTGGTGGCGTTGCCATTGCCGGTGATGCTCTGCTTCACCCGCTTCGGGGCGTATTCCACTACCGGAATGTCGCGGTAAAGCGCTGCAGCAATGGCCACGCCCTGCGCCCGGCCAAGTTTCAGCATGCTCTGCACGTTCTTGCCGAAGAACTGGGCCTCAATGGCCAGTTCGTCCGGTCGGTGCTTTTCAATGATCGCGAGCACCTGGTGGAAAATGGCGCGCAACTTCAGGGTGTGGTCATCTTCCGCGGGAAAGCGGACGGCATCCACTTCCAGCACCTTCAGTTTTCCCGCCTCCAACAGCAACACGCCATACCCCATTACGGTAGTGCCCGGGTCAATGCCCAGAATGATCCTTTCCGCAGGCTGCCCGGCAAGCCTATTTTTGGTCGCTAAGGTTTCCACGATCGTTCATTTGATGCCACGGCACGCGCTCATGTTCGTACGTTGGGGAGTTTTCCTCGCCGCATGCACCTATCTCGGGGTGCAGCTTGGCGCAGGCCAAGGTACGCGTGCGGCGTGGGGGGATTGGCAAATGGCCGCACAAGCTGCGCAATGGCCGGTGGGACTTGCCTTGCTGGCCATGGTGGCGGTGAATTGGGGCATTGAGGCCGCGAAGTGGCGCTGGCTGGTTGCGCCGGTGGAACGGATGGGCTTCAAGAGGGCCCTTTCAGCCACGCTGGCGGGCACGGCCACCGGCTTGCTCACCCCGAACCGCACGGGTGAGCCCTTGGGCCGGGTGCTCTTCCTGTCGCCGGGGAACCGCTGGAGCGGCGGGCTTGCCACCCTGCTGGGCAGCATGGCGCAGTTCACCGCCACCATCGTGCTGGGCGCAATGGCATGCACGCTCTGGCGATCGTCGGATCATTCCTGGACCGGGATCTCCATCATGGTCCTTACAGCTTTGTGCGCAGCTGCGGCGCTGGTTCTTTTTTTCAGCCCCCGGCTGCTGCGGCGGTTGCTGTTGCACCTGCCGGTGATGCGCAAGATGGGCAAGGCTACCGAGGTGCTGGAGCAGTACACGGGCCGCCAGCTTCTTACCGTGTTCACGATGAGCGTGGCACGCTATGCCGTGTTCGCCGTGCAGTACATGCTGCTGCTGAACGTGTTTGCCGGGTTGTCCTGGGTGGATTCCGCTGCGATGGTGCCGGTGATCTACCTGTGCACAACCTTGGTGCCCACCATGCTGCTCAGCGAGCTTGGCGTGCGCGGCTCCGTGGCCGTGGCCCTGCTTGCCCCGTTGGGTGGGCATCCGGCCATGGTGCTGTTGGCATCGTTCGGCGTATGGGCCGCAAACGTTGCTCTGCCAGCCGCCGCAGGGGCTGTGATCCTGTTGGTGGCACGCATCCGTACACGATCATGAGCCTGTACCTGCTGCTTTGCCTGGCAGCTTTCGGCGGTGGCCTGACGCATGCGCTGGTGCTCACCGGTTGGAAGGACACTTTTGCCAAGGCGTGGCGGAACGGCGCCGATGCTGCCGGTGAGGAAACACAGCAGGTAAGCGTTGTTGTTCCCGCGCGCAACGCGGGGGAAACGTTGACGCCCTTATTGCAGGACCTGCATGCGCAACAGTGGCCCAAGGAGATGCTGGAAGTACTGGTGGTGGACGACGGCAGCACGGATGGCACCGCCGCATTGGTGCGCAGCATGGCGCGCACGTGGCCGGGCCTGCGGCTGATCGGATGCCCCGGGGAAGGCAAGAAGGCGGCGATCACGCAGGGCGTGGAAGAAGCACATGGCGAATGGGTGGTGCTCACGGATGCGGACGCCCGCTGCGGGCCGGAGCGTGTCCGGCGGATCATGGACTGCGTTGCAGCCGGTGGGCCGGACCTGGTTTTAATGCCCGTGGCAACGGTGGGCCAAGCCGGAATGCTGCAAGCGTTGCAGGCCGAGGAACAGGCGGCAATGATGGGCATGGCGGCTGCCACGGCCCTGCAAGGGGCACCCCTGCTTGCCAATGGTGCGAACATGGCGTTCCGGAAAGCGGCATTCCGGGCGGTGGGCGGATATAGTGGTGATAAATGGGCCAGCGGAGATGATGTTTTCCTGTTGCGCCGTATGTTGAAGGCAGGAAGGGCAGTGCATTACCTGCTGCAGCCCGAGGTGCTTGTTAGCGTGGAAGCAGAACGGGGCTTCCGGGCGTTTTGGCGGCAGCGGCTGCGCTGGGCGGGCAAAATGCGTGGTGTGGGCGGTGCGTGGAAATGGGTGGCGCTGGCCGCACTGCTCTGGCCCTGGTTTCTGCTCTTTGTAACCTGTGCGTTCAGCGTGCGCGACCGGATGGCGCAAAACTTTGGAGCCAGCCTGATGCTGCTCACGGCGGCCTGGTTGCTTTGGCTGCTGCCCGTCACGGCCTTGGTGCGCGAGGTGCACCGGTTCCAGGGTGCCGTCGGTGCAGCGGCGCCGCCACACTTGGGCGCGTTGCGTTGCATGTTGTGCTACGCCGCATTCCACGTATACTCACCGGTGATCGCAGCGGCATCGGTGGTGGTGCGCCCAAAGTGGAAGGGGCGCAGGGTTTAGCTGGCCACCTTCGTGGCCTGGAACTCACAGTTTGGTGCCCTGCACGATCGGCTCAAACTCCCCTTAATGCTTTAGAACGGCAAGTCGTCCTCTTCGCTTGCCTGCGGCATGTCGGCCATGGAAGGCGGCGGCGGGGCGGAAGCGGTTGCGGGGCGCGCTTGGGGGGCGGCACCGATCTTTTCGATGCGGTTGCCCTTCAGGCTGAGGAAATATTTGGTGGCCCCGTCACGCGTCCATTCGCGGCCGTTCACGAAGCAGGTTACGGTCACCTCATCGCCGGGGGCAAAGGGATCCAGCATGTTGGTGTCACCTTGCGTGAATTCCACCGGAATGTGCTGTGGAAACTGGCCGCCGGTTTCGGTGATCACCAGCTCGCGCTTGCTGAACTTCTCACTGATCTGTTGGGTTTTGCCCACCACCTTCACCGTGCCATTGATCGTTACTGATGCCATCTTCGTTTGCCTTTCAAGGCGTTGTTTTGATTATCGTTCGTTGAATGCGAGCAGCGTTTTCCACGCTTCCTCCTTGTGCCCGGCAGCCAGCAACCGCTTGGCTTTTTCGTGCAGGGCGCGCTCCAGTTCCGCAGGATTGCCCTGCAGGCCGATGAACAGGTCCGCTAGCTCGGTGAGCTTGTATTCGTTCACGGCCGTTTCATCCGGCAGGTGCAGCATGCTGCCCAACTGGCCCAGGTCGTTGCCGGTAAGTACGCTGCTGTTGCGCACCCCGTGCGGCAGCGCATCCACGCCCACGCCAAAGTGCTGGTTGGGCTGGGTGAGGTCAAAGAGCGCATCGCCGTGGGCGCGGCAATAGGTGGGGCCGCCCATGCGCCCCACAAGGTCGATCTTGCGCTGGTCGATCTTGCCGTCCGGCCCCAGCACGGCCTCGTCCACGTGCACCATCACCACTTCGCACACCACCAGGTTCGCCGCCCCGCCACCGGTGCCCGTCTCGATCACTTGCTTCACCTTGCACTCAAACTGCACGGGGCTTTCCTTCACGCGGAAAGGCCGCACCTTCTCCGATGGCACGGGCGTTAGCCCCGACTTTCCGAATTCGTTGATGCCCTCGGGAAACTCACCACTGGCCACGGAAACTTGCTGCACCATGGCATAGGTAACGGCATTGATCACCACTTCGGGCACGGCCTTCACGTTGTGGAAGCTGTGCTTGGTGGTGTTGTCGCGGCCACGGCGGGCCGGGCTGAAAATGAGGATGCCCGGATTGGCGCCAAAGGCATTGAAAAAGCTGAACGGGCTGAGGTTGGGGCGCCCTTGGGCATCGATGGTGCTGGCCAGGGCGATCGGCCGCGGGCCGATGCCCCCCGTGAGGTATCCGTGCAGTTCGGGAATGGGGATCTCGGCGGGATCGGCACGTTTCATGGCGGGGCCGCGAAGGTAATCCACCCCCTGATGAAAGCTATCTTTGCCGCCCCATTGGGCAAGTTGGACGCAGAATGCACGGACGTGGCGGAATTGGTAGACGCGCTGGTCTTAGGAGCCAGTACCGTGAGGTGTGGGGGTTCGAGTCCCCCCGTCCGTACTTCAGTGTCCTTGCCAATTGCGCCTAAGGGAAAATTCCGCATACCGACCATTTACCCATGAACATTGAACGAGAAGAAACCGGTACCCTGACCGCCACCTTGAAGCTGAAGCTCGGTCCGGCCGATTATGAGCCTGCCGTTGACAAGGTGCTCAAGCAGCAGCGGAAAACGGCGGCGTGGCCCGGGTTCCGGCCCGGCCAAGTGCCCATGTCCATTGTAAAAAAGCGCATTGGCCGCTCCGTGCTGGTGAACGAAGTGGAACGCCTGATCGACGAGAACCTGCGCAAGTACATCGAGGAGAACAAGCTGCGCGTGCTTGGGCAGCCGCTTCCGCGGAACGAGGCGATGAACAACGACTGGGATGCGCCCGGTGAGTTCAACTTCCAGTACGAAGTGGGCATGGCCCCAGCCATCGAAGTGGACATGAGCGACAAGCTGGGCGTGGAAATGCCCGTGGTGGACGTGGATTCCGAACTGCTGGACAAGGAAGTTGCAGACATGCAACGGCGCTATGGCACCTTGGAAGATGCCGGCGCGGTGGGTGAAAAGGACATGGTGATCGGCGATCTGATCGAACTGGACGAAAACGGGGAGATCAAGGCCGGCGGACTGATGAACCGCACCACCATCACCATGGAGGACGTGGAGGATGAAGCCGTGCGGAACACCTTGGCGGGCAAGGCCGTTGGCGATAACGTTAAAGTGGACCCGCACAAGGTGAGCAAGGGCCACGACGACCTGGCCAAGATGCTGGGCGTGGACCATGCTGCCGTGCACGACCTGAAAGGGGACATGCTGTTCCGCATTGCGGAGATCAAGCGGATGCAGCCCATGGAAGTGGGGCAGGAACTGTATGACCGCGTGTTTGGTGCGGGCGCCGTGGCGGATGAAGCAGCATTCCGCGCCAAGGTGAAGGAAGGTCTGGAAGGCATGCTGCGCCGCGACAGCGAGCGGATCTACAAGCGGCTGGTGATGCGTTCGCTGGCGGACAAGGCGGCCATTGAACTGCCGGACGAATTCCTGAAGCGCTGGATCTCCTTTACCAGTGAAAAGCCGATCACCCCGGAGGATTTGGAGACAGGCTATTCGGCCTATGCCGAAGGCTTGAAGAAACAACTGCTGGAGGACCGGATCCTGGAGAAGTACGGCCTGGAGGCGAAGGGCGGGGAGATCAATGAATTTGCCATGCAGTACATGCGCGACCAGTTTGCCCAATACGGCATTCCGGCACCGGAAGGGGAGAAGCTCCAGGAAATGGCCGGGCGCATGCTCAGCGACCGCGACCAGGTGCGTAAAATGCGCGACAGCATAGTGGAGCACAAGCTCATCGCCCACTTCAAGGCCATGCTCAGCCCCAAGGACAAACACGTGCCGTTCGAGGAATTCCTGATCCTGGCGCGCACCGCTTGAAGCATTTGTGCAACTTGCACGTCCATATTCATACTTACAGCAACACGCCCATGATCCCAAGCGACGAATTCCGCAAGTACGCGGTGAAGCACCGCAACATCAACAGCCTCACGCTGGACAGCTACATCTCGGCGTCCATCACCCCGTACATCATCGAGGAGCGCCAGTTGAACGTGGCGCAGATGGACGTGTTCAGCCGCCTGATGATGGACCGCATCATCTTCCTCGGCACGGCGATCAACGACCAGGTGGCCAACATCATCCAGGCACAGCTGTTGTTCCTGGAAAGCGTGGACCCGAAAAAGGACATCCAGATCTACCTGAACAGCCCCGGCGGCGGTGTATATGCCGGCCTGGGCATCTATGACACCATGCAGTACATCGTGCCGGACGTGGCCACCATCTGCACCGGCATGGCCGCCTCCATGGGCGCAGTGCTGCTTTGCGCAGGCGCCAAGGGCAAGCGCAGCGCGCTGAAGCATGCACGGGTGATGATCCACCAGCCCATGGGCGGTGCCGAGGGGCAGGCCATCGACATGGAGATCACCGTGCGCGAGATCTTGAAGTTGAAGAAGGAACTCTACGACATCATCAGCACGCACAGCGGCCAGCCGTTTGAACGCGTGGAGAAGGACGGCGACCGCGACTACTGGATGATCGCCGAGGAGGCCAAGGCCTACGGCATGATCGACGAGCTGCTGGTGCGCAACACCAAGTAGACCGCGATTGCCGAAGGTGAGGAAGCAAGGAAGTGAAGGAGCGGGGAGGTGGTCTTCCCCACTTCTTCACTTCTTCGAACAACAACCTTCCTTGACCGCTAACGTATCTTCGCACGTTCGTTTGCCGTAGTACAGGCGCGAGCTTCCCAGATCATGGAAAAGAAGGACATCAAGTGCTCGTTCTGCGGGCGCGACAAGCAGGACACCAACGTCCTGATCGCAGGCATCACCGGGCACATCTGCGACAGCTGCATTGCCCAGGCTCAGAACATCATTGCGGAGGAACTCAGCCAGCGGGACCGCACCGAGCTGGAAGGTAACCTGGTGCTGCAAAAACCCGCCGAGATCAAGGCCTACCTGGATGAGTACATCATCGGGCAGGACGAGGCCAAGAAGGTGCTGAGCGTGGCGGTGTACAACCACTACAAGCGCCTCATGCAAAAGGTCTCCCCCAACGACGACGTGGAGATCGAGAAGAGCAACATCATCCTGGTGGGCGAAACGGGCACCGGCAAAACATTGCTGGCCAAGACCATCGCCAAAATGCTCAACGTGCCCTTTGCCATTGCCGACGCCACGGTGCTCACCGAGGCGGGCTACGTGGGCGAGGACGTGGAAAGCATCCTGAGCCGCCTGCTGCAAGCGGCGGACTACGACGTAAGCAAGGCCGAGCGCGGCATTGTTTTCATCGATGAGATCGACAAGATCAGCCGCAAGGGCGACAGCGCCAGCATCACGCGGGACGTCAGTGGCGAAGGCGTGCAGCAGGCCCTGCTGAAACTGTTGGAAGGCTCCGTGGTGAACGTGCCGCCCCAAGGCGGCCGTAAACATCCCGAACAGAAGTTGATCCAAGTGGACACACGGAAGATCCTCTTTGTGTGCGGCGGTGCGTTCGACGGCATCCAGAAGATCATTGCCCGCCGCGTAAAGAGCAGCGCCATGGGCTACAGCGCCAGCAAGGCGGCACGCGTCAACGATGAAGACCTGCTGCAGTACGTGGCGCCCACGGACCTGCGCACCTACGGCCTGATCCCCGAACTGATCGGCCGGTTCCCGGTGCTCACCTACCTGGACCCGCTGGACCGTGACAGCTTGCGGCGCATCCTCACCGAGCCCAAGAACGCACTGGTGAAACAGTACATCAAGCTCTTTGAGATGGACCGCGTGAAGATCTCCTTCGACAAGAAAGTGCTGGACTTCATTGTGGACCGCGCCATAGACTACAAGCTCGGTGCCCGCGGCCTGCGCAGCATCTGCGAGGCCATCATGACCGACGCGATGTACGAGCTGCCCAGCAGCAATGAGCGGCCTTCGGAGCTGCGCATCACGCTAAGCTATGCCCGCGAGAAGTTTGAACGCTCGCGCATGAGCCAGTTGAAGGTGGCGTGATCCCCGTTCGGGTTTGAAGATGGCGCGTTGGTGCGCACCCGGGCTGTCCCTTCGGCACCGCACACCATGGACGGGGCGCACTGGGCTGTCGCCTCTTGCACGCCCTGCGGTCGCAACTTTCCCGAATTCTCAACCACGGATGCACACCGATGAACACGGATAAATGCGCGATGCAGGAAGTGGACCACGGCTTTGCGTCCGATACTTGGAGAGGCTCGCGATCCGTGTCCATCGGTGTAGACCCGCCTGTCGGCCGGCATGTCCGTGGTTCGCCCAAGTATTGGATAAGCGCCGCCAGGCGCAGTATTACTGATGCGGTGTCGAAGATCCGGTCGGTGCAGTTGTCGGAGAGTGAAAGGGTGCGAGGGCGAAAACCGCGTCCCTCGCACTCTTTCACTCTTTCACCCTTCAACACAAGAACCACCTCGACACCACTTCTTCATCACCGTCTGA
>JAFDZY010000490.1 GCA_018266685.1 Bacteroidota bacterium
GGCCGGGTTGATGAACAGCGTGGCCAAATAGAAGTAGATCAGGCATGCCCATGCCACGATCACCAGTGCCTGCTCCACCTGGTGCAGGCTGATCCAACCCATCCGCAGCCAGTGGCCGATGGCAAGCACGCCAAGCAGTAAATAATAGTCCTTGAAAGCGACAATGCCCCAAATAACCGGCTGCCCAAAGGCATGCCGCGCACCGACCGCCGCTCCAAGAGGAAGCATCACCAGCAAGAGCACGTACAGTTCAAAGCCATTGATGGACCAATCCTTGGCCAACCACCGCTGCATGATGCGCCATGCCGTCCAGGCCACGCAAAGCACCAACAACACCAGTTCCATCGCCCCGATCACCAGGCTGAAATGGCTGACCGTCCATACGCGCCAAAGGATCAGCACCAAAAAGGATAGCAGCCCCACAGTAAGCCCGTGGTGCCGGAACGGCCAAGGCAGCGACCCGGCGGCAAGCGGTATGGACGGAGGGCTTACCAATGCCATTTTTCAAACAAGTCGGTGCCCAACGCAGTGGAGAGCAGCTCCACATCCGTCCGGTAAATATCGCGCAGCCACTGGCGGTCTTCGGCGGCAAGGCCTGCGGCAGCCTTCATGTTACGCTCCTTGAGGTACTTCCTGGCCTTGCTCCGTTGTTCGGCAGGCAGCACCAGGCGCAACAAGGGGCGAATCACGGCCTTTACCGGGTTCTCCGTGGTGATCAGCCGTTGCATTCCCCGGAAGCGGGGCTCACCCGATCGGTTCCTGGCCTGCACCACCGTGCTGTCCCGATGGTCCACTCCGGCATGTTCATGGATGCCCCGCATGAACCCGGCCGGGTTGCTGCGAAGGTCTTCAAAGAAGAACACGCGCGTGTTCGGAAAGGCCGCTGCATAGGCGGTAACCTGGGCGGCGTATTTGCCCATGGCAACGTGGTGCCACATGAAATCCCAGCCTTGCGCCATGCGCCCAGCTTCCAGGGCGAGGGCATCCCTAAACCCGAGCTGCTCGTGCATGTCCTTTACAAAATGCATGTAGGACGACCATGCCCTTTCCACCGGGTCGCGCAACACGATGCCGATCCGGGTTTCCGCACCCAGCACGGCTTTTATCCGCGGTATGGCGACGGCGTGGTGGTAGAGGTAGCCGGTGCCCACCTCCACGGTAGTTCTCCCTTCCAACCCTGTGTAGAGTTGCCGATAGTCCGCTTCGGAGGTAACCACCGTGCCGGGATCGCGCTGCATGGGATAGGGCAGCCGTCCGCCGCCCATAAGCTCATGATCGAAAAAGAAAGTCTCCTTGCGGGGAATGGCCACCTGCGGATGGCTGCGCAGGGCGTGCTCGATGGAAGTGGTGCCGGCCTTGGCGGTGCCCACGAAAATGCAACTCGGGAGGTTTGCGCCGGTCATGCTTGGCACCAATGGCTCAGGTCGCGGTGAATGGTCCGGGAAAGCCGCTCCACGTCCGGCCGGTAGAACGAGTTGAGCTTTTCACGAGCGGCAGCTGGCATTTCAGGCCTTTCCAGCGCTTGCCGCAACAGGCCGTCCCGCTTTGCCCGCACATTGTTGCGGAGGCTGTCCGGCAGCAGGTGGGACAACGCCCGTACCACAGGATTACG
Organism: Bacteroidota bacterium; assembly: GCA_018266685.1. GTDB lineage: Bacteria > Bacteroidota > Bacteroidia > Flavobacteriales_F > PHOS-HE28 > PHOS-HE28. The sequence goes on from JAFDZY010000490.1 coordinate 1,613, forward strand.
CCTCAGCGTGCGCACCAGAGCCCTGTTCCGCGGTATGCCCCCGGGATTGGACTGCACAAGCTCCACCCCGGTACTTGACAGACCAGCGCGGTTGCAGATGTCATCAAACGTGCCCTGCAAGTCCTTCAGGTCCTCCAGCAAATAAACCTTGAACCCAGGGAACGCAGCCTGAAAGTGTTCCACGGCCTCCGCATACAGGCCATAGCCCAGGTAGTCGAACCCCCAACGGTTCAGCTTGCGCTGCTCCACCACGGCAGGTTCCACGGCCTGCCCAAAGGGTAACTCCTCGTGCCCGTTGCGCACCAAGTACAGCCAGTGGGAGTATGCCCTTTCCACGGGGTCGCGCAGGATGGCGCTCATGCTCAGGTCCCCCGCCTTTGGGCCATACACGCGTTGGATGTGCGCAACGGCCGTGCGGTACCGGTAAAGATAGGACGTGGAGCAATCGGCGATCGCGGTTCCCGGGGGTGCGCTGCTGTACAAGGCCGCGTAATCCCCAGGCTTCCACACCAGGGTACGTACAAAATCCGGATCCGTATAAGCGGGCTTTTCCCCGCCGAAGGAGAAGAAGTGCGGCTCCTTCTTGGCCATGGGCAGGAAAATGCCGGGGTGGCGCGTGAACTGGTGTGCTATGGTGGTGGTGCCGCTTTTGGCCGCGCCCACCAGCATGATGTCCGGCAGCCGGACACCGCGGTCATTGAGCTTGATCAGCATGCACCGGTTTGTGTTTGGTAAGCCACGGGATATAGTACATGTTGATGCCGTGCTTGCGGTAGATGAAGATGGCGGCGGCAATGTTCCAAAGGCTGAGCGTAGTACCTGCGGCCATGGCGGCTCCCGTCATGCCATAGGTCGGGATGAGCAGGAGGTTCAACCCCACGTTCAAGGCAACGGCGGTCACTACTATGCGCGAGAAGGCCACTTGGCTGCCGGTCATGTTGAGGAATGCACCCACCATGCCGGAGCTGGCGGAAATGAAGTGTGCAAGGGTCATGATCCGAAGCACCAATGCGCCTTCGGCGAACTCAGGCCCCACAAAGCCCATGATGGGCCGCGCAAACACCATAAGCACCAACGTGACCGGTGCGGTGGTCCAGAAAACCAGCTTGGCGGCGTAATCCAGGGTTTCGCGGAGTTCCTTGTGCCTGCCCGAATGGTACATCTCGGCGATCTTGGGCATGGCGATGGTCTTGATCGCACCGATCACAAACTCGATGCCGATGGAGATCTTCACCGCAGTGCCGTATATGCCGATCACTTCCGATGGCCGGTACCAGGCCAGCATGATGGTGTCCAAGCGCCCGTTGAGGCTGCTGGCCAGCGCAGTGACGATCATGGGCAGGGCAAGCAACAGATGTTCGCGCATGTTGATGGGCAGCGGCCGGGCCTGGTACCGGGCTTCGATCCGGCCGAGGTACCTGCGCACCAGGTAAAGGCCCAGCAACGCACAGCAACCGGTGATGACCGCATTGGCGGCAACGGGGGCCATTGGCCCGCCGGGTATGACGAGCACCGCCAGGAACGTGAGGCCCAGCACGGCGGGTGAGCGCAGCAGCTCGGATACCGCCACGCGCTTCATGCCGCGTATGAACTCCACGTTTACCAGCAACACGGCACTGAAGGGCACCACCAAGGCCATGGCAAGCATCACCGGGGAAGGAATGCCACCGTCGCCTACCATGCCCGTGGCCGCCAGTTGCCTCCATGCCAGGAAGCCCAGGCCAAGCAGCACCGCAAAAGGAACCACTGCGCGCAACACACCATTGTGCAGGGGCCTCAGCCTCCCCCATTCCCCTTTCGCGCTGTATTCCGCCACGGACCGCACGTTGGAGCTGCTGAGGCCCAAGGTGGCCAGCACCCCGAGCACCGCCATCCATGCGGTGAAAAGGTTGTAGTAGCCGTTACCCTCCGGGCCGAACCGGCGTGCGATGGCCAGCATCAGGCCATAGGTGAACAGGAAGCCGAGCATGCGGTAAGCAAATGCCACGGCACCGCCGCCCACCAGTTCCCGCTGGCCCTTCTTCACAGGCAGCTTGCGCAGCAACTTCCGGAGTTTCACGCGCCTTGCCTTTTAAGGAACACCATGTTCCAAACGGTAAGCAGGATGATGTACAGGTCCAGGGAGAACGACCAGTTCCGGATATAGGAACGGTCGGTGGCCACGCGCCGTTCCATCAGCACCAATTCCTTGGTTTCGCCGCGCAATCCCTTGGCCTGTGCCAGGCCTGTGATGCCCGGCTTGAGCCATAGCCGCTCCTTGTACGGGCCGATCAACTTTGAGTATTCCTCCGTGTGGGCAACCATGTGCGGCCGGGGGCCCACCACGCTCATGTGCCCCATGAGCACATTGAAGAACTGGGGAAGCTCGTCCAGGTTGCTCTTGCGCAGGAATTGTCCGATCCGCGTGATCCGTGGATCGCCCTTCACCGCCTGCTTGCGGTCGGAGTCGACATTGACGCGCATGGTGCGGAACTTCATGCAGCCAAAGGGCCGGTTCACAAGCCCTGTACGTTCCTGGATGAACAGGACGGGGCCCGGAGAGCTCAGCTTCACCAGGAGCGCCACGATGGGAAACAGCCAGGGCATCACCAACAAGATCACCAGCAGGCTGAACAGCATGTCAAAGCTGCGCTTTATCCACCTGCCCGCAAGGTTCTTGTACTTTACCGGATCAACGGCCACCAAGGTGGTCATCCCCGATTCATCCAGGTAGGCACGGAAGCCGGCCTGGTACAATTGGTCCACCATTTGGTTGATGAAAAGCACCCGGATGTTCTTCATGGAGCAGTACCGGATGATCCCCAGCACCCGCCAATTGGCTTCATCCATCGCCACGTAAGCCTGGTCCACCTGCTTATCGGAAACAAACGTTTCGAACTCCTCCACGGGCATTTGCCCAGGACCCCGGCTTTGTCCGTCCACCGCAAACCGCGCCATCACTTTATAGCCATATTCCGGATGCTCCTCCACTTCATGGATGAACCGGTCGCTGGCAATGTTTGAGCCTACGATCACGATGCGCTTGAAATTATAGCCCGCCCTGCGGTAGGCGCGGATCCCTTTCCAGATGGCGAACCGCACAAGCCCCACCGCCACAGAGAAGATCACGAAATAGGTTGCGATCAATCCTACGGGGATGCCTGTCTTGCCCACCATGAAGCCAACGGCAAAAGTCCCCACCATGCCAGTAACCAGTGCGGAGATCAAATCCTTCAAAAAGTCAACGCCCGTGATGCGCCGGTCCATGGGCCGGAAGGCTCCGATCAGGGAAATGACCACCCAGATCAAGGCCGCACAACCAAGCATCAGCCGGAGCAAGGGGCTGTGCAGCGGGTCCAACGTGCCGCGCCTCACATACACGGCCAAGGCAAAGGAACCGATGAGCACCACCAGTTCCAGGGCAAGGTAGATATAGCGTTCGTAGCGGGCCATCAGGCAAATGGGCGGCAAAGATTATCTACACAGGCCTTCTCTGCGCAAGTGTGGAACAGATCATCACAGGGACTTAAAGCCTATTTGAACTTCGCAATGGCAAGCACCGGGGGCTGAACAAACCCAATGATCCAACACCCATATCCGGTTATTTGCAACTGTAACGCTGGACAGAGCGCACAGGTTGCCGCATATTTGCACCGGAAATTGCTGGCCGGCAGCTCCGGCCCTCCATTACTCCACCTCCATGCCGGAACGTACACCAGGGTTACCCTTGCACAAATTTAATGCATGGCCCAAGAGGCCGTCCACATGGTCCATGCCTGCATGTGCCGTGCTTGCCACCTTGATGCTGGGCAGTTGTGTCGGCAACAAGAAGATCGTGCTGCTGCAAGACAAGGATGCGGGAACGCCCTGGAAAGCCTTGGTGGATAAAAAGTGGGCACCGGTGCCCCAGGCGGTCACCATCCGTTCCGGCGATGTGCTGATGGTGAACGTGGACCATACCCAACTGGTACAGGATATTGTGCCGCAGGCACCCTCCCAGGACATGAACCTTTACCGTGCCGTGCAACACCCCTACCTGATCGGATACACGGTGGCCCCGGACGGAACCGTCAACCTGCCTGAACTGGGCAGCCTGAAAGTGGAAGGAATCGGACTGCCCGATGCAGAGAAGTTGATCCAGGCAAAGGCGGACAGCTTTTACACGGATGCCACGGTGAAGGTCATGCTGATGAACTTCAACATTTCCGTGCTGGGCGAAGTGGCACGGCCGGGGCGCTATCCGGTGTACAACAATGAAGTGAACGTGCTGGAGGGGTTGGCCATGGCGGGCGACCTTTCCGTACTGGCGGACCGCTCACGCATCCGCGTGGTGCGCACCCGCGACGGCTCGAACCACTTGTACCACCTGGACCTCAACGACCAGGAACTGCTGGGCAGCCCTGCCTTTTACCTGCAACCGAACGATGTGGTGATCGTGGATCCGCTGAAGCGGCGCAAATTCACCGGGAAGGACCCCGGCACCATCATCAATGTACTGGCCTTCCTGGTTTCCATTGTGAGCGTTTATGCCGTCCTGAACCGATGACCCCAAGCCCCATGACCACGCCACCCAAACACGTGGACACTGACCTGAAGGCCTTCCTTGGACGCTACCTGCGCACGTGGCCCATCGTTGCCGTGTCCGGAATCTTCCTATTGGCCCTGGTGGTGCTGATCGTCCTGAACGTACAGCCTTCCTATTCCGGGAGCACCAGCATCGTGATCCTCACCCCCATGCGCCACGATGACCCCAACCGCATGGTGCAACCGCAGGAAACCGCTGCACGCACGGACAAGAACTACTACTTGAACGAACAGTTGCGCATCACTTCCCAACCCATCATCAGCCGGGTAGTGGACAAGCTCAAGTTGCGCACCAAATACGTGCAGGAAGGCTTGCTGCTGGATTGGGACATGTACAAGGATTCACCCATCCTGGTGGAACTGGACACCAGCTCCGTGCACAACTCCACACTGGTACCTTATGGCGTGGCCTTTTACCTGCACGGGGTGCACGGCGATGAGTTTCAATTGGTGGGCGACGGCACCTACGGGCCGGACAAGAAAGAAATTGACGTGGACCAACCGGCCAAGTTCGGGGAGTGGGTCTCCCTGGATGCCATGCGGGTGCGCATCACCAAGGCTCCCAATGCCAAGCTCCCCTTGGAGGGCCCCGGGTCCTACCGATATGGATTCATCCAGTACGATCCCCATCAAGTGACCTTGACGCTAATGGCATCGCTTACGGCGGAACCTGGCATCGCTGAAGCCACCACCGTGAACGTGGCGTTCACGGCGGCGCCAAAAGCGAAGACCCTGGACATTCTCAATGCCATCGGCAGTGAATACATGGCCGTGCACCTGGCCGAACAACAGCAAGACCTGGACCGGACCATTGCCACGGTGCAGCAGGAAATAGTGAAAAACAACCAGCAGCTCAGCACCCTCGGCGACCGCTTGGAGAGTTTCAAGGAAGGAGAAAACATCACCAACTTGGACCACTCCACGGTACTGATGCAGGAAAATGTTGCTTCCTTGAACACCCGCTGGGAGGCCCTGAGCGTACAGTTCAAGTATTATGACAACCTCTCCAAGCAATTGCGCAGCGGGGATGAGGCCAAGCCCTCCAGTCCGAAGGCATTCAGCATCACGGACCCCCTGCTGAACGACATGACCGCCAGCTACGCCAAGCTGCAATCCGACCTGGCCATGTTGCGCAAGGAAGGCAAAACGGCCAACCCCAACTACAGCCGGATGCTGAAGCTGCTGGACCAGCAGCGGGAAAACCTGCTCAATTCGGTGGAGAGCTTCCGGGAGAACACGCGGATCAACATGCAGAACCTGGATGCCCA
>JAFDZY010000491.1 GCA_018266685.1 Bacteroidota bacterium
AGCCGAGCTTGAAGGCTTCGTCGATCTCCTTAATGTCGGCGCTGTCTAAGTAGAGCTCCATGGGATTTGTTGTTGCGTCGACCCAATGGGTCGACGGTACATCAATAGGCAGTTACGGTTTTTTCGCGGTGTTTCACTTCCACGGCATGCAGGTCCAGCAAGGGCTTCAGGAATTCCTCCAGGTCGTACACGCAGAGCTGGCTGGCGGCATCGCACAGTGCTTTGCTGGGATCGGGGTGCGTTTCGATGAACACGCCGTCTACGCCTGCGGCCACGCCGGCCCGGGCTATGGTGGGCAGGAATTCGCGGTTGCCCCCGCGCGGATCGGCGCTGGGGATGCCGTACTTGCGGATGCTGTGGGTGATGTCGAACACCACGGGATAGCCCGTTTGGCGCAGGTGGTAGAAGGCGCGTGGATCCACCACCAGGTCGTTGTACCCCAGCACGAAACCACGCTCGGTGAGGATGATCTTCTTGTTCCCGGTGCTTTCGATCTTCTTCACCGGTTTGGCCATGTTGTCCGGCGCCAGGAATTGGCCGTGCTTCAGGTTGATCACCGCGCCGGTCTTGGCAGCCTCCGTGACCAACGTGGTCTGCATGCAGAGGTAGGCGGGGATCTGCACCACGTCACACACTTCCGCCGTGGCCTTTACTTGGGAGGGATAGTGTACGTCCGTGAGCAGCGGGAAGCCGAATTCCTTCTTCACCTTCTCCAGCATCTTCAAGCCTTCATCCAGGCCGGGCCCCATGTAGAACTCCACGCTGCTGCGGTTGTCCTTCATGAAGCTGCTCTTGTAGATCACGGGCACCTTGGTGCGCTCGCTGACCTCGCGCAGCTTTTCAGCGGTGCGCATCATGATGCTTTCCTCTTCGATCACGCACGGGCCGGAGATCAGGAAAAGCTGGTCGCTTCCGCAAGCGATGTTGCCTACTTGGACGATCTTGGTCATCTATGCCGGGCTTCTTGGAACAAGGGTGCAAATCTACCCTTTTGCAACCGTTGCATGGAGCAGCCGCTTGCCATTCAAGAATCCCTCCAGTACATCGCCGCCCACAATGGGGCCAATCCCCGCGGGGGTGCCGGTGAACAGCAGGTCGCCCGGCTCGATCGTTACAAACCGGGACACATAGGAAATCAGCTCAGCCACGGGAAAGATCATGTTTGCCGTGGTGTCCTTTTGCACGGTTTGGCCGTTCTTCTTCAGTTCAATGGCAAAGCTCTGCAGGTCGGTGCTGGCGGTCATGGGCAGCTCCACTTCACCGAGGACGGCGGAACCATCCCACGCCTTGGCCTTTTCCCATGGAAGTCCTTTCGCCTTCAACTGGTTTTGCAGGGTGCGGGCGGTAAGGTCCAAGCCAAGGCTGTACGATGCCACCAGGCCCAAGGCCATGCCCACCGGCACGTTCTTGGCGTAACTGTCCAGCATGAGCACCAGTTCCAGTTCATGCTCGATCTCGCCCGGAATGTCCGGCAGAATGATCGGCTGCCCCGGGTACAGGCACGCGGTGGTGGGCTTCATGAAGAAGATGGGCTCCTTGGGTGCCTCCGTGCCCAATTCCCTGGCATGGTCGGCATAGTTGCGCCCGATGCAAATGATCTTCATTTCAAGTTGGGTGGTGGATGCTGTGATAAAAACTTCCGGTCTCCCGGCTAAGGCTAAACATGGGCGCTGGACAAAATGTTCCTCAACATGGCCACGGTGCTGGCTGGAAGTTCCGCCTTGGTCATCAGCCATTGCAGATAGCCGGGGTCGCTGCGCCCGATGTTTTCAATGGGCCAGCCCTTGTACTTGCCGAATGAGAGGCACACGGCACCGTGCTCATCAAAGCCCAGTTTTCCTGCGGCATCGGGCGATCGTTTGCGGTCGCCGCAGAATTCGCCCAGCCCGGCGGCGTCCTTGGGAAGTTCCCCGTACCGTTGCAATTGGGCGAGCAGCACATCCGCCGTCATTTCCACATCGGAAAGGGCATCGTGTGCACCACTGTGGTCCTTGTCCAAGTAAAAGCGGGCGGCGGCCGTTAAGTCGCGGCGCTCGAAATGATGATAGATGCGCAAGGAATCCACCACGCGTAGTGAAGAGGTATCCCAGGCATGGCCAACTCGGAACAGTTCTTCACACAAAAAGGGCAGGTCGAAGCGAAGAACATTGAAGCCGCACAGGTCGCAACCGTGGAACTGTGCGAGGATCTCTTCGGCCATGCCGCCGAGCACCGGGGCATCCGCCACATCCGCATCCGTGATGCCATGCACGGCACTGGCCTCGGCCGGAATGTGCATTTCCGGGTTCACCAAACTCTGCCAACTGCTGCGCGATCCGTCCGGCATCAGGCGCACCACGGCTATCTGCACGATCCGGTCATGGCCAATGCGCACACCGGTGGTTTCCAGGTCGAACACGGCCAAGGGTCGTTCCAATTCCAAGCTCATGCCTGCAAGTTGGCCATAAAAAAGCCCCCGTTGCAGCGGGGGCTTTTTATTTTTTGAACAAGCGGGGATCAGCGCACCTTCAACTTTACGAACTGGAACTTACCGTACTTGTCGGTGTTCTTGAAGTCACCGCTGTACTTGGGTCCTTGCACCAAATGGTTCACGGATTCCAACAGCAGTTTGGAAGGGTCCTTGCCTGCTGCACGAACCGCATCCAGCAGGGCCTTGCGTGCAGCCTCCATGCGGACATTGCTCAGTTTGTCATTGGTTCCGTAGGTCTTGGTGGGCACATGGGAGGCGCTGGCCTCGATGGTCACCTTCACCGAACCGTTTTGGTCCATGACATTCCCCACCTTGGTGATGAAATCAGCCCATTCGCCTTCGTTGGCCATGATGCCGCTCTCGTTGTAGCCGTAATATTTGGTGAACTCCGCTGCAAAATTGGCTTGCGGGGTGACGTGCTTCTCCCCAGCTTCCTTGCGCTGCTCATCAGTTTTGGCAGATACCACTTCCTTGCCCTTGTCTTTATCCCTGCCCTTGTCCTTGTCCTTGCCCTTGTCCTTGCCCACGGGAGCTTTTTCAGGTACTCCTTCGGTTACACCCTCCTTGACAGGCTGGCCCTTCTCCTTGCTTCCGGGAGGCGCACCCTTGGGAAGGTCCACGATGCTGGCCGCTCCTTCCAACGAAACCGGGTTCAGGTACACTTCCTTGTTGATCTCCTGGTAGGCGCTTTCGCATTCCACGAAAATATCCTCCGTGTGCACGGTCTTGTCGTTCACCCTGTAGTCTAGGTTGTAATTGTTGCACGGGGCGAGGATCGCCACGTACACGCCGTCCCTTTGGCGAGGTTTATAGCTCTTCACCTCACCCGTTTTCTTGTCCGTTACGTAGAGAATGGTAGTGGGCGAAAGTTGCTCCCCCGGAGGAGGAATGATGAACCCTTTCAATACGGCCAAGCCTTCAGCCCCCATCTCATCCGGGAAGTCAACAAAATAAATGTCCTTCTCGCCGTAGCCTCCGATCTTGTCTGAGCTGAAATAGCCGCGCTTGCCGTCTGCCGTGGTTACGAAGAACACGTCATCATCCACCGTGTTGAGCGGGTAGCCGATGTTCACCGGCGTGCTCCAAGTGCCGTCTGCTTGCTGCTCCGAGGAGAAGATGTCAAACCCGCCCATGCTGTTATGGCCTGTGCTGGAGAAATACATGGTGCGCCCATTGGGGTGGATGAAAACACCGTCCTCTTCGTACTTGGTGTTGATCGTCCCTCCAATGTTCTGGGCCTTGCTCCATTCGCCGTTTGGTAGTTTCACCACGCGGTAGATGTCCCGTCCGCCGTATCCCCCGGGTCGGTTGCTCACGAAGTAAAAGGTGTTGCCGTCCGCGCTGAGGGCACCATGCGTCTCCCACGATTTGGTATTGATGTCGGAACCCATTTTCACGGGATCGCTCCACATTTCACCCACCAGCTTGCTCTCATACAAGTTCCCGTCGCCATTGTCATCCTTGTAGATGATCAGGGTCTGCCCGTCAGCGGACACGTTCACGGAGGCCAAGTGCCCTTCGGGAGGATTGATGTTCAAGAGTTCGGGGGCTTGCCAGTCCCCGCTGCGGTCCTTGTAGCTCACATAGATGTTCTCGAACGGAAGTCCGGTCACCATGTCAATGATCCCGATGTTGCTGCTGTCCGGGCGGATCCGCCGCGAGGTGAAGAAGAGCGCATTGCCATCCACGCTGACCACCGGACTGAAATCCGGGTACTGGCTATTGATCACCGGCCCAATATTGCTGATCTTGAACGGCTTGGGATCAGCTTTCAGGATGCGGGCATTTGCCGTTTGTTCCAAGCCATGCTCCGCCATGGGCTTGAAGTCGTTCTTGGCGTCCGCTTCGGCAATGAACTTCTTGTAGTATTCATCCGCTTTGTCGAAATCGCCGTTCAGGTGGTAGGCTTTTCCAAGCCAGTAATCCACTTGGGGCGGAGCATTCCGTTCCTTGGGGTCAAAGGGATCATAACCTGCCGTATTAAGCCCTCCGTAGCGGTTGCCGCGTTTGCTGGCTGCCGCTTCCAGAAAGGGCAGTGCCTTTGCCTTCTCGTTGTAGGAATTCATGTAGGCCTCCCCCACTTTCCAGTTCAAATTGGCGTTGTCGGGATCCTTGGCCAACAGCTCTTTCCATTCCACCGCTGCCTGGCTGAATAACTTTTCCTCCATCAGCCGGCTGGCATCCTCAAAGGTTGCAGGGGGATTAGGGGCTGAGTTGTTCTGGGCCAAGAGGGCCGTGCCACTGAGCAACAACGGAAACGCAAGGAATCGGGCGTATAAGTGTCTGATCATCGCATGGGCCTTTCACGTGCCCCGGTTATGGGAGCGGTGGGTTAGCGGCTAAAAGTATGTTTTTTCCGTTGCCGGAAGTTACAGGTCAGATTTCAGTGTCCAAGGACCATGCCTCCAGGATGTCGGCAACACGGCGGACAAACTTGCCGCCCAACGCCCCGTCCACTACGCGATGATCATAGCTGTGGCTCAGGTACATCATGTGCCGCACGGCGATCACGTCGCCAGCCGGTGTTTCCAAAACGGCCGGCTTCTTGCGGATGGCCCCTGTGGCCATGATGGCTACTTGGGGCTGGTTGATGATGGGCGTGCCCAGCACATTGCCGAAGGTACCCACATTGGTCAAGGTGTAGGTGCCGCCCGAGATCTCATCGGGGGACAACTTGCCCATGCGCGCCCGGTTGGCCAGGTCGTTCACAGCCTTGGTCAAGCCCACCAGGTTCAACCGGTCCGCATTGCGCACCACGGGTACGATCAAATTCCCCGAAGGGAGCGCCGCAGCCATGCCGATGTTGATGTCCTTCTTTTTAATGATCGTGGTGCCGTCCACCTGCACATTGATCAGGGGCATCTCCTTGATCGCCTGTGCAACAGCCATGATGAAGATCGGGGTGAACGTGATCTTTTCACCTTCCCGCTTCTCAAAGGCGCTCTTCACCTTGTTGCGCCATAGCACCAGGTTGGTCACATCGGCTTCCACAAAGCTGGTGACGTGCGGGCTGGTGCGCTTGCTCATCACCATGTGCTCGGCGATCATCTTGCGCATGCGGTCCATCTCGATCACCTCATCGCCAACGGCCGGCTTCAAGCGCGGCTCTGCCGGTGCCTCCACGGGTGCTGCCGGGCGGGCCGGAGCGGTGACAGGGGCGGCCAATGGTGTGGCAATGGATTCCGCGGTGCTACCGTTGCTTTTTGCATCCCGGTTGGGCAGGTAGTCCAGAATATCCTTTTTGGTTACCCGCCCTCCCTGGCCGGATCCCGCAATGGCCTCCAGTTCGGCCATGCTCACTCCCTCGCTTTGGGCAATGTTCCGCACCAATGGGCTGTAAAACTTTCCGCCGGGCCCTGTACGGCCAAGCGTGGCAGCCGGGGCATCACCGCTGGTAATCGGCGCGTGCAGGACTGGGGCCGTAGCGGGGCTGGCGGCAGGGGCTGGTTTTTCCGGAGCCCTGCTGCCGGCGGCCCCGAGCAATGCGATGGCCTGCCCTACTTGCACCACATCCCCGTCCTTCACCAGCCGTTTAAGCAGGATACCGTCCTGGGGGGCTGGTACCTCGCTGTCTACTTTATCGGTGGCAATTTCCACCAAAGGTTCATCGGCACTCACTGCCTCACCTTCATTTTTTACCCATTTGATGATGGTGGCCTCCGCCACACTCTCGCCCATTTTGGGCAACAGGATCTCGATCTGTGACATGCTTGGTCCGCTTACCGCACCGCAATGCGGGCCGCTAAGTTATCCCTGCAAGGCCAATCTGCGGCCATGCCCATCAGGGCAACGCTACTCTTTCCCGTTCCAAGCCGGGTGCTGCCGGCCCAAGGACCCAAAATTTCCCAGCACCCGCCACAGATCCTTCCACACCCGGTAATCTTTGGCATACTCCAGGTTGCTCCGCCTGATGTTTACAGGTGTGGGATCGATCCGCAAGACTTGAACAATGTCAAGTACGCAAGGCTTCAGTTTGGGGGCGCCTGTATCCGCCAATGCCCCCCGGTAGCCCAACCAGGTGCGTTTGCCCTTGAGCACCATGAACAGGTTTTTGAAGTAGCCGGCCTTGGAACGTACAAACCAGATTCCGGCCGGAAGTGTGCACAATAAAAAGAGGGAAAGCAGGATGTCCAGTAAGCGCCGCCGCCGGCGTGCACTGGAACTGGTCACGGCATGATCGCGCAGCACCAGCAGGTCCTGCAGGCTTTCCGTGGAGCTTGGCCCGATGATGAACTCGGAGGATGGCTGGGCGATCTTGAACGTGGCACCCTCGGAACCGAGCTGTTCCATCAGCAGGATGATCCGCTGCATGGAGAGGTCCTTCGCGCAAAATACCACTTCATCCACGTGATCGCGCTTCACCATGAAGCGTATGGCTTCCACCCCATCGGGTGCATTCGCCTCTTCCATGCCCACCACCATTCCTTTTGCCAAGCCGAAATGGGTTTGCCAAAGAAGGGCCAGTGCGAGGTCCGCTTCACTCCTTGACCCCGCCGCCAGGATCTTGGACCGGTGCAACACCATGGGGCCATGCTGGCCCATGCGCAACATGGTCATCAACAGCCGCAAGGAGATGAACACCACGGCCACCACGGCAAACTTGGCAATGAACGGCGTTGGGAAGGCATGATGCCATTCAGCCATCGCGGCCCCCAATAGGAACAAGGCCCCAAGCCCTTTTCCAATGTTGCCCCAGCGCAATGGCCTGTCATAGGCACCGAAGAAGGCCATGATGCACGCTGAGGCTATTGCCTGGGCGGCGATCCCGCCAAGGTCCAATGCCCCGGTGTTTCCAGTCTTTTCCAATTGAAGCAGCCCGAGCACCATCAACGCCAGGTCGGACATGGGCAAAAGCGCTCCACGCATGAAACGGGCCACCAGCGCGGCTGCAGCGCTCAGGTAAATGGCTCCCCGGATCACAAGGGAGAACAACTGCGGGCCCCGGCGTGCAAAATGCTTGCGCGCGAAAATGGCCATGGCGTTGTAAAAGACAAACACGTAGTTCACGCTGCTCTTCTTGGTGCTCTCTCCTTTGTAGTGGATGATGCGTGCTTGCGGCAAGTACCAGTTTTCGTAGCCGCCAAGGGTGATCCGGTAGCTCAGGTCGATGTCCTCCCCGTACATGAAAAAATTCTCGTCCAGCAACCCTACCTTGTCCAAGGTCTCTTTCCGCAGGAACATGCAGGCGCCCGAGAGGATCTCGATGGGCGCCCGCTCATCCTCGGGCAAATGGCCCAAATGGTACCTGCCGAACAGCTTGCTCTTTGGAAAAACCCGTGACAGGCCGATGATCTTGAAGAATGCCACGGTGGGCGTGGGCAGCCCCCGTTTGCTTTCCGGCAGGAACTTGCCCCGCCCGTCTATCATTTTCACGCCCAAGCCGCCCACCTTCGGATGTGCATCCATGAAGGCCACCACCTTATGGAACACTTCTTCGCCCACCACGGTGTCCGGGTTCAGCAACAGTACATACTTCGCGGTGCTGGCTTTGATGGCCTGGTTGTTCGCACGGCTGAAACCGACGTTCTCCGTGTTCGCGATCAACTTGACCTGCGGGAACTTTTCCTTGACCATCTCCACCGACCCGTCGGTGCTCAAGTTGTCCACCACGAACACGTCGCCTTCCACGCCCTTCAGCGCCTTATAAACCGAATGAAGGCATTGCTCCAGGTAGGCCTTCACATTGTAGTTTACGATGATAACACTGAGCTGCATGGTATTCCGACAGGGCAAGTGCGCTTGGTTGGGCTCTAGCTCCGGTTGTTGGGCCCGTATGGTTTCCGATCTGTGATGCTGCGGCCCAGTGTTACCTCATCCACTTGGTCTAGGTCGCCGCCAATGCTGATGCCGCGGGCGATCATGCTCACCGCAATGCCGGCTTCCTGCAATCTACGGCTCAGAAAGAAGCTGGTAGTGTCGCCTTCCAGGGTGGCGCCCAAGGCCAGCACTACTTCGCGGATGCCGCCCTTCGCGGTACGCATGAAAAGTTCAGCCACATGCAGGTCATCGGGGCCCACGCCGTCCATGGGGCTGATCACGCCGCCCAATACATGGTACAGGCCCTTGAACTGGTGGGTGTTCTCAATGGCGATCACGTCCCGAATGTCCTCCACGATGCAGATCATGGACCCATCCCGGTTGGGATCTGAACAAATATCACATACCGGCCGGTCGCTGATGTTGCAGCATCGTGTGCAATACTGCACCTGTTCGCGCATGTTGCGTACGGCCTCGCTGAACCGCACCACTTCATGCACATCGCGCCGCAGCAGGTCCAACGCCAGCCGCATGGCCGTGCGGCGCCCGATGCCGGGCAAGGAGGCCAATTGGTCCACGGCTTGATCGAGCAATGCTGAGCTAAGGGCCATGGGGCAAAGATGCGAAGGCTACCCTTGCAAGCACGTGGACAATGCAAGGATTGCCTTGGTCACGTGGCTTGGCGTGCGGCTCAAAGTTCCACCTTCAATCCATCATAGGCCAACGCGACGTTTGCAGGCAGGCGCACGGTGGCGTGCGCACCCATCAAATGGCTGATATGCGTAAGATACGCGCGATCGGGGGCCAGTTCCTCGATCAACGCCAAAGCTTCCTCCAGGTTGAAATGGGAGATGTGTTCCTTCTTCCGAAGCGCGTTCACCACCAGGACCTTGCTCCCCAACATCTTCTGCTTCTCCGCAGGTGCAATGGTCTTGGCATCGGTAAGATAGGTAAGGCCGCCGATGCGGAACCCCAGCACGGGCATGTGCAGGTGCATGACCTCCACAGGCCTTATCTCCACACCGGAAATGGTGAACGGCTCATTGCCTACCGGGTGCAGGCTGAACCGGGGCACACCGGGATAGCGCGAGGCGTTGAACGCATAGGAGTAAATGCGTTGCACCGCTTCCAAAGTTGCCCTGCTGGCATAGATCGGGATGTCGCGCGGGGGTTCATGCACAAAGCTGAACGCCCGGGTGTCATCCAAGCCTGCAAGGTGGTCCATGTGCTCGTGGGTGAGCAGTACGGCGTCCAGGTCCGTCACACCTTCACGCAGCATTTGCTGCCGCAGGTCCGGGCCGGCATCGATAAGCAACTTGCTTCCCTCCGCCTCCACCAGCACGGAAGTCCGGGTGCGCTTGTCGCGCGGATCGCTGCTCCGGCACACATCACATGTGCAGGCGATCACGGGAACGCCTTGGCTGGTACCTGTTCCAAGAAATGTGAGCTGCACGGTGATAGCGGTGTCCGGCGAAAATAATGGACCGTGCCGGATGCCGTTGGAATTTCAACCAGTCCCTGCTTCCAGGGCACTATCGGCTCCCGGCAACAGCCTTGCCCTTCGCTTCCCGTATCTTGATGCGCACCCCCTTGGACTGCAACCGGTCCAGGCCCGCAGCAGCCAGTGCATGGCCGGGGTCCAAAGTCAAGGCCATTTCATAGTTCGCTGCCGCGCTGTCCAACTGTGCAGTGCGTTCCATGGCCAGGCCCCGGTTGTACCAGGCATTGGTGTATGAGGGCTCCAAGGAAATGGCTTTGCTGAAATCCTTCTTTGAGCCTTCCGCATCATGGAAATGCTCCATGCGGATAAACCCGCTGTTGTACCAGGCCAACGCGTTGTTGCTGTCCAGCTTCATGATCTGCCGGTAACACTCCAGCGCTGCACTGTCTTTCCCGTTCTCCTGCAAGAACATGCCCTTGTTGTACCAGGCCTCCACGCTCTTGGGCCGCAGGTTGATCGCCGTGGAATAATACTGCTCCGCCAAGGGATCGTGCCGGGCTGCGCTGATCTTGCCGAGCATGATGTAAGCCGGATAGTCCTGTGTGTTTTGTTCCACGGCCGTGCGGAAGCTGCTCAGGGCCAATGCGGTGTCCCCGGTTTCCATGTAGATCCACCCCTTCAGAAAATAGCCATGGGCGGCATGTTCGTCCTTGCGCAATGCGTCATTCACCAAGGTCATGCTCCGGGCATAGTTGCGAAGCACCAGTTGGATCTCGGCCAATTTCAAGATCGCGGAGGTGTTCGAGGGATCCAACCGGGATGCCGCTTCAAACTGGTCCCTGGCATTCCCCACTTTCACCATCCGGTAGTACAGATCGCCCAAACGCAACCGCATGTTGACATTGGTGCTGTCCAATTTAACCGCCCGCTCCATGTCCCGCAAGGCCGGCCCCAAGCTGTCCACAGTGAGGTACACCTGTGCACGGTCGTCATACAGCGCAGCCCTGTTCGGATTGCGGACGATCCGGGCATTCACGGAGTCCAAGGCGATCAGGAACGGGTCCCGGAGAGTGGCTGTACCTGCCCCCGGGCCATTCGCGGGTCCTCCACAGGCCACGGTCATCGTGATGGCCAATAAGCCCAGGAGCATCGTACGGTTCTTCATCAACGATCGGCCCAAAGAAGGATTTGCCCACCCTCGGAACACCCTATTGATGTCCGAAGGCGGGCAAAAGTAACCAGGCCCTTCAACCGCAGCGCGGCGGAAAGCGAGGGATGTACGCGATGGATCAGGCAACGGCAACGGCCGGTGTGTTCTCCATGGCCGTTTTGATCCGTGCCTCCAGCTCGGTGCAGAGCTCCGTATTGTCTTCCAGCAACTGGCGCACACCATCGCGGCCTTGCCCCAGCTTGGTGTCCTCATAGGAGAACCAACTGCCGCTCTTCTTGATGATGCCCAGTTCCACGCCCATGTCGATGATCTCGCCGGTTTTGCTGATACCCTTTCCGTACATGATGTCAAACTCGGCCTTGCGGAACGGCGGGGCCACCTTGTTCTTCACCACCTTCACCTTGGTGCGGTTGCCCAGTACGGTTTCCCCTTCCTTGATCTGGTTGGAGCGGCGGATGTCCAGCCGGATGGACGCATAGAACTTCAAGGCGTTGCCGCCGGTGGTGGTTTCGGGATTGCCGAACATCACACCGATCTTTTCACGGAGCTGGTTGATGAATATGCAGCAGCAGCCCGTTTTGCTGATGGTGGAGGTGAGCTTGCGCAGGGCCTTGCTCATCAGGCGGGCCTGCATGCCCACGGCGCTGTCGCCCATTTCTCCCTCGATCTCGGCACGCGGCGTAAGGGCCGCCACGCTGTCCACCACCAGAATGTCGATGGCACCGGAGCGGATCAGGTTGTCGGCGATTTCCAAGGCCTGCTCCCCATTGTCGGGCTGGCTGATCAACAGGTTCTCCGTATCCACGCCCAGGCTTTCGGCATAAAACCGATCGAATGCGTGCTCCGCATCGATGATGGCCGCAATGCCGCCGTTGCGCTGGCACTCCGCGATGGCGTGGATCGCCAACGTGGTTTTGCCACTGCTTTCCGGCCCGAAGATCTCCACGATCCGGCCCTTGGGGTAGCCGCCCACGCCCAATGCAAGGTCCAGCCCAATGGACCCCGAGGGGATCACTTCCACCTTTTCTATGGCATCATCGCCCATGCGCATGATGGCGCCCTTGCCGAAGGACTTCTCCATCTTGTCCATCGTGAGCTGAAGCGCCTTCAGCTTGTCCTTGTTGATCTCCGTTGCCATGCTTTCCGTTTTTTTGTGTGGTTGCGTTTTCAATGGCCGCCAAATTTCCGGGTTTCCAAGACCTGGGCGGCATGGTCCTTCGTCCGTACATCGCGGATAATGTCCGTGATGACACCCTTTTCGTCGATCAGGAACGTGGTACGAAGGATGCCATCGTACTCCCGGCCCATGAATTTCTTGCGGCCCCAAACGCCATAGGCTTTGGCGGCCACCTTTTCGGGATCGGCCAACAGCCGGAACGGCAAGTCATACTTGTCCGCGAACTTCCGGTGCTTCGTTGCTTTGTCCGGGCTCACCCCAAGCACTTCATAGCCCGCCTTGCGCAAGGCCGCATGGCCATCCCGCAGGCTGCAAGCTTCCGCAGTACATCCGGGCGTATCATCCTTTGGGTAGAAATACAGCACAAGCTTCCGGCCGGTAAAATCAGCCAGCCTGAGGGGCGCACCATCCTGGTCCACACCTTGAAAGCCAGGTGCCACTTGGCCGACCTCCAATTGCTCCATGTTCTTTCGGCTTGACGATATTTCCGTCCAACTATTGACGCACAATTAACCACCCAGATGCTTAATTGCCAAATTTCTTCAGTAAAAGTTTTGAACAACACCCCGAATCAACCATTATCCGACTAGTTCCTTAAACCCGATAATGACCTTATTTCATTCGACAAACGACTTGTTTCCTGCGACGAATGCTTGACATCGGATTTCATTCTCCGGAATATTTGGCAAACCGGATCATGGATCCAGGTGCCTAAAACAAATTCATTCCACACCCCCAGAAATGATGAAGGCATACAATTACCCGTTGATCAAGCTTGCCGTGGCACTGTGCATGGCGGCGGTCCTGAGCATAACAGGCAGGGCCCAGGTCGCAGCAGTACCGGCTCATGCTACCAAGGATATCGGGCACAACCACGACGACCTTGCCGGCCTGCTCAATGAACACGACCGGGAAATCCATTTCGTGGAGAACAAGGGCCAATTCTCCGCCCCGGTGCTGTACCGCGCTGACCTGCCCATGGGCCAAGCCGTGGCCACGGCTTCAGGCATGGTGGTCACCGCCTTTGACCCCGCCACGCTCCAACAGTTCCAACAAGCCGGTGTGGCCTATGAAAAGGCCATCCAGGACGGATTGCGGGCCAATGTGCCTGTTTGGCACAAGCGTGGCCATAGCTGGAAACTGAACTTCAACGGTAGCCAACCAGCCATGCGGGTGGAAGCACATACCAGCCATGAAGGCGTTGCCAACTACTTCCACGGCGGTATCGCCGCAACGGATGTGCACAGTTTCCAGGAAGTTTGGTACAAGGAAACGTACCGGAACATCGATGTGCGCTACTACCCTGCCAAGGATGGCTCGTTGGAGTATGATGTGATCTGCAAGCCCGGGAGTGACCCACGCCAGATCGCCATCACCTTTGAAGGGATCGACCACATGGAGGTGAACAACCGGGGCGAACTGGTTCTTTCCACCAGTTTGGGCAACATTGTTTACCCGGCACCGGTGGTGTACCAGCGCGGCAACGGAAAGCAGCAGTCCGTGAAGGCGGAGTATCTGGTGGAAGGAAAAAACACCCTGCGGTTCCGCATGGGCGAATATGACAAGACCCAAACCCTGGTGATCGACCCCATCGCCCTGCGCTGGGCCACGTGGATGAACACGGCTTCCAACTCGGACAACCACGGCCACTGCATTTGGGTGGATCCCACCGATGGAGCCATCTATGTGGTTTCCCGGGTCAGCGGCGGCACCGACCAGATCACGCCCGGTGCTTTTGACACCAGCACCAACGGCGCCTACGACATGGTGGTGGGCAAGTACCTGGAGCCGTCCACCATCGGTGGCAGCGGCACCCGCGTGTGGCAAACCTACATCGGTGGCAACAACACGGAAAACCCGTATGCCATGGAGCAGGGCCCGGATGGCAACCTGTACATCACGGGCTACACCTTCAGCACGGATTTCCCCTTGCTTGGCGGCAGCGCCTTCTCCGGCAGCAGCGTAGACCAACGGGCACAGAGCAACGAGAACGTGTATGTGCTCAAGATCAACCAGGCTGGCAACTCGATCAAATCAGCCGTGATCGGTGGAGGCGGCACGGACTACGCCTTCGACCTGCGCATTGCGCCCAACGGGGACGTGATCATGGGCGGCTACACCACCAGCACCAACCTGGCCACCAGCAACTCCGGCAGCGGCGCCGTGAACAGCAATAATGGCGGCAACGACGTGCTGTTGTTCCGAATCAACCAGGACCTGAGCGCCGTGCAATGGATGAAGAATTATGGCGGCTCCAGCGATGACCTTGCACAGATCATGCTCTACGACACCGCTTCCGGCGACATCTTCATCGGCGGGCGCACCAAGAGTTCCAACTTTCCAACGCTCATCCCCCGCCAATCCACCCGAGGTGGCACCGAGGATGGTTTCCTTCAGCGGGTATCAGGCAGCGGTACCACTACTTGGTCCTCCTACTTCCAATCCGCCAGCAACAAGTCCACGGCCATCCTGTGCATGTCCATGGCCACCGGCGGCAATGAGATCTACTTTGGAGGCGTAACCTCCGGCCTCGCCAGCAGCAACATTTCCGCCAGTGGCGTGTACGACAACAGCTACAACGGAGGGACCAATGACCTCTTTGTGGCCCGCATGAACACCAACCAAACTTTCGTGGGGGCAACATATGTTGGTGGCTCGGCCAACGAAGTGAACATGATGGGCCTGAACACGGACCAGAACAACGACGTGTACGTGTTCGCCTATACCAACAGCACCAACTTCCCGGTGAGCTCGGCGCCGAACACGCCCTTGCAATCCACCAACATGGGCCAGAACGACAAGGTGTTCCTCAAGCTGGGGGCAGACCTCTCCTCGCTCATCTTCAGCACCTATTACGGCGGAACAAACGATGACTACGACCCGGTGGGCGAGCGGGGCATCAAGTTCAGCAATTGCCGCATCTACACCATCGTCACCTCACTTTCCAACAACATTCCCTTGACCCAAGGCGCCCTGAACACCACCAAGAACAGCAGCCAGTACGAACCGGGCGTGGTGGTATGGGCCAACCCACCGGACCTGCTGGGCAATACCATTTCCGGCAACCAAAGCGTCTGCGCGGGAAGCATCCCCGGGGACATCACCGGAAGTGTGCCCGCATACTCGCTGCCCACCATCGTACGCAATAACGTGGCATCCACGCCACCGTCCCCCGGCTCGGCCACCACCTACCAATGGCAGATCAGCACGGACAGCACCACCTGGGTGGACATCGCCGGGGCGACGAGCCAGAATTTGCCGGGATCCCTGATCGGGGCAGTGACCGAGAAAACCTTCATCCGCCGCATCATCGGTGGAGATGCATGCATCCTTGCCGGGGCGGCAGACCAAGTGGTGACCGTGAAGCTTATTGAAGCCAACGGCACGGTGACCAATGTTTCCTGCAATGGTGCCAGCGACGGTTCCATTACTGCTTCCTCCACAGGCGTGGGTCCCTTCACCTTTACATGGAGCAATGGCGGATCGGGTGCAACCATCAGCAATCTCGCCGCCGGGAACTATACCGTTCAGGTTACTGACAACAATGGATGCCAAACTTCACGCACCTTTACTGTGACCCAACCGGCGGTTCTTGCGGGATCGATCAATGCCACCAATGCAACCTGCAGCAACAGTGATGGTGCAGCCACGGCAAACGTTTCCGGAGGCACCACCGCATATGCTTACTTATGGAGCACAGGCAACACTGGGCCTTCCATAAACGGATTGGCGCCCGGCAACTATTCCGTGGATGTCACGGATGCTCATGGGTGCTCGCTCCATTTGTCCACCACCATCGGCACCAATGGAACGCCCGGTGCAGATGCGGGGGCGGACGAGGTGATCACCTGCGCCACCAATGGACAGGTAACATTGAACGGCTCATCATCTACCGGAGGTGTGACATTCACATGGACCGCCTCCAATGGTGGCAACATCCTTAGCGGGGCCAACACAGCATCACCCGTGGTGAATGCAGCCGGAACCTATGCACTGGTGGTCACTAACACCCAAACAGGTTGCACCAGCAGTGATCTGGCCGTAGTCACCGTTGACGTGGCCTTGCCCAATGCCAGTGCATCGGTGAACGATGTACTGACCTGTGCAATGACCAGTGTTACGTTGAATGGAGGAAGCACCACAAACGGTGTTACGTTCTCTTGGACCGGCCCCGGAGGATTCACTTCCACCGAGGAAGACCCCACTGTAAGCACGCCCGGCACCTACACCCTCACCGTGACGGGCAGCAACGGTTGCAGCGCTACGGCCACCGCCGTGGTTGACCAGGACATCACCGCTCCGGGCGCACAGGCCGCAGGTGGCGTGATCACCTGCAACAACCAGTGCGTTACCCTGCAAGGCGTGGGCAACGGTTCCTATAGCTGGAGCGGCCCCGGCGGCTTCTCCTCCACGGACCAGAACCCGATGGCTTGCACTGCGGGCACCTACACCCTCACCGTCACCGGCAGCAACGGCTGCACCAGCACCGCTTCCGCAGTGGTGACCTTGGACAACAACCTGCCTGATGCGGGCGCACAGGGCGGAACCCTCACCTGCACCAACACCTCCGTCACCCTCAACGGCAGCGGCGTGGGTTCGTTCAGCTGGACCGGGCCCGGTGGCTTCACCTCCACCGAGGAAGACCCCACCGTGGGCACGCCCGGCACCTACACCCTCACCGTAACGGGCAGCAACGGTTGCAGCGCAACCGCCACCGCCGTGGTTGACCAGGACATCACCGCTCCGGGCGCACAGGCCGCAGG
>JAFDZY010000492.1 GCA_018266685.1 Bacteroidota bacterium
CTGCGGAAACCAGAAAGCGTGAGCTGGCGGGCTTGGTGGAAGCCTGCAAGGAGCTTGGGTTGAAGAAGGGCCTCATCCTTACGGCGGATGCAACTGAGGACCTGAAAGTGGAAGGGATCAAGGTTCAGGTGCGGCCATTCAGGGAAGCGGAAACCCTGCTGGCGCGTTGACCCCGAAAGTATATCCGGGTTGACCTGCTTGTTCCACCCGCTACCTTTCCCCCAAACACGAAGCACGTGGACACAGACGACCTCTCCTTCATCCTGAACCACCTTGGCGAAGACCGCGAGGCTGGCTTCCACGCGGTGGTGCCGCCGGTGGTGCAGAGCGGCAACTTCACCTACCCCACGGTGGAAGCACTGCGCAACGCCATGCGCAACGAGTTCGACGTGCCGCTGTACACCCGCGGTGCGAACCCCACGGTGGCCGTGGTGCGCAGGAAGTTGGCTGCGTTGGAACACGCGGAAGATGCCTTACTCTTCGGCAGCGGCAGCGCGGCCATCGCGGCGGTGGTGCTCAGTTTCGTGAAGGCCGGCGACCACATCGTATGCGTACGCAAGCCGTACAGCTGGACCACAAAGTTGCTCAACGAACTGCTGGAACGCTTCGGCGTGACGCACACCTACGTGGACGGCACCGACGCGGAGAACTTCCGCCGCGCCATTGCACCAAGCACGCGGCTCTTCATCCTGGAAAGCCCGAACTCCATCACCTTCGAATTGCAGGACTTGCGGGCCGTGGCGGCGATCGCGAAGGAGCACGGCGTCCTCACGGTATGCGACAACAGCTATAGCAGTCCGCTGTTCCAGAACCCGATCGACCTGGGCATCGACCTGGTGGCGCACAGCGGGACCAAGTACCTCAATGGCCACAGCGACGTGGTGTGCGGCGTGCTGGCCGGCAGCCGGGAACACATCCGCCAGGTGATGGCCAAGGAATTCATGACCCTAGGCGCGATCCCTTCGCCGCACGATGCGTGGCTGTTGATGCGCGGCCTGCGCACATTGGAGCTGCGCATGCACCAGAGCGCCGACAGCGCGGAGAAAGTGGCCAAATTCTTGGAGGCGCACCCGAAGGTGACGCAGGTGAATTGGCCGTTTTTGCAAAGCTTCCCGCAGCAGGCCTTGGCCAAGCGGCAGATGAAGCGCTGCGCCGGTCTGATGAGCATTCGTGTAGAGGCACCTGACATGGCTGGGGTGGAACGCTTCTGCAATGCGCTGCAGCGCTTCCTGATGGCGGTGAGCTGGGGCGGTTACGAATCGCTGCAGTTCCCCACGGCGGCTACGATGGATCCCCGCAATCCGCAAGGTGAACTGCCCTGGGACCTGGTGCGGATCTACGTGGGCTTGGAAGACCCGCAGTTGCTGATCGCGGACCTGAAGGATGCGCTGGAGCTGGTTTGAAGTTGGCGTTGGAGTCGGCTCCCGGTCCTCTGCCCACTGGGCAAGTGCGTTTAAAATTCAGCCATCCAAGGCTTTCGGTTGAAACGGAAGAAATCGTGATTAGCCCTTCGGCTCCGCTCAGGGCAGTTCGCGTTTATCATGCAGTCCTAAACGATACACTGCCCTGAGCGGAGCCGAAGGCTACCAACCACCATCTCCCATCCCTTACCTACTTTGCCCGCAGGAAACACACCCATGTCCAACACCTTGTTCCGCAAAAAGTCCGTGGAGCGCATCCTTCAGGAGCACCAGGCGCGTGAGGCCGAGGGCCATCCGGGGATGAAGCGCACGCTCACCGTGCGCGACCTCACGTTGATGGGCGTGGCCGCAGTGATCGGCGCGGGAATCTTCAGCACCGTGGGCGCAGCAGCGTACGAGGGCGGTCCGGGCGTGGTGTTGCTGTTCATCATCACTGCGGCGGTGTGCGGTTTCACGGCGCTGTGCTATGCGGAGTTCGCTGGACGCGTGCCCGTGAGCGGCAGTGCGTACACCTACAGTTACGTCAGCTTTGGCGAGGTGGTGGCCTGGGTGATCGGCTGGGCACTGATCTTGGAATACGCCATTGGCAACGTGGTGGTGGCCATTTCGTGGAGCAGCTACTTCACGAACATCCTCGCGGCCTTCGGGCTGCATCTGCCGCCGTGGTTAGCCACCGATCCGTTGGGCGCGAAGGAGGCGTACGAACATGCCGTGCAGTTGGGGCAGCCCACGGAGGCCCTGGCCTGGGCCACCGCACCGGTGATCGGCGGCTGGCGCGTGATCATGAACATCCCGGCATTGCTGATCACCGTGCTGATCACCGCCGTGGTGTACGTGGGCATCCAGGAAAGCAAGCGTGTGGCCAACGGCATGGTGATCTTGAAGCTGGTGCTGCTGGCAGCAGTGGCACTGGTGGGCCTGTGGTACATCAACGGGGCCAACTACGTGCCCTTCCTGCCCAACGGCATGGGCGGCGTGCTCAAAGGCGTCAGCGCGGTGTTTTTCGCCTACATCGGCTTCGATGCCATCAGCACCACCGCCGAGGAATGCAAAGACCCCCAGCGCGATCTGCCCCGCAGCATGGTGTGGTCCTTGGTGATCTGCACGGTGATCTATTGCGTCACCGCCTTGGTGCTCACCGGCATGGTGCCCTA
>JAFDZY010000493.1 GCA_018266685.1 Bacteroidota bacterium
GAAACGTTCGTGGCATACGGAGCCTCACCGGACATCCTGATCGATGCGCACCCGCACATCGGCACCAACAAGTTGCCCAAGATCATCACCGCCATGCGCGAGGCGATCGAAGGCGCCGGAGGCGAAGTGCGCTTCAACACCCGCATGGTGGACCTGCTGCTGGCGAACGGCGCGGTGCAAGGCGTGCGGACCGCCCAAGGCCACGAGATACCGGCCAATGCCGTGGTGTTGGCCACGGGTCACAGCGCACGCGACATCTTCGAGCTGCTCCACGCCAAGGGCATCGCCATTGAGGCCAAGCCCTTCGCCATGGGCGTGCGCATCGAGCATCCGCAGGAGGTGATCGACCGCATCCGCTACCACTGCGCCGTGCGCGACCCCTATCTGCCGCCCGCCAGCTACAACGTGGTGCAGCAGGTGGACGGCTGCGGCGTGTACAGCTTCTGCATGTGCCCCGGCGGCATCATCGCCCCGTGCGCCACCGCACCTGGCGAGGTGGTCACCAACGGTTGGAGCCCCAGCAAGCGCAACAACCCCTTTGCCAACAGCGGCATCGTGGTGGCCGTGGACCCGGCTGCCAACAGCAAGGACCCGCTTGCCGCCATGCGCTTCCAGCAGCGCACCGAGCAGGCGGCCTGGCGCGCTGGCGACCAGCGCCAAAGCGCTCCGGCACAGCGCATGGAGGACTTCATCCGCAAACAGGCCAGCAGGGACCTGCCGCCATGCAGCTATCCGCCGGGCATCGTGCCCGCCATGCTGGACGAGGTATTGCCGCATGAGGTAACGCAACGCCTGCGCGGTGGGCTGAAAGCCTTCGGCGAAAAGATGCGCGGCTACCGCACCAACGAGGCGGTGCTGGTGGCGGTGGAAAGCCGTACCAGTTCACCGGTACGCATTCCGCGCGACCCGCAAACGCTGCAGCACCCGCAGGTGCAGGGCCTGTATCCCTGCGCGGAAGGCGCGGGTTACGCCGGCGGCATCGTGAGCGCTGCCATGGACGGGCTGCGCGTGGCGGAAGCATGCAGGGCCTGAAGCAGCCTTTGCGCTAAAACGAGCAGTCCGCCAAAGCGCACAAACGGCCCATATCCTTGATGCGCACCTTTTTCCCTACCAAGGCGATGATGCCCTCCCCTTGCAGGTCGCCGAGGGTGCGTACCACGGACTCGTATGTGCTGTTTGCCAGCGATGCGATCTCCTTGCGCGTGATGGTGTGCGCCAAGAGCTTTTTGTCCTTCGCATCAAATCCGAACACGTCCGCATTGATTCGCAAGGCCAGGGCCACGCGGCCTTTCACCGACATGCTCACGAAGTTCTTGCGAAGTTGCTCCGAGCGGGCCATCTCTTCCGCCAGGAACTGCATGAAGTGATAGCAGAAGAGGGCATTGGCCCGCAACATGTCCTCAAAAACACTGATGGGCAGGATGTTCACCGTGGTGGGCGTGAGGGCCACCGCGGATACCGGATAGGTGCGTGCCTTGCGAATGCCGCGGTGCCCCAAGGCAAAACCGTCGTTCGCCAGGCGCAGGATCACTTCCACATCCTTGGAGAAGTTGGTGAACACCTTCACCCGCCCATGCCCGATCAGATACATGTTCTCGCATTTCTGACCCTCCTTGAAGATGGTCTCCCCGGTCTTGAAGGACAGGGTGGTGGTTTGTGAGCGGGCCATGGCCTGCCACTCAGGCGTACAGTATGCTTTGAACAAGGCAAGGAGATCCCCGTGTGCTGGCATTCGGATTTGGTAGAGGGTGCAAAATTGGCGATCAACCGCCAATGGCCACCATGCTCCGGTTGGCACCGTGCCTTGCCGGGTCGGAAAACTTCTCGAAACTGTCCATGCCGCCGCGCATGGCCTTCTTGTGCAGCACCGAACTGATGATGAGCGGGCGGATGTCCTCCCCCTGGCGCAAAGCGCCAAGAAGGTCCGTCTCGTGCTGGCCGAACAGGCAGTTCTTCAGCTTGCCGTCGGCGGTGAGGCGGATGCGGTTGCAGGTGCCGCAGAACGGGTTGGTCACCGAACTGATGATGGCGAAGGTGCCGCTTGCGTCCCTGAGCCGGTAGTTGCGGGCGGTGTCGTTGGGGCGGTCCGTCAAGCGCTCGTATCCCGATGCGCCGAAGCGCTCCGTGGCACGGGCCATGATCTCCGCCTCGGACACGCCCTTGCCCCACTCCCAGCGGTTGCCATTGAAGGGCATGTACTCGATGAAGCGCACGTGCACCCGCTCTGCGCGGCTCCATTCCATGAAATCCGTGACCTCATCGTCGTTGATGCCGCGCATCACCACCATGTTCACTTTCACGTGGAAGCCTTCCTCCTGGAGCAGTCGAATGTTGGCGGTGGTACGGGCAAAAGGATCGCGCCGCGAAATGCTCCGCATGCGGTCCGCACGCAGCGAATCCAGGCTCACGTTCACCGAGCGCAGGCCCGCTTCCTGAAAGACTTCGATGAATTGGTCCACCAGCACGCCATTGGTGGTGATGGCCAGTTCCACCGGCAACCGGCCCAAGCCCCGGATGATCTCCGCCGCGTCCTTGCGCACCAGCGGCTCACCCCCGGTAAGGCGGATCTTCTTCACGCCCAGTTCCACGAAGGTCTCCGCCAGCGCCTGCACTTCCCCGGTCCGCATGAACTGTTCGCGGGGCCGCAGCGTGATGCCTTCCGCCGGCATGCAGTACACGCAGCGCAGGTTGCAACGCTCGGTGAGCGAGATCCGCAGGTAGTCGTGCCTACGGCCGAAACGATCGATGAGCTCCGTGTGTGCCACGATGGAGTGATCCGTCAAGATTGCATCATCGCATCCAGTTCCTCGTTGCTGATCAGCTTTTGCGCCAAGGGGAATACCACATGGTCCTCGCGGTAGATGTGCAGGCGGATCAGCTCAACGAGCTCGCGTGCGTTGTTGAAGGCGGTCTGGAACACGAAGCCGCGCGAGCGCTCATCGGGCAGGCGCGCCGCCAGGCCCAGCATGTTGAAGGTGAGCGCGCTGAGCTGGATGAACTTCACGTGGTCGTCTTCCATCATGTCCACGGCGGTGGTGGGCTTCTTGCTCTCGCTGTGTTCCCCTGATTCGATCAAGCGCTTGTGCAGCAGGGGGAACAGCTGGCGTTCCTCGCGCTGGTTGTGGTCGAAGAGCTTCTCCTCGTACCACGTGAAGAACTCCCGCAGGCTGTCGTTGATCGCATCGTTCAACTTGAACCCGAGCTCGCGGTAATCCACCATGGCCTTCTCGAAGCGGTCCAGCACCTCCCGCCCCTTTTCATGCTCCTGCATGTACCGCACCAGCAAGGGATGCTCCACGCGCACCTCCTTCGCCTCGGGTACGTTGGCCTCATACGCCCCTGGCGGCTCCATGGGAGAGAGCTCCGCCACGCCGGTTTCCTTCTCCACGTTGCGCGTGATCGGATCCTCTTCCTTGAGCTTCGTCCGGAATGTCCGCTCCTCCTGCCCTACCCGTTTCCCGGTCTTGGTATCGATGATCTTCATGGCTCTGTACTTCTTTGTTCAAGGGCGATGCGGCTATTACCCGCCCTCATCAGCCTCAATTGTTCTTGGACCTCACCCCTGGATAATAGCTGCCGGAATTCCGGATGGCTTTGCGGCCCCAGTTCCAGATCACCAGCTGGTAGCCGCGCCACAGGTAGTCGATCGGCGCCACCAGGAAGTGCATGAAACGGGTGAAGGGGATGATGGCGATGATGGAGAAGGCCGAGATGATGTGAATTTGGATGATCCACGGCATGGCACTCACGGCGGCGATGTCCGGGTTGAGGGCGAAGAGCGAGCGCAGGTAGGGTGTAACGCTGGAGGCGAACCAGGAGGAGCCCCAGCGCGCGAAGAAGGCCACGCCCAGTCCGCTGACGATCTGGGTGATGAGCACCGTGTACACCACCATGTCCATGCGGTTGCTCACCACCAGCACGCGCTTGTTGCCGAGCCTGCGGCGAATGAGCAGCAGCA
>JAFDZY010000494.1 GCA_018266685.1 Bacteroidota bacterium
GCCAGTCCGGGAATGTTCCGCACGGCCTCCAGGTGGTACGCATCCACGCGGAAGGAGAGGATGTTGCCGATGCGCGTGCCCGCATGCACCACGGCCGGGTCAACGTCCGCGGCATGGAACGCATCGCCCACCTTGGCCAGAAATCCCACCATGCAGCGACCGCCCATCAACGCCACGGGGTAACGCCCTTGCAGCTCGGCCGTCAGCTTGTGCGCGTCCGGTTGCCGCGCCGCCAGTGCCTGCAGTTCACCGATGGCCACGCGGGTTTCCACCGGCATCGGGGTTTGGGCGTGTGCCATGCCCCATGCCAGGGCCAGGGCAATGAACAGGTTCCAACGCATCATTTCGTTGCTTGTGAGTCAGGGTTTGGTCCGGGGCTTCACGGATGGGGCACCTCCGGGATGGCTCTCAAAGGCTGAACGAGGCCGTCACGTTCAGCGGCGGCTGGAAGAGGGTGTAAAAACCGCGCGTGGTCACCGTGACATCTGGCTGTGGTGCATGGTCCGCATCCGTGGGCGTGGTGAAATCGCGCCGCTTGCGTTCCGTGGCCACGTATGCCAGGCTGGCCTCGGTCAGCAGGCTGAAGCGGGGCGTGATCCGGAAGCGAATGCCGAAGAGCGAGGCCACGGCCCAGTCGGTGCCTGTGGCTTCTTGGCCATGGTAGTAATAGGCATTGGAGTACTGGCGATCGGTGTAGGTCCGCGACCATGCGGGCCGGATGTCCAACCCATAAAAGACCTGCCAACGCTTGGCCAGTTCCTGCGTGCGTTCCACACCGGCCCGCACACTGAACGCGGAAGTTTCCACCGTATAGGTTTCAGTCGCCATGTAGGTCCATGGCCGCTCGTCTTTTGCAATCTGCCCGCCAATGGCAAAACGCAAGTTCCAGCCCCGGTGGAACCGGTAGCGGTAACTGGCCCAGTAAAGCGACCGGGGTGCCGTCGGCGCATTGCTGTCCGCCGCAATGCGGCCGGCATATTGGAACAGGAAGGCGCTTACATCCACGCCGACGGAGTGGCGATGCACGGTGTCGGGCCAGGTTTCCTGTGCACATGCCGCCAATGGCAGTCCCAGCATCATCAGGGAGATCATTGCAGGTTTCATGGGAAGAGGTTTGGAGAGGTGAAGGTAGACTATTCTGCGAAGTGAAGTCCCGGGCGTCATGCGCCCCATGTGCCTCACTGTCGCCCGGTAGCGGACATGTTCCGCCCCGCTTTCACACCTGGATCCTACCTTGCCCCCATGCAGAAAAGAAAGTTGGGCCACAGCGACCTTATGGTGGCCCCGTGGGCATTCGGCGGCAACGTGTTCGGTTGGACGGTGGATGAGCCCACCGCATTCAAGCTGCTGGACGCCTTCACGGGGCACGGCTTCAACCTGATCGATACCGCGGATTCATACCCGCGCTGGGTGCAGGGCAACGTGGGCGGCGAGTCCGAGACCATGATCGGCAATTGGCTGCATGCACGCGGCAACCGCGACAAGGTGATCATCGCCACCAAGGTGGGCAGCGACATGGGCGAGGGAAAGAACCTGCGGAAGGAGTACATCCTGCGTGCGGTGGAAGCTTCGCTGAAGCGGCTGCGTACGGACCACATTGACCTGTACCAGAGCCATTGGGACGATCTGGACACCCCGGTGGAGGAAACCCTTGCGGCCTACGACCAACTGGTGAAGCAGGGCAAGGTGCGCTGGATCGGCGCCTCCAACCTGGCGCCGGGGCGCCTGCGGCGTTCCATGCAAGTGGGCGAAAGCATGGGGCTGCCCGCGTACATCTCGTTGCAGCCGCGCTACAACCTGTTCAGCCGGAGAAGCTTCGAGGAGGAGTACGCGCCGATCTGCGGGGAATATGGCCTGGGCGTGCTCACGTACTACTCGCTTGCCAGCGGCTTCCTCACCGGCAAGTACCGCAGTGAGTCTGACCTCGGCAACCGTGCCCGCAAGGGCGATGTGAAGGCCTACCTGAACGATCGCGGCATGCAGATCCTCGGTGCTTTGGACGCCGTTTCCGCAAGGCACCGCTGCACGCAGGCCACGGTGGCCATCGCATGGCTGATGTCGCGCCCATTGGTCACCGCCGCGATCTCCAGCGCCACCAGCCTCAAGCAAGTGGATGAACTGGCCGCCGCAGCGGAATTGCGGCTCACGCAGGACGACCTGAAAGAACTGGAGAAAGCGAGCGCGTACTGAGCGGTAAATGCCCAACCGCAACGGCACAACGCAATCCCTTCGCGTTCTTCGCGGCTTCGCGTGAGCCCCCTTGGCGTTCTTCACGTCTTGGCGGTTCCCTCCTCTCGCACCCTGCATTCCTCGGCGTTCTTCGCGTCTTGGCGGTTCCTCATTAAGCCATGCCATTCTTCGCGCCTTCGCGTCTTCGCGTGAGGCATTCTTGACGCTCTTTGCGTCTTGGCGGTTCCCTCCTCCCGCACCCCGCATCTCTTGGCGCTCTTCGCGTCTTGGCGGTAAAACCTTGAGCCATGCCATTCTTCGCGCCTTCGCGTCTTCGCGTGAGGCATTCTTGGCGCGCTTGGCATCTTGGCGGTAAACCCTTTCCCACGAACCCGCATCCCCCTTCACATCTTCGCGTGACTCCCCTTGGCGCGCTTTGCGTCTTGGCGGTTCCCTCCTCCCGCACCCTGCATTCCTCGGCGTTCTTCGCGTCTTGGCGGTTCCCTCCTCCCGCACCCCGCATCTCTTGGCGC
>JAFDZY010000495.1 GCA_018266685.1 Bacteroidota bacterium
CCCACGCTCCCGCAAGTCTTCCCGGCCAACCGAGCTTTGCGCTCCAGAGAAAAGGGCCGGGGCGACTTGTGGGTTCCATTTCGCTTGCTTGAAGTCTCCAGACTTTCCACATCGCTTCAACTTGGTTCCAAGTTCAGCAAGGAAACTTGTAGCTGCGGCTCATGGTGCCCCGAATGTAGCTCGGCTTGGCGGTCAGAGACCGCTCCGGGCTGTTGTGCCTTGTACAGACCTGGTTGTGGCTCCCGCCAGAGGCCCAGCCTGTTCCTCCTGGAACTCACTTTACCGTTGGGTCGGAAGTTTGGCGGGAGAGGCTGGCTTGATGCCCTACTTTTCTTCCATTTCCTTTGTGCATGCCCTTGCCCCAGCCGCTGGCCGAACACCTTGGCCGCGTATTGACTGAAAAACTGCATGAACCGGTACAGGTGCGCGATGCGCGGCCTGTTGCGGGCGGCAGCATCAACGATGCCTTTCGGCTGCATACCAATGCCGGGGAGTTCTTTGTGAAGACCAACACGGCGGACTGCTATCCCAGTCCTTTTGTTTCGGAGGAACGCGGCTTGGGCATCTTGCGCGAAGCAGGTGCGCTGCGCGTGCCTGAAGTGCTTGCGCAAGGTGAAGTGGACGGCACCACCTTCCTGCTGCTTGAATTCATTGCACAAGAAGAGGAAGACCGTGATTTCCAGGCGCGGTTCGGGCGCGCTTTGGCCCGGCTGCACCGCAGCACAAACAACAGTTTCGGCCTGGGCCATGACAACTACATCGGCCTGTTGCCACAGGTGAACACCCCGCACAAGGACTGGGTGGAGTTCCTGGTGCAATGCCGCTTGGAACCCTTGGTGAAGATGGCCAGGGACAATGGGCGCATCCATCCGGGCGACACGATCCGCTTTGAGCGGCTGTACGCCAGGCTGCCGGCCTTGTTACCACCGGAAATGCCCGCGCTGCTGCACGGCGACTTGTGGAAGCACAACTATTTGGCGTCGGCCAATGGCGAACCGGTACTGATCGACCCGGCCGTTTACTACGGGCACCGGGAAATGGACCTGGCCATGACCAAGCTGTTCGGCGGCTTTGACCGCGAATTCTACGAGGCGTACAACAACGAGGAGCCACTCGTTCCGGGCTGGGAAGAACGTGTGGAACTCTGCAACCTGTACCCGTTGCTGGTACACCTCAACTTGTTCGGCGGCAGCTATGCGGACCGCGTGGGGTCCGTGCTTCGGAAGTACGTGTAGCGGCTATTCCCAAGTTGGCGCTTCGCGGCCTTCCTCAAAGCGGTTCGGGGTGCGCGCACCCCTCTTGCCAAAGCAGTCCATGTCCAGGTCGCCGATGCCTTCCGGTTTGGCAAAGTCCCCCTTGCTGATGGTGATGGTGCTGTCCGCATACACCTTGTTCATGTAGTAGCCATAGATGGGCAGCGCCATGTTGGCCCCTTGCCCCAGGTCGGTGCGGCTAAAGCGCACGCTGCGGTCCTCTGCGCCGGTCCATACGCCGGTCACTAAGTCCGGGGTGATGCCAATGAACCAACCATCGCTGTTGTTCTGCGTGGTGCCTGTTTTACCCGCCGTGGGGTACTTGATGTTTCCGTACTTGGCCCTGCTGCCCCAGCCCATGCGCAGGCGCATGCCGGTGCCTACCGTTTTGCCCGTGCTCGGATTGTAGGCGCCGTCCACCACGCCCTTCAGCATTTCCAACATGATGTAGGAGGTGCGCGGGTCCAGCGCTTCCTCGGTCTTGGGCGTCATGTCGAAGATGGTGTTCCCGTTCTTGTCCTCGATGCGGGTGATCACCACGGGCTTGATGTACACGCCGTCGTTGGCGAAGGTGGAGAAGGCGCCCACCATTTCCTCCAGGGTGAGGTCCGCCACGCCGAGGCAGAGCGAGGGCACCGGGTCCATGGGGCTTTCCACGCCCATGTGGCGCGCCAAGGTGATCACCGCCTGCGGCCCGTATTGCTTCATGATCCAGGCGGTGATGGTGTTCATGGAATTGGCCAGGGCGTACTTGAGCGTCACCATGCCGCCGTATTCGTTGTCGCTGTTCTGCGGGCACCAGTCCGGCTGCCCGGCGGGCATGGTGAAGCAGGTTTTCTGGTTGGGCAGCTCCATGCAGGGCTTCATGCCTTCGCGGATGGCCGTGGCGTACACGAACGGTTTGAAGGTGGAGCCCACCTGCCTGCGCGCCTGGTCCACGTGGTCAAATTGGAAATACTTGTAATCGATGCCGCCCACCCAGGCCTTTACAAAGCCTGTGTGCGGGTCCATGCTCAGCAAGCCGCTTTGCAGGAAGCTCTTGTAGTAGCGGATGCTGTCGTTGGGCGTCATCACCGTATCCTTTTCACCGTGCCAGGTGAACACGGTCATGTGTACGGGCGTGTCGAACTGCTTTTCAATGCCCTTTGCGTCCAGGATGGCCCACCACGTGTCGCATCCTCCTTTTTCAGGGTCGCAATGGAACATCATCCGCCCGTCGTGCCTGGCTTTTACAATGTAGGCTGCGGGGCGCTGGCAATTGGGGCATTGCTTGCCGGTGAGCACGCGGTACCTGTCGCTCCGTTTGCGCGCGGTTTCCATGATGGCATCCACCTCGGATTGGCTCACCCTGTAATCAAAGGGCCTGTTCTTCTTCTTGGCCAGGTCCTTGAAAAATTCCGCCTGCAGCTCCGTGGACAGGTGCTGGCGCATGCCCCACTCGGCGTAGCCCTGCATGCGGCGGTCGATGGTGGTGTACACTTTCAGTCCATCGGTATAGATGTCGTACATGGACCCGTCCGCCTTGGCGAAGCGCGGTTTGCCGGTGGCGGGATCTTTTTCACTGAACATGGCCTGCAACTCGCCTCGGAGCGTTTCCCGCAGGTAGGGCGCCGGGCCTTCGGTGTGGTCCACGCGTTGGAAATTGAGGCCGAGCGGGAGCACCTTCAGCGAATCATACTGTGCACGTGTCAGTGCGCCGCTCTTCACCATCTGGCCCAGCACCACCATGCGGCGCGTGAGCGTGGTGTCGGGGCGGCGCAGCGGGTTGAAGAGTGCGGGGTTTTTGCACATGCCCACCAACATGGCCGCCTGTTCGATGCGCAAGGAATCGGGGGTGGTGTTGAAATAGACGCGCGCGGCGGAGTTGATGCCCACGGCCTGGTTGATCCAATCAAAGCGGTTCAGGTACATCGCAATGATCTCGTCCTTGGTGTACTCGCGCTCCAACCGTGCGGAGATGATCCATTCCTGGAACTTCTGGAAAACACGGCCCAGCATGTCCTGCCGCACATCGTGGAAGAGCATCTTGGCCAGCTGCTGCGTAATGGTGCTGGCCCCGCCACGCTTGCCCATGAACACCGCAGCACGCAGTGTTCCGCGCACGTCAATGCCGCTGTGCTGGCGGAATCGTGCATCCTCGGTGGCCACCAGGGCCTGCACCACGTAGGGGCTGATGTGGCCGTAATCCACGGGGATCCGGTTCTCCCGGTAGTACTGCCCCATGAGGGAGCCATCGCTGAACAGCACGGCCGTGGCCAGGTCGCTGCGCGGGTTTTGGAGTTCGCTGGTGCTGGGCAGCCCCTTGCTGGCCGCTGCCGCCAGCAACCCGCCCACGAGGACCAGCACGGGCCCCAGCACGGCGAGCCACCACAGCACAAGCCATTTGCCTGCTGCCCTTCCCTTGTTCTTGTTGGCCGCCATTGCTCCCGTTCAATTCCGCTTTTGCGCCTTCTCCACGCTGATGCCCACGTCGATCACACCGTTGAGTTCTTCGGTGCGCATGGCTTGTTCCAGGGTGAACACATAACGCCCGGGGTGCGGGAACTTATTGCCGACCTTGTACAGCACGTGGGCTTGGAAACGGTCGCTGAAGATGAAGCCGGTGCCTTTGCCGTACCAACGTCCGGTGGGGTCCGCAAGGGTGCATTCCACGGTGTCCGTATAGGTGCCGCCGGGGCCCTGCAGGGAAGCGAAGATGTAGATGTTGCTGAACGGATAATCCCCGGTATGGCGGATGTCCAGAAAGATGTCGCGCGGGGAGATGGTGTCCTGCACGTCGAAGGTGAACTGCGGTTTCCAATTGCGGGGCCATTTGCCTTGGGGCACCTCCGCATCCTGCTGGAACACCACGTGTTTGGAGCACCCCGCCGCGAGCACGCAGGCTAAGATCACGGTCAAGAGCTGGGTCTTCACGCCTTATCGGGCTTGGGGTTGCCTCCTGTTGCCTGCCCTCCGGCGCGGGGGCCTTTGCGCCGCCGGCCCCGGTGGTCGCGGCTGCGGCGTTCGCCTGCGGGCTTGTCTGATTGCCGCCCTTCCAGGGGCTTCGGTTCATTGGCGGTTGCCTCCCTGCGTTCCCTTCCATTGGCCGGTCCACCGGCTTGCTTGTTCCCGGAGGGTCGCTTATGCTTCCCGTCCCGTCCGCGGTTCCGTCCGCCCGACTTTCCTTTTTTATCGAACCGGGCAAGATCTTCCGCCCCGTCGATCACGTTGTCGTAATCCGTGGGCTTCCCGGCGGGGGCGGGGGCGGCCGGCTCCTCCACCATGTGCAGGTCCACATCGGGCACCACGCCTTCTTTGTTCTGCGCCAAGATCTCCCGCACTGCTTCTATGGGGAAACCGGCCATGGCGGCCGGTTCGCCCGGGGACTTGAAGAGGTACCACATCCTGGCGGTGAAGATGTCCGTCTTCATGTGCACGCCGGCGCCCTGCTTGGTCTTGAGCTTTGCGTTCTGCGAGGGGTAGCTTTTGATGGCTTCCACGTACATGTCCAGCTCATAGTTCAGGCAGCACTTCAGCTTGCCGCACAGGCCGGCCAATTTTTGCGGGTTGAGCGCCAATTGCTGGTAGCGCGCGGCGCTGGTGGTAACGCTGCGCAGGTCCGTGAGCCAAGTGCTGCAGCACAACTCCCTGCCGCAGGGCCCTATGCCGCCGATGCGTGCGGCCTCCTGCCGGGCACCGATCTGCTTCATGTCCACGCGCACCTTGAAGCGGTCGGACAGTTTTCTCAGGAGGTCCCTGAAATCAATGCGTTGCTCCGCGACATAGAAGAAGGTGGCGCGGGTGCCGTCTCCCTGGTATTCCACGTCGCTCACCTTCATGTCCAACCGTGCGTCGTCGCAGATCTTGCGCGCGGCGAACAAGGTTTCATCCTCGTGCTTGCGGGCCGTGTGCCAGGTATCGATGTCCTCCTGGGTGGACTTGCGCAGCACTTTGCGCAGCTCGTACGTGTCGGTGCTGCCGTTTTTGCGTTGCATTTGTGCGCGCACCAGTTCGCCCGCAAGGCTCACCATCCCCACATCGTGCCCGCTGGCGGCTTCCACGGTCACCAGGTCGCCCGGCTGCAGGGCCAGCAATTTTGCGTTGCGGTAGAAGGATTTCCGCGTTCCCTTGAAGCGCACCTCCACGGCATCGAACGGCGTTTGGCCGCCGGGCAGCGGCACGCCGGCCAGCCAATCGAACACATCGAGCTTGTTGCAGCCACTGGTGCTGCAATAGCCGTTGTTCTTGCATCCGGCGGGCTTTCCGTCCGCCCCTTTCGCACAACTTGTACAGGACATAAGGCGCGAAGATAACAGGGTAAGCAGCGGCACGGGGCACACAAGGCCCGGCTTTCCGCTAGGAGAACGGTATTACGCGGGAACTTCCTTGTTGCGCAACAACACGCTGATCCGGTAACTAAGGTCCAGGAAAAGCACCCTGGGATTGGCGTTGCGCTCCAAGTGGGCATGGGCGGTTTCCAGCTCACGGCGGATGCCGTCCGCGCTGGCCATGGTAAGCAATGCGCTGAACTTCTTCACGAACTCCATCTCCTCCCCGATGGCCGTTACCAGCTGGGGCAAGTCCTGCCACTGCAGCATGCACTGGCGGATCAGGTGCAGGGCGTATGTCATCAGGGCCTTCTGCTCCTCCCGGCCCATTTTGGCGAAGTATTCCCCCGCTGAGGCATACTCTTCCACCTTGTTGGCAAAGCAGGAGCGCAACCAATCGCGGAAGAACACGAACAATTGGTCCTCGCTGCCCTCGGCCATGGCAAAGGCCTCCAACAGGTCGCCTTCGCTGCGGGCGGCTATGGCGTGTGCAAGTTCACCGGTCATCTCAGGGAAGCTTGCCTGCAATGCAGTCGCAAGTTCCCCCGGCCCGATGGCGGGCACCTTCACCAATTGTGTCCGGCTGAGGATGGTGGGCAGGATGCGGTCCTGGCTCTCGCCTGCAAGCAGGAAAACCGTTCGCGGATCAGGTTCTTCAAGCACCTTCAGCAATTTGTTCGCCATGGCCGGGTCCATCATTTCCGGCAACCAAATGAGCATCACCTTCCAGCCGCCCCGGAACGGCTTCAGGCTGAGCTTCCGCACCACTTCGGCCGCGATGTCCACGCCCATGCGGAGCTGCTTGTTCTCCCCGGTGAGCGAGGCGCGCCACATCTCCGCATCCATGTAGGGCATCTTCTTCACTGCCGCCCGCCAATCCGCCAGGTAGGGCTCGCAGGTCTTCACCTTGTCGGTGAAGAAGATCGGGAACACCAGGTTGAGGTCCGGGTGTGCAAGCTTGTCCACCATGGTGCAGGAATCGCACTGGCCGCAACTATCGCCTTCGCCGGGATTTTCGCAAAGCAAATAGGTGGCATAGGCAAGCGCCAAGGGAAGCACCCCGCTGCCGCGCTGGCCCAGGTAAAACTGCGCATGCGCCACCCGGCCCTCGCGGATGTTGCCAATGAGGCGCGCCTTCAGGGCCGCGTGGCCGATGATCTGGTTGAATTGCACAGCGCAAGTTTAATTCCGGGGGACCGTATTGGATGAACAGTGCAGACGCATCAAATTGACCAAGCCAGGATAGCATCACGTACAGAAATGTACACCAGGCTTGAAAAACCACCGGTGCTGAACTTGGTTGGCCCTTCGGCTCCGCTCAGGGCAGTTCATGATTATCATCCAGTCACTAACGATACATTGCCCTGAGC
>JAFDZY010000496.1 GCA_018266685.1 Bacteroidota bacterium
CCAAGGACCCAAAAACCAATATATCAACCACACTGACATCATTATCAAGCCATATTCGACCGCACCATAAGGTATGGCTGAAAATCTTATCACACATGATTTTTTTGATGCTCCGATCCCGATAGTATTGACAATGCAGTATGGTGCCGCACAAGCCATATCGAACAAAGCATCCGAGATCAACATCAGTCCTTGGGGTCTCTGACCCATGTGGCCGCTTTGGGCTTGGCTGGGACATACTGTTGTCGCTCTGGCCCAGTTTGAACATAGGCCTTTCGTTGGCCCGAAACGAATTTGGGCTCCGGATCATGCGCGAAGAAGAGGCCATGGATGAAGACACATCCCTCGTTCGATGGGTAGAGCAAGCTGGGCCTTATCTCCGTTGAATACCAAAGTTCGATGGGCGCACCGTCCTCGATCTTCTCAGGGATACGCGCCTTACCATCCGCACCAAGGGTGAAACTTCCCTCAAAATCGACCTTGGTTTCCTTGATGGAGTCTTTTAGACAGACCGCTACGATAATCGTTTGGTTCGGCACTTTGGGGTCCACCAGGCCATTGCCACCAATGAACTGGGGCTTCCCAATTTCGGGCAACACCCTGCTTGTTATTGGGTCTGAATGCTGCTCTGCCTGGCCCCAGCGCCAATGCAGGTGGGCTGCGTGGAAGGCGCCGGGAGCGCTTGGAACATGCAACTGCCTGTATCCCCACACTGGCGCGAGCGTCCACGCTCGTGCCCCATTCCAACTATGCCTCATCACATTCAAAGTCCAGTTGTGGGTTCGCGCTGCTCCACATGTACGCTGATTCATCATTGACCAATCCTGCTCGAAGCGGGTTCTCGCGAAGGTAGGTCCGCCTTTGCTCGAACAGTTCGGGCTTGTCAAGTATGATTGGCCTGTTGCTTTGTTGCCAGAATTGATGGTGAACGTTCAGGGGATTTGCGGCGCCATGCTCCCGGAACACCCGCAGCATCCATTCCTTCCTGCTTTCACGCGGGTTCGCGGCGATCATCTTCACCAATTCCTTGCTTGTGTAGGTCTTGAAGTCGCGCATGATCTCACCCAAGCTGCCATTGGCCGCCGCCGCGATCAAGTGGAGGTGATTGGGCATGATCACGAATTCGTACAGGCGTAGACCTTTCTGCTTACGGCAGTATGTCAAGTTCTTCAACAGGAAGTCGGCATATTCCCGGCGTGTGAACACATCCACCCAACCCACTACCGCG
Organism: Bacteroidota bacterium; assembly: GCA_018266685.1. Classification (GTDB taxonomy): domain Bacteria; phylum Bacteroidota; class Bacteroidia; order Flavobacteriales_F; family PHOS-HE28; genus PHOS-HE28. The sequence continues at coordinate 1,229 of JAFDZY010000496.1, forward strand.
AAAGTTACGAAGTGGGCATGGTCTTCCACGAACTTGTAGCGTTCGCTCATGATGGTGAAGGTAGCTGCATATAGAGGATGAGCATGTGGTGGAAGACACGAGCGGAGGACGCTCGCGTCAGAGATATGGCAGGATCATAATGGGCACGAGCGTGGACGCTCGCGCCAGAGAGGGCGCTGTGTGGCCAGTGTTTGATGCAAAGTGCTCTCCAAGGTGTACGGAACGGTGTGCAGGGCGGTATCGGCAACCGTGGGCTTGCGGGGTGCGCGCACGGTGGCAAACTTGAACAGGTTTGTGGGCATCAAGGCAGACATGGTGAAATGGGCTTGGAGAACGAATGTAACACCATTTACGAATTCAAGGTCGGACAAGAGAAGCGACGCGATCTTTCCGGAGGACGATACGCGGAACAGGATGTGTAGCGGTGTCTACGGGGCGACCTGCGCGGAGAAGGCATGTGGGAAATGCCGCATCCCGCTTTCGGGAAGAGCAAACAGATCGGGAGTATCTGTATTGCGAAAGGGTATTACCCGTCCCCGTCGGCAAGCCCGAAGATCTTGAAGTTGTCCACGCCGAGTTCCTTGCGCACAAGGTCGTTCCAGCGCTTCATCACCTGCCGGTCCGCCCCGTAGTGCGTGTCCTTCAGGAAGGCCGCCGTGCGGCGTTCCATTGCTTTCTCCGCTTCGGCATGGATGTCCCGGATGCGTTCCAACGAAAGGCCGGGTGCATCCAGCGCGGCCTGCATGCGCCTGCGCTCCACCTCGCAGAGGTCGAAGTAGATGTTCAGGAGCAGGTCCGAGCGCTCCTTTTCCGGCAGGTGGCACCAGGAGTTGAAGCCATCGAAGACCGTGGCGCTGAAGGTGCGGTACCCTTCCGGGGTGCGGTCCACATTGAGGTAGAGCTGCGCCACCAAGTGCAACTGGTCGGCCGTGGCGGTGGCACCATCCGCATTGGCGGTGGGCGGGGCGCTTGCCGCACTGTCCAGCAGGTTCTTCAAGTGGATGCGCATGGCAGGAGACCAGAATGCGTAGGTGCTCTCGAAGAAGCCGCTGCGGCCCCGTTCCATGGGATCCATTTCGCGGGTGCCCAACAGCAGGCCCTGCTGCGCGAACAACGTTTCATCCCGTTGCTGCCGATCGGTCTGCACCAGGCTTGGGGCATTGGCCCAGAACGCACTGTCGTACGGCATGGAAAGCACTTTGCGGTAGTCCATCTGCCCGGCATCGTACCGGAAAAAGGGCAGGATGAACTTTTCCCCGGGGGCATAGAGGTGCAGGATGCCCTTGGTCCGGAATTTCCAGTCGTTCCGGAAAGCCGGATCCCGCTCCGCAATCCGCGCTGCTTCCGGCCCGGTATGATAGGTGTATGCATACTCCAGCGCCACCGTGTTCACCACCGGGCGGCCTTCCCATGTGGAAAAAGTCTGGAGATAGTGAATGGAGAGATCGCGCAGCTCATCCTCGGGCCCCATGGGCAGAAATGGATGGCGCGTGCATCGGTCACAATCCAGCTCCATGCTGCGCACCGTGGCCGTGGCCGTTTCGATCCAGAGCTTCCCGCTGAAAAAAGCCCCGCCTGTATCCTTGGGGGTGAAGCTCACCTGGACCAATTCCTGCGGCGCGTGCATGGTGGCCACCACCGTGAGGTCGAATGCTTTGCGCAGGGCCTTGCGCGAACGGTACCGCAACGGCGTGGCGGGAAACGCGCTGTTGCGTTCCGCCGGGTGCAGCAGCATGAAGGCCCGGCTGGTGTTGAGGTTCACCATGTAGCGCCCATGGACCGGCAACAGGCCGATGCGCCCCTGCTTCAGGTCCAACGCATCGATGTCCGCCCCGTTGAAGCGGCCGTTGTAGAAGCACTCCACTCCTTCCACCGGAAGATCAAGGGTGCGCGTTTCCAATTGGTAGTACGTTTTCCCCTCGTATCGCCCGGCTTGCCGCAGCTGCTTCCCGCAGGCGATGACGAGGTCGTACAGCGCGTCGTTGCGGCCCACAACCTGCACGGCGGAAAGCTCCGTGACGGAAGGCTGCAGAAGCACTTCGTGCCGTGTACGCACCTCTCCTGCGGCCATGCGCAGCCGGTGGTAACCCAAATAGGAGAACAGCAGGGTATCCTCCGCTGCCACCGATGGAATGCGAAAGACCCCTTCCTCATTGGTGATCACGCCCTTGCCATCTTTTGCGGTGGCCACGCTGGCATAGGGCAGCGGCTCTTGCGTCCGGGCATCCATCACGCGGCCTTGCAGCGGAGCCTGGCCCATGCCCGCCGATGGGAGCAGCAAGGCGACCGAGCAAATGAAGCTTCCGGTGAACCGCATGTGGAGCGGAAAAATAACCCGCACTCGTCCGCGTTTGCAACGCGGACGCAGATCGGGACGCGCTTGCAGCGCGTACATTGAAGCGCTGCCTGCCCGTTGCACGTCCCGAACAGCTGCACGAACCTTGGTGGCCATGGTATAGCTTTGCTTCATGTCCAGTGACCGGTACAGCCTTGCGGAGAAGATCGGGTGGTCGTTCCAAACGACCGGGATGGAACGCCCGCGTTGCAAACGCGGGCGAGGATGCGAATCACTGCGCCGCCACACGCGCCATCCGCATCCTCCCCCACACCACCACGCCGAGCACCAACGCCAACACGCAGGCTTGCGTCACCAAGCCCTGCACCGTGGGGTGGATGCCCAGCACCGGCACGGTGATGAAGCGCACGAAGGTGGCCTCGAACACGCCCGCCTCCTGCAAGGCCGCTATGCCGTTGCCGGCGAAGACCACCGCCATGAACGCGAGCAGCAAGGCCGTCACCGCGAAGAAGGGACCAATGGGCAGCTTCACGCTGTACTTCAGGATGGCCCAGCCGATGATTACCAGTAGCGTCGCTGCGGCCACCACACCGCCCCACACGGCGGTGTGGCCCTGCGGCCCCACCTGGTCCAGCAGGGTTTCATAAAAAAGGATGATCTCGAACAACTCGCGGTATACGGCCAGGAAGGAGATCCCCGCCAGCACCCACAACGTTTGGCTGCCCAAGGCCCCGCCCACCTTGTCCTTGATGTAGCGGTGCCACGCCCTGGTGTTGGACTTGTTGTGCAACCACCAGCCCACATACAGCAGCATGGCCGCGGCCAGCAGTGCGGTGATGCCTTCGGTCAGCTCACGGTTGGCCCCGGTGATGGTGAGCACATAGCTGGCCAGCACCCAGGTGAGCACGCCCAGCACCACGGCCCCGATCCAGCCGGCATGCACGTACTTCAATGCATCGCGCCGGCCGGTCTTCAGCACAAAGGCCAGGATGGCGGCCAGCACCAGGATGGCCTCCAGGCCCTCGCGCAGCAGGATGATCAAGGAGCCGAGAAACGCGGCCGTGCCGGTGAGTCCACCGCCGGAGAGCTTGTCGTCGGCCTGTTCCAGCAAGCCGTTGATGCGCCCGATGCTGGCGGCCACGGAATCCGCCGGGGCCTTGGCGGAGATCTGCGAGCGCAGGGCCATCATCTCCCGTTCCGTCTGCTTGCGCAGCGGCGCGTCCACGTTGTCCAAGGCCGTCTCGATCAATTCAAAACCTTCCAGGTAGGCACTGATGGAAAGGCGGCGCGCTTCTTCCGGCTGGCCGGCCTTGTAAGCATCCAGCGCCTGGGCCAAGCGGTCGCGCGTGAGGTTCAAGGGGGAAGGGCCGTTGTTGCCAAGCGCTTCCGGATGGGCGGTGAGCCAGGCCAGCACGGCGGCGAGGTCGGCACCGCCTTTCTTCACCGCTTCTTCCGGCGTGGTGGTCACCACGGCGGTGAGGTTGGGGAAATCCTCCTTGCCCACACCGTTCTTCCACAGTACTTCGCCACGCTGCAGTTCATCCGCAGGCACCCGCAGGTCCGCCACGTGGAAGGCCAGCGCCCAGCGCTCCTCTTCCGTAAGGCCCGTGAAGGGCAGCATGGAGGTGCCGGCCACACCCAGCGTAATGGTGTTGTACAGGCCGAAGGGGCTGCGCACGTCCATGGCGGCGGTGTCGAGGAAATTGCGCGGCGCGGGGTCGAGGCTGGCGGCCTGCGGACCGTCACCGCCCCCGGTGGCGCCGTGGCAACTGGCGCAATGCGCATCATAAAGCGCGACCGCCGTGCCTAGTTCCGGTTTTTTGCGCGGGGCCACGGCCACCTTGTAGGCCACGATCACCTCCTGGCGCAAGGCATTGGCCAGCGCGGCGATCTCCAAGCCATCAGCCTTGGCGCCGATGCGTTCCTGCAGCTTCTGCGCATGGGCCACCAGGTCCGGGGCTGCGTCCACCAAAGGCAACTGCTTCAGGATGGAAAGGCATTGCAGGGCGAATTCCTGCTGTTCGGCGTATTCCGCGGTGTCCAGCACCTGGCCATTCTTCACGAAGGCGGGGTAGTCCACGCCCACGTACTCCAGCATGTGGACCACCGTGCGGGCCTCTTCCTCCACGCTGGCCGCAGCGCTGGCCTTGCCGCTGATGCCCAATGCCAGGAGCACCGCGATCAATATGCCGGGGAAGCGCATCATACGTTGAAGAGGAAGTGCATCACGTCTCCGTCCTTCACGCTGTATTCCTTGCCTTCCACGCGCAGCTTCCCAGCGGCCTTGGCCCCGGCCTCGCCCTTCAGTTGGATATAGTCGTCGTAGCCGATCAC
>JAFDZY010000497.1 GCA_018266685.1 Bacteroidota bacterium
CAAGCCATTGGCCAGGACGGTGGCCAAGGTGCGGCCCAACGCATCCTCCACGCTCACCCCGGAAGTACCGTCCACCGGCGATGCAAAGGCCACGTTCAGGAGGTCGGTGGCGGGGTTGGGGAAGACCACGGGCTCCAGTGCGCCCACGCCCATGAAGGCCACCACGGAATGCGTAAGGGAGTAAGCCCCGTTGCGGTCCACTTGTTTCAAGCGGTAATAGTTGGCCCCATGGAGCGGGTTCGGGTCGGTGAAGAGGTAATCGTTGCGGTACTGGGCATCACCGGCTGCGGCCACGGTGCCAATGCGCATGAAGTTGATATCGTCCGGGCTGCGTTCCACGTCGAAATAGTTCGAATTGCGTTCGGTGGCGGTGGCCCAATCCACGTCAATCACGGCATCGCGGGCGGTGGCTTCGAGGGAAAGCAATTCCACGGGCAGGGTGGTGCAATCCAGGGAGGCGCCACCGGAGAGTTGCCAAGTGAGGTTGAAGGCTTGGCCGGTGGAAGACCAGTTGTCAACATAGAGCACGTACACCATGCCTGCTGTAACGTTAAGCGTGCTTACCCATCCATCCGCAGGCGGCCCGGCCCCTTCGGAATTGTCCACGGCCCCATTGCCCATGCCGGTGGTGGTGTAATTGTAGGTGCGTCCGTCGAAATAACTGCAGCGGACAGGTGCGGTATTCGGGCATTGCACGCCGTTATAGGGTCCCCACAGGGCGAAGTCATAGTCGTCGGTGGGGCCGTTGGGTATGAGCGTAAAGCCCAGGGTACCGCTGGCGGATGGCGAGAAATAGTACCAGGAGCCTTGGCGCTCGTAGTTCAGGAGGCATCCACTGTTTGAGGCGTTGAGGTCCATGACGCAACCCGTTGTGGCGTTGTTGTCGTTGATGCTGGCATTGCTGCAAATGGTGCTGCCACCCACGCAATCTTGCGGCAAGGCCGCCGTGGAAGGTGAGCAATCCACTATCGATGTATAGGGTACGGCCACATTGGGGGGATTATACGTGTTGAAGATGCATTGTCCGCCCACGGAAAGGTCGAAGTAGTTTTCATCAATGTACGCACCAAGCCCCGTGGTGTTGAAGATCACGTCAACAACATCGCCGTCGTTCACACCGAAGTCGAGGTAACCAGAGAATCCGCCCGTGAGGGTGTATTGGCCAATGCTAACACCGTTCACAAAGATTTCCACGTATGCCTGACCCAACACATCGCCCCAGCCATCCCCGTATATGTCGTTCAAGGTAAGCCGGTAGAGGCAAATGGTGCTGTACACGCACAGGGTGCCGTTCATGGCGTTGTTGGTGTTGTACCGCTGCACGCGGATGTAGTAGGTGGTGCCGGGTACGGTGGGCAGGGTCACGGTTTCCGTGCCTCCCCCCAACGCCACATTGGAACAACCCAATAATGGACCACCGCAGCCAGCGAGCACTTGCAGGATGGCATCACCGGCTGCAGGGGTGTACTGCACGGTGGTTTGGGTGCTTGTAGCAATGAAGCTGCCCCACGCATCATCAAAATTGCCGGAATTGCAGCCGCCGGGGTTGTAGGTAAACGTGTATGCGGTGGGCTTGTTGAAGGCAACGGGGACACAGGAAGTGTTCACGGGGTAGCGGTTTGCTGCGGCGGCAGTGCAGGTATTGCTGGAAACTTGCGCCTGCAGTTGTGGATGCACCACTGCCGAAAACAACAGGATGGCGCATGCCATGTACACGTTGCAGGAAATAGGAACGCGGAAGGGAAGGAGTGCAGCCATGTTCCGGATGCTTATCATTTGGCAATGCCTAATAGGGGGCGGAACCCTTCTGTCCAATCGCTATGCAAGTTCATTGCGAATTGGGATGAAGGTCAATTAAATCCCGGCGATTTATCAACCATTGCCGTTGAATGGCGCACATTGCATACGGAAGCGGGCGGAACTGGGTTGTCCCGAAAAATGGGGATGCAAGAAGTTCATGCAAGCAAGAGGCCCTGATGGAAGGGAGCCTGCCAGGAATGCTTCGGATACACTGCGCTTGCCCGGGCACCGCTCATGCGCAGGAAGAATGGCAAAGCATCCAGCCTGCGCCGAAGTTCCAAGCAGTTATTGCTTCATGAAGCCATCGCCGGGAATGGTGGTGCCATCCGGTTGCAAGATCTGCAAGTTGTACCAGCCCCGTGCGAGCTGATCCACCTGCAGGGAGATAGAGGCCTGGCCATGTTGCACTTGGGACGTGGAGCTTAGTATCAATCGGCCCAAGGCATCCAGCACATTGAAGGAGTATGCACCATCTGTGGGCGGATTGAACACCACGTGGAGCTGGTCCGTGGCCGGATTGGGGAAGATCACGGGCCTGGCGTCGCCGCTACTCATGGTGGCAGCCACCGTGTAGCTCAGCATTACGGTACCGTCGATGTCCGCCTGTTCCAGCCGATAGTAGTTCACGCCCTGTGCCGGGTGCTGGTCCACGAACAAATAATCGGTGCGGAACTGGCTGTTGCCAGCAGCGGCCACGGTACCGATGGTGAAAAAGTGGAGGTTGTCCACGCTGCGCTGCACGTTGAAGTGGTGCGAATTGCGTTCAGTGGCTGTAGCCCACTTCACATCGATCACGGGGTCACGGGCAATGGCTTCCAAGCTGAGCAGCTCCACGGGCAGGGTGGTGCAGTCCAGGCTGGATCCACCGGAAAGTTGCCAGTTCAGCGTGAAGGCTTGGCCGGTGGTGGAGAAGTTGTCAATGTACAGCACGTATACTTCACCTGCCAAGGCGTCGATGTCCATCACCCAGCCGGTTCCACCCGCTCCTTCGGAAGCTTGGGTAGCCGTGGAATTGAGGCCCGTAGTGTACGGGCCCGGCGCGTCATAGCTGCAGCGCAGGGGCGGGCCGGTGGGGCACTGCGCGCTGGGGAAAGGCCCCCACACGGCAAAATCGTAATCATCGGTGCCATTGGCCGGTGTAATGGAGAAGGCAATGGTACCTGCTGTCTGCGGGGAGAAGTAGTACCAGGTTCCTTGGCGTTCACCCGAAGAGAGGCAGCCTTGGTTGGTGCTGTTCAGGTCCATTACTTGCCCGGTACTGCTGCTGTTGTTGGTAATGGCTTGCGAGTTGCAGACCGTGGCACCGCCGAGGCAGTCCTGGGGTTGTGCGGGCGGCGGGCCGCAATCCACGGTTTGGCTGAAGGAGATGCCTGCCACAGGTGGGGAGCCGGAGGAGAAATAGGGGTATTGCCCCAATTTGGAGATGGTATATGAATTTTGGTTTTGGTTGGGGCCGGTGGCCACGTAGTTGAGCTCGATCAGGTCGCCGATGTTCACCCCGATGAGGGCGAAGTTGGAGGCGCCGGTAACGGTGTAGTTGGTCCATGCCCCGCCATTGATGCGCACACCCACGGACGAGGATCCCCAGCCGTTGGCTCCGCTGTCGTTGAGGCGAAGGATGTACACACAATCCCCTGCGGGCGGGGTGGTGCAGGAAACGTTGGCGGCCCAGCCGGGATAATTGATGGATCCATCCGCAGAGAACACGGCCGTGAGGCAACCGGTGGGGTTGGTGGCCATGATGGAAGGTGGAATGGCTGTGCCACTATAGGTGCCGATGAGCGGTGCTGCGGTGCTGTTGCCGTCGTAGATCAACAGTTCATCAATGAATCCTTCCGTGCTGAATGAAGTGAAGTTGAGCGAAACCAGGTCACCCGGGAAAGTGGGGCAGATGGTGACGGTGGAATTGACCCCGTCGGGATAATTTGCTCCAGCACCACCGGGGTCGTAGAACACCTGCCCGCAAGCCGGAGGCGGGGGAGGCGTGGTGATACAGAGGTTGAATGTGGTGTTGGCACCGGGCGTAGCACTCCAGGAATATACCCTGATCCAATAGGTTTGGCCGATGGTGAGGCCGGTTAGGGTGGAGTTGTTCGGGTCGCTGCAGCTGATGTTGGTAAGCGCGCCGCAGGTGCCGCTGTACACGGCATGGTACAGGTCGGTAACATTGCCCGCAACATTGTTCAATGAGATGTATTGCGTGGTGCTTGTTGCGGTGAAACGGAACCAGACATCGTCATCAGGAGTGCCGAAGCAGGGGGACACGGGCAGTCCCGTGGCTGTGGCGCCTACGAGGGTGCCGGCTGCTTGGCTGGTGCAGTTCATGTCCGGATTTACCGGTGCCACGATGGCGTTGCATGGATTGTCGTTTGTTGGCGGCGGTGGAGGTATTGCCGCACAAATGGAAAAGGTGCCGTTATTGTCCCCGCCGTATTCCCAAAAGCGCACGTACACGGTGGTGCCGGGCGTAAGGCCCGTTGCGAAGATCATGGGCATGAGGCCGTTGGCGCTGCCGTCATCGTCGCAGGCTACTTGAGTAAAGGTGCCGCTGCAGCTGGGGGCTGTGTACAGGGCCATGCCCCCATCGGTGACCACCCCGGTGTTGCTGTCGAGGATCAATCCGCCGGAGGCGGGGACCACCACGCTGAACCACACATCGGCACCGGCGTAGTTGGAGCAGGTAGGTGCGGGAACGCCCGTGGTGCCCGTAGCCTGAGCCGTTGTGGAAGTGGTGTAGGTGCAGGTGGCGTTCACGGGCAGGGCAGTGGCCCCGCAGGGGTTGTCGTTGGCCGGGGGTGGCGGAGCGTTGTACACGCAGAGGGTGCCGTTCATGGCATTGTCACCCCCCCAGCGCTGCACGCGCACCATGTAATTGGTGCCCAACGTGGTGGGAATGGTCACTGTTTCCACGGCACCGGCGCAGCAAGCATCGGAACAGCCCACTACTGTTGGGGCCGCACAGGTACCGGTGAGCACATGCAGGACTGCATCACCCGTGGCGGGCGGGGTGTATTGCACAATGACCGGGTTGCCGGTACCGGCAAACCAGCCAAAGGCATCGTCATTGGCCGAGCCTCCGCAACCAGCGGGGTTCATGTTGTTCACATAGCCAGCCGGCTTATTGAAAGCCACTGCTGTGCAGTTGGCCCCCACGGTCCATTGGGCACCTGGGGTGAAACCGCAGGCATCCGTGGAGGCCTGGCCCATCACGGTTCCGCAACACAGGGCCATTGCAAAGGAGCATAACCAAGCGATTTTCAACTTGGGCTGCATGAAGTCGATTCGCACAATGTGGGGTAGCATTGCGGCGGTTGGGGTAGTAAGCTAAAATACGCAACAAGGGATTCATTGGAAAGACGGGCGGTCTTTCCAAAGTTGCCTGTCGGCCGAAAAAATATATGCACGCCTACTACTTCGAGGCTGCTGCGGCCCGGTCCAAGGCGGGTTTATGGGCGTATTGGACAAGCGCTTCACGCAGGCATTCCACAGCAAGTTGCAGCTTGGGCTTTTCCAACACGTAGGCCAAGCGCACCTGTTTTTTACCCGGTGCTGGCTGGGCGTAGAAGCCGGAGGCCGGGGCCATCATCACGGTGTGGCCTTTGTGCTCGAATTTCTCCAAGAGCCACTGGCAAAAGACGTCGGCATCATCAATGGGCAGCTCGGCCACGCAGTAAAAGGCGCCCTTGGGCTTGGGGCACACCACGCCGGGGATGGTGTTCAAGCCATCGACCAAAATATTGCGCCGCTCGCGGTATTCCTCGTTCACTTCCTTGAAATAGGCCGGGGGAGCATGGAGTGCGGCCTCGGAAGCGATCTGGCCGTAGGTGGGCGGGCTGAGGCGGGCTTGGGCGAACTTCATGGCCGTGGCCAGCAGCTCCTTGTTGCGGGTAATGAAGGCGCCGATGCGGGCGCCGCACATGCTGTAGCGCTTGCTCACGCTGTCGATCAGGATCACGTTTTGCTCAATGCCTTCCAGCTCCATGGCGCTGATGTGCTGCGCGCCGTCGTAGCAGAACTCGCGGTACACTTCGTCGCTGAACAGGAAGAGGTCGTGCTTCTTCACGATGTCGCGCAGGGTTTCCAACTCTTGGCGGCCGTATAGCGCACCGGTGGGGTTGCCGGGGTTGCAAATGAGGATGCCCTTGGTGCGCGGGGTGATGAGCTTTTCGAATTCCGTGGCCGGGGGCAGGGCGAAGCCGTCGTGGATGGTGCTGCGCAGCGGCACCACGGTGATGCCGGCCTGGATGGCGAAGGCGTTGTAGTTGGCGTAGAAGGGCTCGGGGATGATGATCTCATCACCGGGGTTGAAGCAGCTCATCATGCCGAAGAGCAATGCCTCGGAACCGCCGGTGGTGACGATGATGTCCTCGTGGGTCACCGGGATGTGATGGGCTTTGTAGTATTCCGCCAAGCCTTTGCGGTAGCTCTCAAAACCCGCGCTGTGGCTGTATTCCACCACGGTGAGCTTGTTTTCGCGGATGGCTTTCAGCGCTACCTCCGGCGTGTGGATGTCGGGCTGGCCAATGTTGAGGTGGAGCACTTCCACGCCGCGCTTGCGGGCGGCTTCGGCAAAAGGAACGAGCTTGCGGATGGGGGAGGAGGGCATGACCTGGCCCTTGGCGGAAATGGATGGCATGGTTGGATCGGATAGTCGGGCAAAGGTCGGGGTAATTCATGGTCCATGGTTCCCGCAGGGTCCCGAAGCGGTGACCCTTCCCGCAGGGGTCCGAAGCGGTGACCCTACGGGAACCATGCGCCGGAAGGAAGGAGAAGGAACTGCGAGGAACAACCGGGTGCTGCGGAAAAAACGAAAGGCCGTCCCGGATCAGGGAGCGGCCTTTCGGTATGAAGCGCTAGATCGGTCAGTCGTTGGAGCCGTCCTTGTCGTCGTCTTTCTTCGCCTTGCGCTCTTCGCGGAGCTGGAGGTACTTGGCATATTGGTCCTTGGTGAGCACCTGGCTAAGGCGCGTATCGCGGCTGCCCTTCAGCACATCGGCGCGGCCCTTGCGGTCCTTTTCAGGTTGGATCTTGGCCACATCGGCCATGGCCTTTGCGAAACTGATGTTGATCTCCGATACTTTGGCATGCTGGTCGGCATCCAATCCGAGCTCCTTCACCATACGCTCCGTGCGCTGCTTGGCTTTTTCTTCGGGGGATTTTGTGGTTTGGTTGCCTTTCTGCGCCATGGCACTGAAGGCGGTGGCGAAAGCGAGGGTCATCAACAAGGTTCTCATGGGTGCAATGTGGTTTGGGCGGGCAATTTAGAGTGGAGACGTGTATGCTGGTCGGGAAGTTGCCGCACTTGCTCCGCCGTTCAGGTGCACCACTTCTCCACGATCCGTACCGCTTTTGCACAATTCGCACCCTGCTGCACGGCGGTGGGGTACCTTCGCGGCCCGGATACCCTCCGGACATGCCCAAAGCCGACATCACCACGCTGCTCCAGTCTGTTTGGACGGAAGCAAGGGCTTTGCCACCGGGAAGTTTCATTGGTGCAAGAGTGCGAGGGTGCAAGGGTGCAAGAGTGCAAGGGTGCAAGAGTGCGAGAGATCGGGTCTCCTCTTTTTCACTCTTTCACTCTTTCACTCTTCCTCTCTTTCTCTCTTCCTCTCTTCCTCTCTCCCTCTCTCCCTCTCTCTCTTTCGCACCCTCGCACGTTTAAACCCTCTCCCTCTCTTACCCATCTCATTGCATGCCTAAGGACACGAGCATCAAATCCGTGCTATTGATCGGCAGCGGCCCCATCGTCATCGGTCAAGCTTGCGAGTTCGACTACAGTGGCAGCCAGGCCAGCCGCTCCCTGCGCAACGAAGGCATCGAGGTCACGCTGATCAACAGCAACCCGGCCACCATCATGACCGACCCGGTGACGGCGGACAACGTGTACCTGCTGCCGCTGAAGC
>JAFDZY010000498.1 GCA_018266685.1 Bacteroidota bacterium
AAGGATCCACCCGGACCTCGACTTCCCGGTTCTTCAGTTCCGCCTTCGTGAACACATCGTTCCAGAACCAGAGGTGCCGGATTTTGACTCCCCGCTGTCCATCCACCTTACGAGTGGGTGTGTCAGCGGGCGGAGGACAGGTCTCGATACGGAAGACTTCGTCGAAGCGGACCAGGCGGTGTTGGCGCTCCCCGGTTTCGGCCATCCTGCGCTTGAAATGCTCAGTGGGAGACTCTCCGTGAGCCGGATGTTCCTTGGCCCCATAGAGCTTGAAGAAGTAGTGCTCCAGGGCCCCGTGAAGCTGAGGAAGCGTCCAGGCGGCGAAGTTCTCGGGGAGGACGGCCTTGGTCACGGAACGAGGGTTCTTCATCAGCTGGGTGTTCCCCTCGAGCTGATGGATAAACTCAGTATTGGTCGTCCCGAATACCCGCTCCATTACCGAGCCGTAGCGTGGCTTCCCGCCAGGACGGAACCGAAGGCTGCACCCGTACAACTCACATAGCTTGGCCAATGCCCGGGAATGAAATTCCTTCCCGTTATCCAGGACAAGCATCGCGGGCATCTGTCCGTGGCGCCGGACCATGTCCCGAATCACCATCATGCAGGAGCGGTAGGAGGGCGCCTCGAAGGTAAGATAGAAGGCCGCGATGTCGCGAGATTCCGCATCCACCGCCAGGGTGAGCCAGGCCTTGCCGAGTACCTTCCGCGACTCGGCCCCGACCAACAGCAAATCGACCTGGGTGTGGTCGATGTGGACATATTGGAAAGGTCGCGCCCCATGCACCGGCTCGGTAAGTCGCAGATACCAAACAATGGGCGCCTCTTGGTACTCCGCCCGCTTCCCCTTCCGAGCTCGAACCGACTTTTGTAGTTCCAGCTCCTTGTTGAAGGACATCATGGAGCAGGGAAGAAGGCTCTCTTTCTCACAGGCTTCCAAGAAGTACTTGTAGGCCGTGGCCTTCTTCATGTTCTTGGCCTTGTTGTAATGCTCCTCGGCCACCTGAGCCACCAGCTCGATGAGCCGCTGAGGGATCTTCCGCTCCCGGTTTCCCCGGTCGCCAATGCGCGACGCCAGCGCCACCCTCTGATCCACGATATGGTCGCCCGCCTTGCGGACCATCTCGCGGTATCGCTGTAGGGTGCGCTTCGACAGGGGGACGGACCCGGGGTCCGCCTCGGCCATGTCCAGCCACTTCATCCGGTCAAGAATCTCGTCCACGCGCTTTGGAGGCAGTTGCTCCAACGAAGCCGAGGGCCTTGAGGCCACACCCTCCATGGAGTGGATCACAATGAGCCCGCGCTGATGCTTGTCCACGAGCGCCGAGACATCCTGATCAAAGGTCGAATCCTGGCTTTGGAGAGTGGCCGTCTTGGCACCAACCCTCACAACCGTGTAGGTCACGCCGTCGTAATCCACACGACAACCCGGATCGATGGAGACATCTCTTCGCTCCATCGGCCCCACGGCAAGAATCTCGGAGTCAGAGAACCCATAACAGAGCTTTTGCGCCGCCATGTCCCGGTAGACCATGACCCGATGGGTGTCAGACAGGAGCTCGTTCTTCAGATCAAAGCACAGGAGCCCGTCCGCGATCGCCTTGTAGACATCATCTGATGCGAAGCCTAGCTCCCCATCCTTCTCGGACTCTGCGAATCGTCCGCGATCCAGGAGGTGCAACAGAGGAAGAGCTGCCTGCTCTCTAAACTGCCCTTGGATAGCGTCGAGGCGTGAGGCCTCGACAGCAGGCCACTTGGGATCCAGGTAGTCGGACAGAAAGATGAGGTTCTGGATGAAGACCTGAGGGTGCTCATCTGCCGATCGAAGTCGGTAACTGATCCCGAGGTTCCGCAGGTGTTCTTCGACTGCGGGGTACCGCCACTCATCCTTGTCCTTGAAAATCCGCTCGGGGTTCTCAGCGCTCAGAGCTTGAAGGCGCGCTTCCTCCTTCCACTCCTCCACCCAGAAACCATCCTCCCGGATCAATAGGAAGTCCGGTGTGTGCTGGATTCTGGAGGGTTTCTTGGCGCTTGAGAGCTGCCACTTCAGGTCCAGCTTCACCGGCTGGGAGTAGTACTCCAGTACCTTGGCGTCATGTTCGTACATGATCACGGCCGGGTACTCGACCGTCCGGCTCTCCGTGTCGACCATGCGCTCCATCTTCCGACTAGCGAAGCGCGTGATGACATTGTTGCTGTTGGACTGAACTTTGCGGACAGGAGCGTTCCGGCGTGCATCCTCAATAAGCTTCCGGCCGGCGGGAGGCGTGCCGTGGTCCTCGAAGAGGTGCCGAAGCTGAGCAAGCCCTAGCATGGCCTACCTCCAGCTATGGCTCGGCTTCAAAGCCGTAGGCCTAGCCACATGGATTGGGTTCATCCACTGATGTTGCATGTCGTCCAATCGATCTCTGATGTGGGTGTGAGTGTACCAACTCCCCACGCCTAGGAGCATGGGATCCACCCAAACTTCTTAATGCCGGAACTGGGAATGAAGTGACATCCACATGGCTCCAAACCACCCAATCTATTTCCAGTGCTCACACCCAACCGACCTCAGTCTTTGTTAGAAATAGGTTCGCACCCAGACCCGGATCTGATTCCAGCTTCGCGAGGCGGCAGTCGATAGTAGTTACTGGTGGCTCTGGGTATCTAGGGCGCTCTTGATGGCCGCAGCGAGCTTGGTCGTCGGACCTACACCCCAGTAATGGAGGAAGATGGCCCGGGGCTGCTCGTTGGTCATGTGGTGATGGATGGCGACGATCAAGATTCCCGCACCGCGAAGCGCTTTGAGCACACCTTGAAGCTCGGCCTCCCGCATGACGAAATCGCCGTCCACAACGGCCTCGTCGTCGCTTCCGGCGAAGGCGGCCCAGGTGTTGACGCCCATAGCGCTGCCCATGGCGACGCCGTGCATTTTGACCTCGCGCCCAAAGGTGATCTTATAGACCCCGTTCTTGAAGTCACCGCTCTTGCCAAAAACAGCATCGATCTTCTTCGGGTCGAGGGTGCTCTTGGCGGGATCGATGTCGGCATGAGGGGTCTCACCCTTGCCGCCGCTGGTCTCCTTGATCTTCGAAAAGACGATGCCGACGGCCTTCGCGAGCTGCTCCTCGTCGCCCATGCCACCGATGTGCATGAACATCACCTTCGGGGAGTCCCAGAAGAAGTGATTGTGGAGCGCGGTCACTTCGAGGCCATTGTCCAACGCAGCGCTCATCACGGGGTTGACCTGATCCTCCAGCAGCACCATGTCGCCCATCACGGCTGTGTGAGCGCCCATTTTGTGAAAGGCCGCCCAGGAGGTGAGTCCCATGGCCGGGGTCAGGTGGACGCCCGCGGCTGCGACCGAGAGGTCGCTCCGGGGAACCGATACCTTGAAGACGCCTTCTGCTGGGGTCGCAGATCCTTTTATCCCCGTGAGCGCTTCGATCTTGGCCGTGTCCAAGCCCTTCACCGGGGGGCCTGCCTGAAGAGTCAGAGCGGGCAGAGCCCACATCATTCCGAACCAGGTGCTTCTCTTGATGCCGAGGAGCGTGCGTCTGGACATGGCGGTCATGACAGCCTCCTTTTTGGGTTGACCTCCAAAGTTTAGACCCATGTGAACCTTGATCAAGATTCATCTGAATCCAAGAATGTGTCAGGTGATCCCCATGCCCGACCCCCTCCGCTGGCTCCTGCTCTTCCATCAGCTTCCCGCGAAGCCTGCCTACCTTCGGGTGAAGGTCAGGCGCCAACTCCAAGCTCTGGGTGCGGTGGCTCTTAAGAACTCGGTCTACGCCCTCCCCGCGACGGACGAGACCGGGGAGGACTTCCAATGGATGGTGCGTCAGATCGAAGGCTTGGGGGGAGAAGCCTCTGTTGTCGAAGGCAACATGATCCACGGCCTTTCGGACCGGGCAGTAATGGCTCAATTTCAGACGGCGCGAGATGAGGATTACGCGGCGCTCCTGGAGGAGGTCCAGGCCACGCTCGACGAGGCTCCCCGTGACGGAGAAAGCCTCATCGCTCGCTTCCGGAGGCGCTTGGAGGACATTCAGGCGCTGGATTTCTTTAGGGCCCCTGGCCGGGCAAAGGTCGAGGAGGCGCTGGCCATCCTCGAAGCCCGGCGACTGCCCGGCGCCGAACCTCGGCCGGCGTCTCCACTCAAGGAGCTGACGGGGCGCACTTGGGTGACCCGGAAAGGGATCCATGTGGATCGGATCGCCTGCGCCTGGCTCGTCCGGCGCTTCATCGATCCCGAAGCCCGCCTGAAGTTCGTGGACGCGAAGACCCACCAGCCTCGCAAGGGCGAAATCCGGTTCGACATGGCAGAAGGCGAGTTCACGCATGAAGGGGATCGGTGCAGCTTCGAGACCTTCCTTCACCGCTTGGATCTGCACGAGCCTGGGCTCCAACCTCTGGCTGAGCTGATCCACGATGTGGACCTCAAGGACCGCCGCTTCCAACGCCCGGAGACGGAAGGCTTCGCTCGCCTCATCCAGGGCATCGCGCTGCTCCATCCCAAGGATGAGGACCGGCTCGCAGCTGGGACTGTCTTACTCGACGCCTTCCTAGAGGCCTTAAGGCGGAGCCCGGCATGAGCGATTCCAAGCCCTCGCTCCGCGCCTTCGTGGGCTATTTCCTGAAGCTCGGAACCCTCGGGTTCGGTGGGCCGATCGCTTTGGCCGGGGCGATGCACCGGGATCTGGTGGAGGCCAAGGGATGGATCTCGGAGGAGGACTACCAGGAAGGCCTGACACTCGCCCAACTAGCGCCGGGGCCTTTGGCGGCCCAGCTTGCGATCTATCTGGGCTATGTCTGGGGCGGAACCTTCGGCGCCACCGTCGTGGGCGTGGCCTTCGTCTTGCCTTCCTTCCTGATGGTGCTAGCCCTTTCAGCGCTCTATGTCCGATTCGGTGAGCTGCGCTGGATGCAGGCCGTCTTCTATGGCGTTGGCGCCGCCGTCATCGGGATCATCACGCGCTCCGCCTTCAAGCTCGCGAAGTCCACTCTGAAGCGGGACCTTCTCGCCTGGGGGATCTTTGCGGCGGCGGCTCTCACTACCGCCATCACGGGGCGCGAATGGGTCCTGCTGATCCTGGCGGGGGGCGCCCTTACCTGGCTCCTGAAGACGGCTCCTTGGAAGCGCCGCCCCGAAGCCTCGGCCTTCGTGCCCTGGTTGCTGGGCGGCCTGAAGGGCGCGGCACCGATCTCCACGCTCGGGGCCTTGCTCTGGTTCTTCGTGAAGGCGGGGCTCTTCGTCTTTGGCTCCGGCTTGGCGATCGTCCCCTTCCTTCACGGGGGCGTGGTGGACCAGATGCACTGGCTGACGGAGCGCCAGTTCCTCGACGCGGTGGCCGTAGCCATGATCACGCCTGGACCAGTGGTCATCACAGTCGCCTTCATCGGCTACCTGGTCGCCGGACCGCTGGGCGCCTGCGCGGCCGCCCTCGGCGTGTTCTTGCCGGTCTACATGATGGTCGTGCTGGCGGCGCCCTTCTTTCGGAAGTACGGCAAACACCCTGGACTGAAAGGGTTCGTGCTCGGCGTGACGGCAGGCGCGACAGGCGCTATCGCAGGAGCCGTCTATGTTCTCGGCCGCGGGGCGATTCGAGACTTCCCCACGGCACTCCTCGCGCTGGGGACCCTCGCCCTCGTGTGGAAGACCAAACTGCCCGAGCCACTGCTGGTGCTCGGGGCTGGGCTTCTTGGATGGATGCTCTTCCGTGGCTAGGCAGCTGATCCTATGGAGCCTCCTTGGTTCCTGCCTTTGGGGCCAGGATCTCCCGCGGACGGCCGCCCATGCGGTCCGGGGCAAGATCCGCATTGATGGAAAGCTGGACGAACCCGATTGGGCGGATGCAGAGGTCATCACCCTCACCCAGCAGTCTCCCGAACCCGGCAAGCCGTCCTCCTATCCCACTGAGGCCCGGGTCCTGGTCGCACCGGAGGGTCTTTACTTCGGAATCCGGTGCGGAGACAGAGAACCCGCTCGCATCATCACGCACACCCTTCAACGCGATGGGGACTTCAGCAGCGATGATGCAGTCACGCTGGTGCTCGATACGAGCGGAGACCACCGGACGGCCTACCTCTTCCAAGTAAACGCCGCCGGGGCGCAGGCGGATGGCTTGATCTCGGGCCCCCAGCTCACCTCCTTGGACTGGGACGGGATCTGGGAAGCCGCGACCTCCAGGGACTCGGCCGGCTGGACCGCGGAGATCTTCATCCCCAGCCGGACGCTGCGCTTCGATCCGACCCACGCTCAGTGGGGGTTCAACCTGGAGCGCTTCGTCGCGAGGGACCGCACCACCTTGCGCTGGTCCGCCCCCCTTCTAGATGCTCGGCTTGATGACCTCGCGAGGGCAGGTCGGCTCGATGGCCTCGACACCCTGGAGCGCGGGAGCGGTCTGTCCATCACGCCCTTCCTCCTTGCCCAGCGGAGCACGGACTTCCCTTCGGGCGTCAGCCATGACCAAGGGCGCGTGGGGGTGGACATCAATGTGGCTCTCACGAACCAACTCGGCGCGGTTCTCACTTACCGACCCGATTTCGCAGAAACGGAAATCGACGCCCGGCAGATCAATCTGACCCGCTTCCCGCTCTACTTTCCCGAGAAGCGAGCCTTCTTCCTGGAGGGCGCCAACCAGTTCCAGTACGGCCTCGGACTGGAATCTGAGTTCATCCCCTTCTTCTCACGGACGATTGGCCTGGCAGGCGGCCAGGTCGTTCCGCTCGATGAAGGCGCGAAGCTCCTCGGGCGCGTGGGGCCGCTCTCGGTGGGCGCGCTCAGCATCCGCCAGGAGGCTTCCGCCACAGGTCCAGCAGCCACGCTCTCGACGGCGCGGGTGAGCTGGGATGTGGATGACCATCTTCGACTAGGCGTCCTGGCGACGGATGGAAATCCGGGAGGGTCTGGAACGAACCGCTTTTCAGGCCTGGATGCGCTCTGGCAGACCTCCACGCTTTTCGGGGACAAGCTGCTGGAAGTCGGCGCGTGGGGCGGAGAGAGCCATGGGACCTCGCTCCCGGGTGGAGACCCCGGCGGATGGGGGCTCAAGGCCGATTACCCCAACGACCTCTGGGACCTCAACGCGAGGTACAGCCATTTCGGGGATGCCTTGGACCCCGCGATGGGATTCTTGCCTCGTCCCGGAACGAATCAGGAGTCGGCAGGAGTCGCCTACCAGCCTCGGCCTTCAACGCCATCCCTCGCCTGGATCCGCCAAGCCTTCTTCGAAATCCAGGCCACGCGGGTGGAGGACCTCCAAGGCCGTCTCGAAAGCTGGCAGGTCTTCACCGCCCCTTTCAACATCGTTACTCCGGCGGGCGATCACTTCGAGGCTGACTGGCAACCGGAGAAGGAGGTGCTGGTCCAACCCTTC
Source organism: Bacteroidota bacterium (assembly GCA_018266685.1). GTDB lineage: Bacteria > Bacteroidota > Bacteroidia > Flavobacteriales_F > PHOS-HE28 > PHOS-HE28. The sequence goes on from JAFDZY010000498.1 coordinate 7,362, forward strand.
TTGATTAGTCCGGGCGTCACCATCCCAGTCGGGGCTTACCGGTTCGACCGATACCGGATCCAACTGGAAAGTGCCCAAACACGGACCTGGCAGGCGGCAACGACCTTCTGGTTCGGGGGCTTCTATGGGGGGAGCCTCCTCCAGTGGATTCCTTCGACGGGCTGGAACGCTCAGGACGGGCATGTCCGCGTGACCGCCTCGGCCGAGCAGGACTTCGCCCATCTGCCATGGGGCAACTTCGTCCAGCGGCTCATGCAACTCAAGGGCGAATACGCCTGGAGCCCGGCCCTCATCCTGTCCGGCTTAATCGAGTACGACACCGAATCCCGAAACCTCGGAACGAACATCCGGTTGCGGTGGCGCCCGCGGCCCGAGGCGGATGTGTTCCTGGTGTGGAACCGAGGTTGGGAGCGGCCGGACCTAACCGGCCCACTTCGTTTTCTCCCGCAAGACGAAACCATCAGCGCCAAGGTGCGCTGGACCTGGAGGCCCTGACATGCGAAAGCGACCACTCTTTCTCCTGCCCTTGCTCCTATCCCTGGCCTGCCGCTCCCAGGCAGCAGGACCAGGCCCGCTGAAGACCGTGGCGGACATCCCCTTGCCCGGCGCCAGCTCACGCTTCGACTACGCCAGTCTCGATTCTGGCGCCCACCGACTCTACATGAACCACATGGGTGCTGGGGAAGTGGTGGTCTTCGACACGCTGAACCGCAAGGTGGAAACGGTCCTGAAGGGCTTCCCGACCTGCACGGGCATCCTCGTGGTCCCCTCTCGGCACGAACTGTATGTCAGCGCAGCGGGAGAGGGCGCGGTGGCCGTGTTGGACACCATCACTCTCAAGGAACTTGCGCGGGTCAAGGTCGGTGATTTTCCGGATGGAATCGCCTTCGACCCTGACGACCAGCGGGTCTTCGTGTCAGACGAATCCGGATCCCAGGTGGCCGTCATCGACGCCCAGACCCATCAGCTTCTGTCTCACATCCCGATGGGCGGGGAGGTGGGCAACACCCAGTACGACCCGGCGTCCAAGCGCATCTATAGCAATGTCCAGACCCTGAATCAGCTCGTCGCGATCGATCCCAAGACCATGAAGGTCCTAGATCGCATGAGTCTGCCCGGTGCCGAAGAGAACCATGGGCTGCTCATCGACTCCGATCACCATCTGGCGTTCATCGCCTGCGAAGGGAACGCTGTCCTGCTGGTGGTTGATCTGGAGCAGAAGAAGATCACAGCTTCCTTCCCCGTCGGCCGAGGCCCCGATGTGCTGGCCTTCGATCCCGCCGCGAAGCGATTGGTGATCGCATCCGAATCGGGTCCCGCCGCGATCTTCCGTGAGGAGGGTAGCTCACTGCGTCGGGAGGGAAATCAGGATGTTGGAAGGAACGCCCACATCGTGGCCATCGACCCTGCGACCCACCTGGCCTACTTCCCTTTGAAGCGAATGGGAAGTCATCCAGGGCTCAGGATCATGGAGCCCAACCAGCCCTGATCGTCTTTGGGTCATTCATAAGTTTGAAGACTCAAACCCTTAAACCATATCCTGTCGTCTCGTGTTTTAAACCATATCCTGTCGTTTGCGACAAGTTATGGTTTAAAACACAGAAAACGCCGCCTTTCGGCGGCGCTTTCATTGGTGGAGGTGGGGGGAGTCGAACCCCCGTCCAAGACATGCCGG
>JAFDZY010000049.1 GCA_018266685.1 Bacteroidota bacterium
CGCGCCCGGTGGCAACGCCACGCGCAGGGCCTGCCCCAGGATGGAGTCCTTGGCACCCAGGGTGAATGCAGCGGGCATGCCGTCCCCCAAGACCACCTTGTCGATCGTGAGTCCGTAGGTATCGAAGATCACGCTGTCGCCGCTTTGGCGCTTCAGGTCGTAGGTGGCTGTGCCGGTGATGCGGTGCTGTTTCATGTCCACATGGATGTCGAGGTCCAGGTGGGTGGTAACCGCCTCTTCGGGACGGGCGTAGCTGTGGGGATCCATGACAAACTGGGTTTTGTGCGCCACGTCTGCCAGCTGTTCTGCCGGGGCATTGCACGCCGCGAGAAAGTTGGCTGTGGCGCAAATGGAAAGTATGGAGAGTACTTGGTTCATTTTGGCGGAGGGGGCCAAATGTAGGGGGATGGGAATAGCGTGGCCAGCAACATGCGGTGAATTGCCTGATGGTGGAAAGCGCATCCCTCAGGTGTGCGATGTTCGGCCATGTCCCGTACTTGATGCCTTCGGTGTACATTCGCGCCCTCAATCGGGGTGTAGCGCAGCCCGGTAGCGCACTTGCATGGGGTGCAAGTGGTCGCTGGTTCGAATCCAGTCACCCCGACTGGCAAAAACGAGGAGGCCAAAATGCCTCCTCGTTCCTTTTCATCCATTCTACACCGGCCCGAACCGGCAGCCCATCCAGACGGGGGGGGCGGGATGGTCGCTGGTTCGCCCCGGCTGGTGCCGGGGCCAGTCACCCCGACTGACATAAACGAGGAGGCCGTAATGCCTCCTCGTTTCTTTTCATCCACTTTCCACCAGCCCGGTAGCGCATCCCGCCGCCCCTGAGCGGAGCCGAAGGGGGCGGGATGGTCGCTGGTTCGCCCCGTCAGGTGCCGGGGCCAGTCACCTCCACTGGAACTGGGCCGCTTCGTATGAAGTGGTCCCTTGGGGTTTGAGGCAAGTTCCGCACTCCAATATCAAACTCACAGCGGAAACGTTTTGAACCCCACCACAAGCAACACCATCGCCAGCAGCCCTATGAGGAGGATGCATTCCATCAAGCGGTTCTCGAACCTTTTCATTGTGCATAGCTGAACAACGGCCAAAGTTCAGTGGACCAACCCGGCCCCACCATACCCACTAAAGGTGATTTTCAATCAACCATGCAACAGCTCGGTAATTTCTGATCAATTGGTCCGATGGATGAACCCCATGCGCGGCAGGCTGTGATGCACTTCGACGTTCATGCACTGCACCCATGGAGTAATTCCCAGATCCATTCGTCTTGCAACCATGCACCTGATCTTACAATTACAAATGGCTATTGCAGCTTACCAACGGCATTCGGCCCCGCCCATGCGCCGGTAGCTTTGCGCCCCGATCAATGCGTCCACCATTCCGCGTTTTATTCGCCTTCCTGCTTCTGGCGGCAGCCACTGCGCTCCATGCCCAGCGCTTCACCGCCAGCGGCTACGTCACCGACAGCGCCACGGGCGAAGCCCTGATCGGCGCCAGCGTCTTCATCGACGAACTCGGCAAGGGCGTGCCAACCAACAACTACGGCTTCTATTCCGTCACGTTGGACCAGGGCACCTACACCTTCACCGTGCGCTACATCGGCTATGCCGACCTGCACCGGAAAGTGGCACTGGCCAAGGACCAAACGCTGAACCTGACGCTCAGCCCCACCGTGCAGGTGATGCAGGCCGTGGAAGTGAAAGCGGAGCGGACCAAGAGCCAGACCGAGAGCACGGACATGGGCCGCATGGACGTGGATGTGCAGAAACTCCAAACACTGCCCGCCTTGCTGGGCGAGGTGGACATCCTGAAGACCATCCAATACCTCCCCGGCGTGAAAAGCAACGGCGAGGGCAACAGCGGTTTCTACGTGCGCGGCGGCGGACCGGACCAGAACCTGATCCTGCTGGACGAGGCAACGGTGTACAACGCCAGCCACCTCTTCGGCTTCTTCAGCGTATTCAATGCGGATGCGGTGAAGAACATCGAGCTGATCAAAGGCGGCATCCCCGCGCAGTACGGCGGACGCACCAGCAGCGTGCTGGACATCACCATGAAGGACGGCAACGACAAGGAATTCCACGGGCAGGGTGGCATTGGAATCATCAGCAGCCGCCTTACGCTGGAAGGCCCGATCGTGAAGGACAAGAGCTCGTTCATCGTCAGCGGCCGCCGCACCTACATCGATGTGCTGGCCAAGCCCTTCATGAACCCCGAGGGCGAATTCGCCGGCAGTGGCTACTACTTCTACGACCTCAACGCCAAGGCCAACTACCGCCTCAGCGACAAGGATCGCTTCTTCCTCAGCGGCTACTTCGGGCGTGATGTGTTCACCCTCGATGGCAGTGAGCCGGGCAGCCCCAAATTCAAGATCCCCTGGGGCAACGCCACCGTGAGCGGCCGCTGGAACCACGTGTTCAGCCCCAAGCTCTTCCTCAATACCACCGCCGTCTTCAGCGATTACAAGTTCTCCTTTTCAGGCGGGCAGGACGATTTCGGCTTCAGCCTAAAAAGCGGCATCCGCGATTACGGCCTGAAGCTCGACTTCAACCAGTACCCCAACATCCGCCACAACCTGCGCTACGGCCTGCAATACACCTACCACATCTACACGCCCAGCACCGTGGCCGTGAACAGCGACGACGTGGACTTCAACATCGACACGCCCAGCAAGCTGAACGCGCATGAGGCGGCCGTGTACGTGCAGGACGACTTCGACGTGACCGACGCGCTGCGCCTCAACGCCGGCGTGCGCTACAGCTGGTTCGCCCACGTGGGGCCCTTCCACGAATACCTCACCGACGCACAAGGCAACAACACCGGCGCGAAGGACTACGCGGCCAGCGACATCATCGCCCAATACGGCGGCCTGGAACCGCGCCTTTCAGCCCGCTACACCTTGGACAAGAACAACAGCCTGAAGGCCGGCGTGAACCGCAACCTGCAGTACGTACACCTGGCCAGCTACAGCTCCATCGGCCTGCCCACCGACACCTGGATCCCCAGCGGGAAGAACGTGAAGCCGCAAGAGGCCGTGCAGTATGCGCTGGGCTGGTTCCGCGACATCCAGGACCGCCAGTACGAAGGCAGCATCGAGGTGTACTACAAGGACATGCTGCACCAGATCGAATACGCCGAGGGCGCCACGCCGGACCAGGGCGGCAACGCCAACTACGACGCAATGTTGGTGTTCGGCAAGGGCTGGAGCTACGGCGCGGAATTCTTCCTGAAGAAGCGCTTGGGCAAACTCACCGGCTGGGTGGGCTACACCTGGAGCAAGACCGAGCGCAAATTCCCCGACGTGAACAACGGCGAGCCTTTCCCCAGCCGCTGGGACCGCCGCCACGACGTGAGCGTGGTGGCCGGCTACACCCTCAACGACCGGTGGACTTTCGGCGGCACCTTCGTGTACAGCACCGGCCAGGCCACCACCCTGCCCGTGCAGCGCTACTTCATCGAAGGCCGCTTGGTGAGCCAATACACCAGTCGCAACGGCTTCCGCATGGCGCCCTACCACCGGTTGGATTTGGCGGCCACGCTGAAGAACAAACCCACCAAGCAGGTCACCGACAAGACCACCGGCAAGGTGAGCACCGTGCAGCGCAAGTACCGCAGCAGCTGGACCTTCGGCGTGTACAACGTGTACAACCGCAAGAACCCCTACTTCTACTACTTCGATGCCAGCAGCGACACCGGCACCGCAGGGCTCACCATCCAGGCCAAACAAGTCTCGCTGTTCTCCATCCTGCCGTCGGTGACCTGGAACTTTGAATTTTGAGGAACCACTGAGAACGTCCCCGGAAATGAACCGCAAAGAGCACGAAGTACACAATGGGCACGAAGGGCACAAAGGGAAACACGGGGATTTCTTTGTGTCCTTCGTGCCCTTTGCTGCAAAAATCAAGAAGATCGGTTTCGCATTCGCGCTCGCATACACCGTCTTCTCCTTCTCATCCTGCACCAAGGACATCACGGTGGACCTGCCCGTGTATCCTGAACAGTTGGTGGTGGAAGGGACCATTGAGCCTGGCCTGCCACCCTTCGTGATCCTCACCCGCACGCAGAGCTACTTCGCCCCGACGGACCTCAACGCCATCGCCAACATGTTCGTCAGCGGCGCCACGGTATCGGTAACGGTGGACGGCAACACCTGGCAGTTGGACCAGCTCTGCAGCAACCTGCTCGACTCCGCCTCGCTGGCCGCTGCCGCCGAAGCCACCGGACTGAGCCCCGCCGTGCTCGCCTCCGCCAACATCTGCATCTACACCGCGCTGGACCCCACGCACGTGGGTGAAGTGGGCAAGACCTACCGCTTGGACATCAGCGCGGAAGGGAAACAGCTTTCATCCGTGACCTCCATCCCCAACCCGGTTCCGCTGGATTCGGTGTGGTTCAAGCTGGCCCTGCAGCGCCCCAATGATGACAGCCTCGGTTACGCGTGGTTCCGCATCACCGACCCGGACACCATGGGCAACGGCTACCGCTGGATGGCCAAGCGCATCAACCACCGCAGCCCTGGACAGACCATGGACGACTACTACATCTCGCCTCTCGGCAGTACCTACGACGACAAGTACATCAATGGGCTCTCATTCAACTTCCCCGAACCGCGCGGCGCCCAATTCTATGCCGGTCATCCCGAGGACGACAATGTGGAACAGGGATTCTTCAAGGTGGGCGACACCATCGCCGTGAAGGCGCTTAGCATCGGTAAGAAGGAGTACGACTTCTATTACTCCTACGACCAGAACGTGGCCACCACCGGCGACATCTTCGGCACTCCCACGAACGTGAAGACCAACATCACCGGCGGTTTGGGCATCTGGGCGGGAAGGGGCGTGTACTTGGATACGATCGTGTGCGGGCCGTGAGGGGGCCTTATGCTGGCTGTCCTATGGCTATTGTCCTATGTACGATGACCGATGTCCGATGTCTATTGTCCGATGCAAGATGCCCGTGATGGGCATTCCGCATCGGACATCGGACAGCCAGCATAGGACATCAAGGCGACAACTGCACCCTGCTCTCGTCAGTGCTTGCAACGCGGGCGAGCGATGGAGACCTCAAACCGCTCCTTCCTTTGTCGCAAATCCGTCCTTCAATGTGCATGATTTTCAATGAACTGGATTTGAGCGGTCAACTGTAAGGCGTCCAATTTGATGATCGTATCAATCCGGCCCTCTTTCAAGAAGATTGCCCCAGACCCCTCAAGCAGGCCAAGAGAATGAAAGCTCTGGTCCCTGTCCCAATAGATCCGTTGAGTGGCACCATCGAAGGCTGAAATATCCACACGGGTTCCTATCGCCTCGATGATGAAGAAATAACGGGGATCTTCAATGTGGGCCGCCATCCATTGCCCGAATGCCTTGTTGCATGACATGCATCCCTCCTCTGAAAGTACCACTACTGCTTTTGTGCGCCGTAGTTGGTCCCCGGAAATGCGAAGAAGATAGTCGTGGAGATCTTGTTGTTGCCTCTCGGACTTGCCGCCATCATTCGTACTGCAGGACCAGCCGGATGTTGCGCAGATCAGAACAACCAAGACATATCTATAACTGCGGTAAAACAAATAGGTCGAAGCCATGTTGCGGGGATGCTTGAGCTTGTTTGTCCTCATGACGGATCATGTAGAGTCCCGCCTGGGTAGGTAAAAGGCAAAAACCATCATGCCGGATGTCGTCAAATACGTACTCCGCCACCTGATGGGTTAATGCCTTGTCGAAGATGAGCAGTGAAAACGGTCGGTCGATCTTTGTCTTTTCCGGAGGAGAATCCCAAGGCACCTGATGATAAACCGCTAACACGATCTGCCCAGTACGGCGGTCGCGTACAAGGTTTTGAATGTATCCCTCCGTGGCAAAGCGATGGTTGAGGTTCTTTCCGCGGCTGTCCGCCTCTTCTTGGTCGATTACAGGCGGCGGGATGTACGTAGGGGTATGATCGGAATGGAACTGCACCGTTCGCCGGACCTTCAGTTCCCGGATGTCTGCAACAAAGATCCGATCCGAATAGGCTGATAAAATCCAAACCGAATCACCCATCACGACATACATTTTGGCTTCTGTCGAATTGAAAGGAAGTTGGCTTAGATGCGTATAGAATGAATCAATCCCCAACCTTGCGGAGCAGGACCCACCAACGCCAAGGTCAACGACCGCCAAATAAGGCTTTGGGTTCAATGCGGAATAGAACCCCTGGACATACTGAATTCGGGGCTGAACAACTCCGTCCGAGAGGCTATCCAAAACGTTCTCCTTGAAGTAGGAACGAAGTACGAGGCTCCGTTTGTAGTGAAAGCCACCAAAGATGGTTGCGCTGTACTCGTAACGATCTCCTTCAGGTGTGGTTGAACAGGGGTCCAAGAGAATACGGTCAATCACCTTGCCGTCACGGTTAATCAACACCACCCTGTTCTGGTGTGCCGGCATCAACCAAATGCTGTCCATGTTCACTACGCTAAATGCATTGACATCGTCCAGTTGAGTGAGTGCGGAATCGAGTTGAACGGTGAGGATAGGTTGCCCCGACAGGTCCACGAAGCTGATGCACTTCTTGGTGGTCGGTTCTGCGAAGACAAAGTACTCCACACCGGTATATGGATCGTGCCATGTGGTCGCCAGGTCGGACCGCATGGAATAGCCGAGGTGGACGGTCACCGAGTCCGAGACCGATAGTGTGGATCCGCCCTGTGGACGGTTCGAGCAACCCGTGAGCAGGATGCTGAGCCACAACGTGAAGATCAATATGCGCATTTGAGCAAGATGATGGGGCTTTGTCTGTATCAACGCTGGCGCCAGCCAAAGTAATGTGCCCGCCAAGCCAACGAAAAGCTTGACGGGCACACTTGTTCCAGAATGGTCATGTCACAGTACGTACACCTGGCGACCCGTAGTGGTGGCACTCGTGGAAATGATGAGGTAACGGGATTTCGTGGGGTCAGTACCCTTGGACCTTACTGTTGACGAGCCATTGATCACGTTCGCCACATCCGTTGGATTGACATAGACCTCCAAGACCGTCTTGTTAGTGACGAAGGCATTGTGGATCGTGGTGGAATTCCCGCTTTGAACGGCCGAGAAGACATCGTTGATTGCCGCTTTATGTTCCTTCTTCACCGTCCCGCAGGACATGCAATCGCAGCATTCGCCGTCACAACCTGCATTGCTTCCCATCTCCCAAAAGGTTGTGCAACAACCTGCTCCCCCGCCCTGCTTGAGGATGACAGGCTGGGATTGGTTGGCCAACTGGGTTGGTTGTGGTTGCTCTTTTCGGCATGCTGCCAAACTCACCACTAAAGCAAGAAATCCGATTCCGAGTTTCATTGTACTTGGGGTTTTGGTTGATTTGGGTTTCTCCGTCATCAGCAAAGGAGCAATTGCGCAACCCTGTTTTACAAGTATCTTGCCGACAAACTTTGTCGACACCATGTCAAACTTTGGCAATGACCGCAACCCATATGGCAGGATCATTAAGGAGGTGCGGGAAGATCAGCACCTTACGCTCCAGAACATGGCCGACAGCTTGGGTTTGAGCGGTCCCAAGACCTATCAGCGCAATGAGACTGGTGAGACACGCCCGACCTTGGAGTTCTTGGAAGCAACAGCCCAGATCTTCAGGATGAGTCTGGCGGAAATGCTCAATTATCGCAAAGGTCCTGTTTTCAACCAATGCCAACAAGCCAACACCTTTGGACCTGGCAATGCATATTACGAGACCAATACAAAGCTTGTGGCGGCCTTGGAATCAAACGTGAAGAGCCTTGAGGCCCGGGGCAAGCATTTGGAAGAAGAAGTGGCCTTTTTACGAGGTGAACTGCAGCACGCCCGCAAGGCATAGTTCTCAATCCACCCCCTCCGCAGCCGCAAGTCTTCCCCGCCAACCATGCTGTGCGCTCCACCAAAAACGGCTGGGGTAGCTTGTGTCCATCCATCGTTCATCCCTGTTTGCTCTCACGCGAACTCTACGGACTTCGCAACCCCGATTCATACTGACCCCAAGTTTACCAGCCCCAACTTGCCTGGAATGGCCGGTGCCGAAGAGTAGATGTATTCCTCAGCTAACTCCACCAATCCCGCTTTCACAGGATTGTTGTGCAGATAAGTCAGCTTCTGCCCGAGGATAGCAGGGGAGACCTCACTTGCCCGCGTTTGTAACGCCCACCTGATCCTATCGGGAAAGGCTGCACCGGCCGCTGGACATGGAGCGAAGCTATCCAACGGACATCCATGCCCGTTGTTCGTGAAGCGCATCAAGCAGGCTGTGATTCAATGTATGCGCTGCAAGCGCGCCTCAATCTTCGTCCGCGTTGCAAACTCGGACGAGTGGACGCCACGGCAAGTGACATTCCGCACCTCCGCCCTGTCCCCAGCGCATAAATTCGCGCCCCGGAACCATGAGCCAAACACCCGAACTCCTCCAGTGCCTGATCATCGGATCAGGGCCCGCCGCCTACTCCGCCGCCATCTATGCCGCCCGCGCCGACCTCAAGCCGGTGATCATTGAAGGGCCCAAGCCCGGCGGCCAGCTGATGGACACCACCGACGTGGACAACTACCCCGGCTACCCCGATGGCCGCACCGGCCCGGAAATGATGGAGGACCTGAAGAAGCAGGCCCAACGCTTCGACACGGACGTGCGCAGCGGCTGGGTGACCAAGGTGGACTTTACCGGCCCGATCCACAAGGTGTGGGTGGATGAAAAGACGGAAATCCATGCGCGCACGGTGATCATCGCCACCGGCGCCAGCGCCAAGTGGCTGGGCCTGCCCAACGAAATGCGCCTGCGCGACCTCGGCGGCGGCGTTTCCGCCTGCGCCGTGTGCGACGGCTTCTTCTACCGCGGCCACACCGTGGCCATGGTGGGCGCAGGTGATACGGCGGCGGAAGAAGCC
>JAFDZY010000004.1 GCA_018266685.1 Bacteroidota bacterium
AGCTGGTGATCACCGGCGAACCCATCGACCGGCCCATGTATGACACCATGCGCAAGCTGGGCGTGGTGCCAGCAACGGCGAGCGACGAGGAGGGTGAGATGCTGGGCGACTTCAACAACGACTTCAACAACGACTTCAATAACGAAGGGTAATGCCTGCACCTGTAACGTATAGCAATATCGCCGCGCTGCTGGATCGCATCCAGCAACGCATGACCGTGAACGGCGCGCAGGAGAACACCGGAGCACGCACCCAGCAGCTGCTCCAGGAGATCGCCCTGAGCCTCATCGCCATCATAGGCGACGCTCCTGATGCCGTCGGCTCCATTCAGCCCTGGGACGCGGGCCTGGAATACACCGACCAGGTGATCGTGAGCCACAACGGCAGCCTGTGGCTGTACGCTGGCGGCGCGCCGAACACCGGAACGCAGCCGGGCACGGACAACACGGTGTGGCTCAGCCTTGGCGCGCCGCCCACGCCCAGCCTGGCGCAGGTGCTCACCGTAGGCCAGCGCACTGGTGCGCACGACCTGGATGTGGATGCCGGGCAGGCCATTGCATTCCGAGGCCCGGAGAGCGACGGACGTATCCGCCTCGTGCCGACGGCTGTAACGGACGACGGCGAGATCAAGCTGCCCAGCGCCAACGGCACGCTGGCACTTACGTCGCAGCTCCCGGACATGTCCGCCATCGACCTGCACGCCGTGCTGGTGAACGGCACTGAAACCAACGGGCGCAGTATCACCGTAAGCGAGGGCGACGGCATCAACTACAAGGCGGCCACCAAGCAGGTGCGGGTGAAGGCACCGGCCACTTTGGCCGACGACCGCAACGTGCAGTGGCCGGACAAGAGCGGCACCGTGGCCACCACCGATGATGTGGCCGCCGTGGCCGCGCTGGTGGACGGCACCCTGAAGGCCCCGGCGGGGTACACGCCTTCCGGCGGCCTGTACCCCGCCACCTATTACGGCGCAGCCGTGAAGAAGGGCGACACCTTCCGCCTTGGCGCCGGTACCATGGGCACCCGTACAGTGGATGCGGAAGACCTGCTTATCGCGCTGGTGGACGCGCCGGGGCAGACCGACGCGAACTGGCAAGTGATCGAGAGCAACCGGGTGGTGGCCACGCAGGCGGAGGCCGAAGACAGTACCAGTACCGACCTGGCCAAGCTGGTGCCGCCTCAACGCTGGTGGCAGGCGTGGAGCAAGGGACTGACGCTCGCGGCCTTCGGCAGTGCCGTGCGCGGCATGTTGCTTACGGGCTACGCAGTGGGCGCAAACGCCGCCGTGGCCGCCACCGACAGCATCATGGCGGCCATCGCTAAGCTCCAAGGCCAAGTAAACGCCACCAACACAGCCGTAGGCGGAAAGCTGGCCAAGGCCAGCAACCTGGGCGACCTCACCAGCCTGGATGCGGCCAGGGCAAACCTCGAGCTGGGGGCGATGGCTCTTGAGAATACCACGTACAGCACAGAGGTGCGCTTGTGGAGCGGCTCCAATCACTTGATCGAGGACAGCGCGCCGTGGGTGTCGGAGCACCGAGGCTACCTTGCGCTTGATTACGAGCCCGGCGTGCTGCCAGGCTCGGGGGGCAAATGGATGCTGGCGCACACTGGCCGCAACAACGGTAGAGTGCTTGGCATCGGGGTGGGCGTGTTCAGCACATCGCCAACGAGCATCACAGTGGCTCGGATCTATACGACCGGCCAATTTTACGCGCCTGTCATCGGAGTGCAGAGCGACCTCACCGGCGGAATGCGAAAGGCCACCTGGTGCCTGACGAACAAGCCTGGTCTTTTGCTGCCCATGGGGCATACAGGCCCATCGCCCGGCGGTCCCGGCACCATCATTGATGCCTCCAAACAGGTGATGATCTCGGAGCCTGGCTCAGTCATGCCCGGCTGGGACATGTTCTGCCAGATCCTCGGCCCCGCAGGGGGGGCTACTGGCGCAAGCAGTGGAGGCGGCGGCCAGATGGTGCAGCTCACAGATGGCTGGGTCACCAACCTCGGCACGGCGGCCGGCGGGCAAACCATCTTCGACAGCCTGCTGAGCACGGTGAAAGTAGACCCAGGCATCTATCAGGTGGAGCTGAAGCTGGGCCTGAAGGTGAAGGATACGGTGAACAGTCCCGCGTGGCCCGGCTTCGCCAGCGTGGCCTTGGAGGTCACGCCGAACACGGTGGCCAATAAGGCCTACGGCACGCTCACGAGCATTCAGAAGCCTGCTGGTGCTCCGGGCCTTTCCGGAGTGGCCAACGAGGGGTATGACAAGAGCACGCTCACATGGACGGCACTGAACGATGCCGGTGACGGCGTGGTGCAGACCACGGTGTTGCGGGGTATCGTAGCGATCCCCTCCAACGCCACAGGAGGTGTTGAGGCTACGCGCTACTGGCGCGTGCGCATTGCCAGCAGCGACGCGGAGCACACGGTGACCAATGTGGGCACGAGCTACATCGTGTGGACGAAGATCAAAGGAGTGTGATGAGCACGGAGAGCATCTACAACAGCATCGCCAGCACGGCCAGCCAAGAGGCGGCACTGGCCGAGCTTAGCCCAAGTCCGGACACGGCGGCGCAGCTTCGCGCCGACCTCAGCAGCGGCAGCAGAGTGAGCGTGTGGCGGCTGTTCGCCTGGCTGTTCGCATACGCCTCCAGCATACAGGAGGCATCCTGGTGGCGCTACAAGAAGGATGTGGCCGACCTGAGCCGGGACGGTCACTATGGCACCCAATGGTGGTATATCGCCAAGGCCAAGGCATTCCAGCTCGGGCACACCCTGGTGATGACCTCGTTAGATGGCGGCTACGCGGCGGATGATCCCGGAGCACGCATCGTTACACACGCGGCGGTGGCGGAGCGGGCGAACCTGGTGCAGGTGAAGGTGGCGAAGGGCACCGCTGCACCCTTGCAAAAGCTCACCCCCGAGGAGCTGGCGGCGGTGAACGATTACTTCCAGCACCTGCGCCCAACGGTGCAGGTGCAGTGCATTACCGCCGACCCCGATTCCCTGAAGATCACCGGCACCGTGGTATACGACCCCGAAACGCCCATCATGGCCGTGCAGAGCGCCGTGAAGCAATCGCTGGACACCTACCTGTCTACGCTCGACTTCGGCGGCGTACTGCGCGTGCAGGACCTGCGCGCGGCCATCATGTCGGCCCAAGGGGTGGTGGACGTGGTGTTCGGTCTCGTGGAGGCGCGCAGCACAGGCCCGTTCAGGCCGGTGCAGCGGCTCTACCATAGCTACGCAGGACACATGCAGCTCGATCCGTACAGCTCCATCATCAGCACCATCACCTGGCAGCAGGGCCGCATCTGATGCTCTACCAGTACGACCTGCGCAAGCTCCTCCGGCGGTACTCGCCGGTGTGGTTCCGCTGGCCAGCGAACCAGTCCATGGCCTACGCGCTGTGCCGCAGGCTGGCGACGCTGGACGTATGGTTCGGCCGCCTACGCAGTGACGTGGCCAGGGAATGGCAGTACAACGGCCTTGCGCACAGCCTTGAATGGGCGTTGAACGACAAGTTCGATCCCGTGCAACGCAGGATACGACTTGAGCTTCCGGACCACCTGGACTGGACTTTTTTCGGGACTTCAGAAGAGGCCCCGACGGACTACTTCGAGGATGTCGCCGACCCGCTTGCACACATCTTTCACGATGCGGCCGATTTGGTACACGCGGTCGTGTACCCTTTCGAATTCGACATCATAGTGCCGGATGGGCTGGGGATTTCACCAGCCGCTGTCTTCCGCCACGCTGATGTCTATCGCTTCGCTGGCCGCAGGCCGAGGGTGCTCACCTGGGACTGGCTCTGGGGTATCACAGGGATTTACTACTACCACGACTACCATGGATAGATTCAAGCCTCGCGCTGGCACGGGCCGATTCGCCTTCCAGCACATCGACTACATGCAGGATGCCGCGCAGAAGGCGCTGGCCAACGCATTCGCGGACTACATCGCGGTGACGGATAGTTTCTACGTACAGGGAGGGGAGTTGACCGAATCACCATCCGGGACCGCGACGACCTACACTATCACGGATGGCGTGGTGTGCCTGGCCGGCGAGTTCATGCCGCTCGTGGGCGGTAGTATCTTGAAGGCAGCGACGCAGGTCGTATTCTTGGCCATTCAGGATGTCGGCGTGGACGTTTATCCCGTCCCGAACGTGGACGGGCAGGTGGATCACGTCATGCGGGAGCGCAAGGCGGTGTTGCAGGTAGGCTCGGCCTATCCGGTCGGCGCATTCAACGTTCACCAGCAGCGCAAGTCGGACATCGACATGCTGCGGCTGAAGGGCAGAGTGGTCCCCAAGGGCGGCATACTGCCATACTTCGGCAGCATGGCCAATTTCGATGCCACTGGGCTGGGTATCGCAGGCACGTCGTCGGAAGGCTGGGCCGTTTGTAACGGGCTGAACGGCACTCTCGACATGCGCGGCCTTGTGCCTGTTGGGGCCACGAATGTGCCAGCCAGTGGTGCAGGTGCAATGTATGGCGGCGTGGCTGCTGGCGTGACGAATGCTGGCGAGGCGTCAGGGAGCGACGGCACCGTTATCGCTCCGGGTAATCTGCCACCACACACTCACAGCTACATGGACAGCACTATCGCATTCGATTCATCCGGCGTGGTGGATCTCTCAGGTGGTGGAACGCGCGTAGATCTGACCCGCACAACGGGGCCGAATCCGACCGCGAACGATCCGCTTTCCGTGCGCCAGTCTGGTCGTGCGCTGGTGTTCATTCAGAGCATCGTTTAAAGGCTGTTCAACGCCGCTTCGAGCGGCGTTGAAGTCTTGGGATCCTATCGGCGATATCCAGGGCGTTTGATCTGTCCCATTTGTTTTGAGCGATCTGTCCCTTTTGTTTTGCCGTTTATACGCCAGCATTGCTACCCGGAGTGGCGGCAGATGCTCAGGGAGAAGAACCAGCGCATCACCTTCGCCAAGGGCCAGGCGATCTTTTCCACGGGGCAGAAGGCAAGCCACATGTACATGGTGCAGAG
>JAFDZY010000050.1 GCA_018266685.1 Bacteroidota bacterium
AAACGCACAAACGCACAAACGCACAAACGCACAAACGCACAAACGCACAAACGCACTAACGCACTAAAGCACTCGGAGCGCTGAGCATTGCCGCCATGGCCACCCTGCTCTGGACGGCTTGCCAAAAGGAAGCACTTCCCGAT
Source organism: Bacteroidota bacterium (assembly GCA_018266685.1). Lineage (GTDB taxonomy): Bacteria > Bacteroidota > Bacteroidia > Flavobacteriales_F > PHOS-HE28 > PHOS-HE28. The sequence goes on from JAFDZY010000050.1 coordinate 144, forward strand.
CCGGGAAACTCCGCTTCAGTTCAGGAAGACCTCACGCCGCGCATCGCGCACTTCGTGGCACAGGCCACGCACAGTGCAGGTACCCCGCGAAGCACCAATGAATTCAATGCCGACAGTGCCGCCTGGTATGTGGAGGGCGCGCTGAACTACAGCCTGGCACAGGCTTGGCTCCCGTACAACGAACTTGTGAACGACAGCTTGGTGGTCTCCATCCCGGGAACCGATGGCTCCGTGAATGAAACGGATGCCGCGAATGCGTATGTATCCCTGCTGGGTCAGCTGCGGCAAGCCATCGGTGCCGACCAGCACTTAGTGGTGGTGGATGCGGAACCGGTGGTGGCGGATGCCGGACTTCAATTGAAGCTGAATTACGCCTTGGGCCAGGGTGCTGAGCGCTCGGCGTTGAATTCCACGTATCCTTCCTATACTTCCTTGTTGTGGTACACACAAGGCGGCAACAGCAGTTGCGACCCGAATCATCCCAGCGCAAATGGCGCGGAAAAAACCATCCAGGCACGGGTGGCAGCGACCATGCCCATACTGGCATATGGCCAATACTACGCCAGCGTGGAATCGTGGGTTGTGGCGCCTTATGGGGACTACCAGATCACTGACTTTCCTAACGCTTCCAATACTTCAGGGCATTCCAATCAGGACAACTTGATCTACTCGTGGTCAGGCGGAACCGGCTCCTATTGCCTAGATGCAAGTGACATGACCTTCCACACACAGGGCACATACGACGTCATGCTCCTGGTAAAAGCCGCACGGTGCCCAACCAAACAGCTGGCCAGCATAAGGGTCCAGGGTGACTTAGCCCTGTGTTGTGGCACTTTTGATTTCCATGCTGTTACCTACACTTACGGTAAACTGCAATCCCGCAGGTAGTAAAGCCATGCCGATCCGAATAATTGCCGTGGCTGTGCCTATTCTATGGGCATCGTCTTCCATGTCCCAAGTTGAGTGGGGCATTACCTTGCCTTTCAATGTGGAAAGCGCACAGGTGCGCGATGCACAAATGCTGGATTCGGGCGAATGTCTTGCCGTGGTGACATCACATCATCAAAACGACACTACCCTATACACCAGTGCAAGGACTTGGTTGGTCTCAATTTCACCGGAAGGGATGGTGGACAGTACACGAGAGGTCTTTATCCCCGGACGTTATGTCCAGGGATCGCGGCTGGTCCGCGGCGGCTCGTTTCATCCTTACACCCTTTTTGCGAACACCTGGGACAGCACTACCCAAGCGGGCCGCAGCATCGGCCAATTCCGGATGGACCAGGCCGGTCATATGCTGGGCAGCACCGAACATCTCTTCCAAAACGGCACATACCAATGCTTTTTTGCAGATGCCGCCTTGGATGCGGATTCTGCCTGGTTCATCACTGGTGATGCCAAGATCGGACCCGGGATCGGCTTTTCCAACAAGGTTTTCCTAATGCGGCTGACCCAAGATGGAAGCATGCTGGGCCAACAAGTGTTGGGTAATTCCAATGGTTTCACCCTAAGCTATCACGTAGTCCAAGTCGATAGCCTGATGATGGTTTCTGTCTTTGCCGGACCAGTTGGCCCGATGGGCGTGACCAAGTTCCTGCGGTTCAACAACAATCTGGATTTTGTCAACGGCTTTGCCGCCCGCCCGATCAGCGGAGGCAGCAATGTTCTCCTGGCTGACAGCATTATCCATGATGGATTGTCCATGACCGTTCTGCCGAGCAGATCGACCATCGTTTCCGGACGGATCGGAAATATCCATTGGATGAATTTCGCTGCGATGCGAGTGGATGAGTTCGGCCAACTGCAAGCCGTCTTCGCTCCTGAGCCTGAGGTCCTGTTTGAATTCTGCGGAATCTTCCAAAGCCAAGATGTGGAGCCGGACGGGACCATTGTGACTGCCGTTGTGCAGAACATCAACATTTACAATCCGCAGATGAGCACCATCCCCTCCCGCATCCACATTTACCAGCTGGACACCATGCTGAACGTGCTGTGCGACCAAGTGGCCGTGGATGGCGCGGCGGATGGCAGCTACTACATGCTGAACCGCGTAAAGGCCACGCCCGATGGCGGCACTTTGTTCATGGGTTCCAAAATGAACGTGAACACGCAATCCCTCCCACAGCCGTGGATCATGAAAATTGCTCCATGGGATTGCCAAAGGGGCATACGTGAGCAAGAAGTGGCAACCGCCGCTTCCGTGTGGCCCAATCCGGGAAACACGGGGTTCACGGCCTTCGTGAACGGCCCGGTGGTTGCACGGGGCACACTGGATCTCTACAATGCACAGGGCCAACTGGCCACTAGCACGGACGTGATGCAAAGCAGCGCCACCATGAGCACCACCAACCTTGCCCCCGGCGTGTACCTGTACCGCATCACCGACAGCCAAGGCACCCTGCGCGCCACGGGCCG
>JAFDZY010000051.1 GCA_018266685.1 Bacteroidota bacterium
ATCGGCAAGGACCAACGCCCCAAGCTCGAACCCCGCATCCTCCTGGAAGACCTCGAAAAGAGCTACCACGCCAAGTTCCGCAACGCTCCCCTCTCCCCGGGAGAGGGGCAGGGGGTGAGGGCCGACCTCTTCGACACCCGCCTCATCTTCGCCGATAACCTCCTTGCCCTTAAAGCACTCGAACAGGAGTTCGCTGGCAAGGTGAAGTGCGTGTATATCGATCCGCCGTTCAACACGGGGGATATGTTCGAGAACTATGATGATGGTCTCGAGCATTCCATTTGGCTTGGTCAAATGCGTGAACGTTTTCATAGCATCCACAAGCTGCTTAAGAAGGATGGATCCATTTTCGTTCACTTGAACGACGATGAGCTCGACTACTGTAAGGTTGTTCTGGACGAGGTCTTCGGCAGAAGCAACTTCGTCAATCGCATTACCATTGCTGCACGCTCCCCTTCTGCTTTTAGCACGGTCAACCCTGGAGTGTTTAAGTCAGCCGAGTATCTCTTGTGGTATGCCAGAGATAGGGGTCACTTTATCGAGAATTCGGGCAGGGTGAAACGTAAACCGGACTATGCCTACAATAAGTGGCTTGTCAATCCTGAGGCACCAAGTACAGAGTGGCAGTTCGTCCCTCTCATGGAAGCCTACTCCCAAGTTCCTCCATCCAGATCACGACGACCTGATTCAATCTTGGAGCACTTCCATGACTTCATTATCACCAACGCATCTCGCGTGACGAGGCTTGCCTCAATAAGCGATTCAGGTGCGGGTGAGGCAGTATTGGATTTGAAGCAGAAGTCTTTGGACCAGCCCGGTGTCATCCAGTATATGAAGCGGGATAAGGGCTTGGACGACGTTTACGTTGTCGATGGACAGCAAATCATCTTCTATGCAAAGAACGTGGCCGAGGTGGAGGGACAACTTTCGGCTACCGCGTTCATGACGAACATCTGGGATGACATTGCTTGGGAAGGCATAGCGCAAGAAGGAAGTGTGACCTTTAGAAAGGGAAAGAAGCCAGAACGTTTGATCAAGCGATGCTTTGATTTGACGACCAACGTTGGCGACCTCGTCCTCGACTCCTTCGCGGGCAGCGGCACCACCGGCGCTGTAGCCCACAAGATGGGCCGTCGTTGGATCATGGTGGAGCTGGGCGAGCACTGCCACACGCACATCATTCCCCGCCTGCAAAAGGTAGTGGACGGCACGGACCAAGGCGGCATCAGCAAGGCCGTGAATTGGAAAGGCGGCGGCGGGTTTCGCTACTACAAATTGGCGCCCAGCCTGCTGCAGCAGGACAAATGGGGCAACTGGGTGATCAGCAAGCAGTACAACGCCGCCATGCTGGCCGAGGCCGCCTGCAAGCTGGAGGGCTTTGCCTACGCGCCCAGCACCGAACACTACTGGATGCACGGCCACAGCACCGAGCGCGACTTCATCTACGTGACCACGCAGCACCTCACCGCCGAGCAGCTGCAATACCTCAGCGACGAGGTGGGGCCGCAGCGCAGCCTGCTGGTGCTGTGTACCGCCTTCCGGGGCAAGGCCGAGCGCTGGCCCAACCTGACGGTGAAAAAGATCCCCATGGCCGTGCTGAAGCGCTGCGAATGGAACCACGACGACTACAGCCTGAACGTGGAGAATCTGCCGGTGGCCGCGCAAGCCGCACCGGAGCCGGTGCAAGGGCAACTGGCCTTTGAGCATGCCAAGCCCAAGGCGCGGAAGGCCACCACCAAAAAGCGCAAGCCATGAACAAGCCTTCCACAACAGGCGCCAATGGGTTTGAGCACCTGAAACAGGTGAATGAGCACGGCGCGGAATACTGGAGCGCCCGCGACCTGCAACCCCTGCTGGGCTACGATCAGTGGCGGCGCTTCGCCCAGGCCATCACCCGCGCACAGGAGGCTTGTAAAGAGTCTGGTAATGAGCCCGGAAACCATTTTGCCGGAGCCGGCAAAATGGTCCTGCGGGTCACGAGCGTGGACGCTCGCGACAGAGGTGGGTGGGAACCGCTTAATCACTTTGCCGGCACCGGCAAGCCGATAACGGGCGGCAATGTGCAAAATGGGCACATTGCGTGCAGAACCATGCGCGGGAAACGATGAACGAGCTGGAATTGATGGCGTTGATCACCGGAGGCGAAATGCTCACGGTGGAGTTCAAGGGGGAAGGGCGCAAACCGCTCGGTGACCGGGAGCTGGCCTTGGTGTGCGTGTGCCTGGCCAATGGTGCCGGGGGCACCCTGCTGGTGGGCGTGGAAAAGGACGGCAGCATCACGGGCGCAAAGCCCCGGCACGGAGACCGCACGGACCCGGACAAGTTGCGGGCCTTGGTGCGCAACATGACCATGCCTGCACTGGAAGTGGAAGTGGTGCTGCACCACGTGGCCGGATCCACCGTGATCGAGATCCAGGTGCCCAAGGCGGAAAGCATCACCAGCCACAGTGACAGCACGTGCCAGCGCAGGATCCTGGACAATGACGGACCGGCCTGCGTGCCCTACTACCCGCATGAGCACGGCGGTGGCAGCCTGCGCTTGG
>JAFDZY010000052.1 GCA_018266685.1 Bacteroidota bacterium
CATCACCGCGCCCACCGAGGCCGGCGAAAGTCCATCCGGTGGCTCGAAGAGCGGGATCACGGTGGGCATTTCGGGATCGCGGCCGAAACGGAACCAGGTGATGAAATAGTAGAGCAGCAACAGCAGCGAGACGAGGCCGCCCATGAGCGGCACGGCATAGCGCTCGAAGAAGGTGGGCGGCGGCGGCTCGGTCACCACGCCTTTCTGGAAGCCAACAGCCACGGTAAGGCCTTCGTATGAACCCAGTGCGCGCCCCCGGAAAGCCACCGTTTGCGGGTTGATGATGGAATCGGAGCACGATTGCTCGGTGGATCCCATGATCCCCGTGTAGCAGGCTGTTTGCTTCACTTTTGCTGCTTGCGGCAGGTGGATCAGCGCGGAAATGCTGTCCACTCCGAAGTTCCAGCCGTTGCCGTTCACGTTCCAATAGATCTCATCGAAGTCCGGGAAGAAACCCACCTGGCCCTTGGTGGTGTACGTGATGCTGTAAGCGTAATCACCGGGATCCAGGTAGGTGTCCTTTTCGCCCACGTAGAGCACGAAGTCATCGCCTTCGGTTTCGGTGTGGTAGGGCGATCCCACACCGTTCATTTCAACTGCGGACAGCAGGTATTTCACCCGGTGCTGCTTGCCGTTGTGGTCTTTGAACTGCAGCGGAAGGCGGCGTACGATGCCGCGCTTGAACTCCACGCCTTCCGCATGGATGTTGATCTCCTCAGTCACCGTGAGCTGCCCGTCCGGCGCCACGGTGAGGTCGGTGTGGAAGGAGTTGATCTTTTCCGACTGGCCGCGTGCATAACCCGCAGCGACCAGTGCAAGCAGCAGGATCCAGCGGCGCATCAGGAGAATTTTACCGTTGGCACCTGCTTTTCCGCCGGGCTCTCCAGCTCGAAGAACACCGACTTCGCGAAGCTGAACATATTGGCGATGATGTTGCTTGGGAAGCTCTCGATCAACGTGTTCTGCTCGCGCACGTTGCCGTTGTAATAGCGCCGTGCCTTTTCGAGGTCACCTTCGATGGCTGTCAACTGTGCCTGCAACGCCAGGAAGTTGGCGTTCGCCTTCAGGTCCGGGTAGCGTTCGGCCACGGCGAGCAGGTTCATCAATGCACCGTTCAGCTGTTTCTCCGCGGCCTGCTGGCCTTCCACGGTGGTGGCCTGCTGCGCCGCAGCCCGTGCGCGGGTCACGTTCTCAAAGGTCTCTTTCTCATGGGCGGCATAGCCCTTCACCGTCTCCACTAGGTTGGGGATCAGGTCGTAGCGCTTCTTCAACTGCACATCAATGCCGCTCCAGGCCTCGCCCACGAGGTTCTTCAGCTTCACGAGCTTGTTGTAGATGGCGATGCCGTAGAAGGCCAACAGCACAACCAGGCCAAGGAGCACGAGCAAGGGGATCATGGTGAGGGGAATTGGTGGATGGAGATCGAAAGTAACAGGGAAAGAGTACAGGACACAAGGTCAAGAAGGCTTTCGCCGCTCGCCTTCGCCCCCTACCTTGGCCGCCTTTGCCAAAATCATGAAAAAGGGCGTCGATGTATTGCGCAACGGCACGCTGAACCACGGCGTGGGCTTTACCCGTGCCGAACGTGAAGCCATGGGCTTGCGCGGCCTGCTGCCCTACGCGGTGGCCAGCTTGCAGCAGCAGGTGGACCGCGTGATGCAAAGCCTTCGCCGCAAGGAAAGCGACCTGGAACGGTACATTCTATTGAACGCCCTCCAGGACCGCAACGAACGGCTGTTCTACACCGTGGTGGTGCAGCACATCGAGGAGATCATGCCGCTGATCTACACCCCCACCGTGGGGCAGGCCTGCAAGGAATTCTCGCACATTTTCCGGCAGACCAAAGGCTTTTACATCACGCCGGAAGACAAGGGCAGCATCCGAAAAATCATGGACCATTGGCCGGAGCAGGACGTACGCGTGATCGTGGTAACCGACGGGCAGCGCATCCTGGGCCTGGGCGACCTGGGCGCCAACGGCATGGGCATCCCCATCGGAAAGCTGGCGCTATACACCGCCACGGCGGGAATCCCGCCGCACCAGTGCCTGCCCGTTATGCTGGACGTGGGCACCAACAACCAGGAACTGCTGGACGACCCATTCTACTTGGGCTGGCCGAAATTCCGGCTAGAGGGCAGCGATTACCTGGAACTGGTGGATGAATTCGTGGAGGCCGTGCAGCACAAATTTCCAAATGCACTGATCCAGTTCGAGGATTTCTCCACGGCGAATGCATACACCTTCTTGGAGAAGTACCGCGGACAAGTGCTCTGTTTCAACGACGACATCCAAGGCACGGCAGCGGTGGCGGTGGCGGGCATCCAAGCTTCCACGCGCATCACCGGCACGGCCTTCAAGGACCTGCGGATCATGTTCCTTGGTGCCGGTTCCGCCGCCACCGGCATTGCGGACCTGCTGGTGCCTGCCTTTATGGCGGAAGGGCTCAGCGAACAGGAAGCACGGCAACGCCTCTGGTTCCTGGACAGCAAAGGCTTGATCGTGGAAGGGCGGGACCGGGTGAAACCGCACAACCTGCGCTACGCACACAAGCATGCACAGATGGGCTTCATGGAAGCGTTGGACAACATCAGGCCCAACGTATTGATCGGCGCCACTGGATCGCCCGGCACTTTTGACCAGGCCGTGATCGAAAAAATGAGCGCAATGAACGTGCGCCCGGTGATCTTCGCCCTGAGCAACCCCACGTCCCGCGCGGAATGCACGGCGGAACAGGCCTACACCTGGAGCAAGGGGCAGGCAGTGTTCACCAGCGGAAGCCCGTTCGGCAAGGTGCAGTACGAAAGCCGGGAGTTCCGCCCGGGACAGGGCAACAACGCCTACATCTATCCGGGCATCGGGCTTGGGGCATTGGTGGCGAACACGCGGATCATCACCGACGCGATGTTCCTGGCCGCCACGCGCACTTTGGCGCGTTGCGTTCAGGCGGAAGACCTGGAGAAAGGCTCGCTGTACCCGCGGCTTACCGGGATCCGGGAGTTGTCCAAGGCCGTGGCGGTGGCGGTGGCTGAAGAAGCGTTCAGAAGCGGGTTGGCGCGTACTGAACGGCCTAAGGACCTGAATCTAGCAGTGGCTGAATACATGTACGATCCAAGGAAGTGATCAGACAATCAGACGACCAGATGATGCGGGAAACTTGGGAATGGGCGGTACGAATGATGATCGCCTGCCTTTCCGGTTCCGCGATGGCCCAAGCACCATACATCCCGCCCAGCGATCCGCTGGTAAAGGAAAAGCTGGCCCAGTGGCAGGACCTGAAGTTCGGCCTGCTGATGCACTGGGGACCATACAGCCAATGGGGCGTGGTGGAAAGCTGGAGCATCTGCCCGGAAGATGAGCCGTGGTGCAGGCGCGACAGCGCGCACGGCAAAACGTACTTCGAGTATGTGCGCAACTATGAAAACCTGCAGCACACCTTCAACCCAACGCTGTTCGATCCCTCCGAATGGGCGCGCGCCGCGAAGGACGCCGGGATGAAGTACGTGGTGTTCACCACCAAGCACCACGACGGTTTCTGCATGTTCGACACCAAGCTCACCGACTACCGCGTCACCGATGCGAAGTGCCCCTTCCATACCGATCCGCGTGCCAACATCGCGAAGTACGTCTTCGATGCGTTCCGCCAGGAAAGCCTGTGGACCGGCGCCTACTTCAGCAAGCCTGACTGGCACTGCCCGTACTACTGGTGGCCCTACTTCCCGCCGAAGGACCGCAACGTGAACTACCTGCCTTCGAAATATCCCGAACGCTGGCAACAGTTCAAGGACTTCACCTACGGACAGATCCAGGAGCTGATGACGGGCTACGGCCCCATCGACATCCTGTGGTTGGACGGCGGCCAGGTGCGCCCGGCGAACACCGTGGACCCCACCGTGGACTGGCAGAAGGCGATCCCCGTGGTGCAGGACATCGACATGCCGAAGATCGCGGCCATGGCGCGCAGGCACCAGCCCGGTCTGCTGGTGGTGGACCGCACCGTGGGCGGCGAATACGAGAACTATGTGACGCCCGAAGGCCATGTGCCGGAGAAAGACCCCGGCGTGCCGTGGGAAACCTGCATGCCCATGGGCACCAGTTGGAGCTGGGTGCCGAACGAACGGTACAAAAGCACGGACGAGATCGTCCGCACGCTTGCGCAGGTGGTCACGCGCGGGGGCAGCCTGCTGCTGAACATCGGCCCACGGCCCGATGGAGAGTTCGACTCAACAGCCTACGTGCGTTTGCGCGAGGTGGGCGCATGGCTGAAGGTGAACGGTGAGGCGGTCTACGGCACACGCGCGGCCGACTTGGATGTACAGGGCGCCATCGGCTGCACGCGCAGCAAGGACGGCCAGGCGATCTACCTGTTCGGCGAGGCCGGTGATGTGCCGTGGTCGATCGCGTGGAAAGGAGAGCGATTGCCGAAAGCCACGCTGTTGGGTTCTGGGCGGAAGCTGCGTGCAAGGATCGACAAGGGAAGGTTGGAGATCGAAGGCCTGGAGTCCTGGCAGCACGTAGAGACCAACGGCATGGCGGTGGTCAAGCTCACATTGTAACTGGCCTTGGGTGGACAGACACGGGATCCTCGGCCACCACCACCGCTGCCCGTCGTATCCTTGGCCTACGATGCGCTTCACATCCTCCATGCTTCTTGCGGCGATCGCCGTGCTCATCTTCTCCTCGTGCACCCATGCGCCCTCTTCCCCCTTCACCTTCCGCATGGTGTACTACTCCCCCGCCACGGACAGCGCCTGGGCCGCGCAGCACCACGTGCGCAAGGTGACGCCCGGCTTCGATGGCGTGGATCCCGACTGGGGCCTGTGGGTACACACCATGCACCGCTTCGTGCCTGCGAGCCTGATCGATGCGCACCCGGAATACTTCGCCGAGCGCAACGGCATCCGCATTCCCGACCAGGTCTGCTTCAGCAACCAAGCGGTGCTGCGCATCACCGTGGACAGCCTGCGCGCCATGATGAAGCACAAGCCGAACGCCACCTACTGGAGCGTGAGCCAGTTGGACAACTTCAACTATTGCCAATGCGCACGGTGCAGCCGCACCGACAGCCTCGAGGGCACGCACAGCGGCAGCATCCTCCGCTTCGTGAACCAGGTGGCGGACAGCTTTCCGGACAAGGTGATCAGCACACTGGCCTACCAGTACAGTCGCACCGCACCGAAGCTCACCAAGCCCAGGCCCAACGTGAACATCATGCTGTGCAGCATCGAAGAGGACCGCAGCAAGCCCATCGCTTCGCGTGAAGGGCCCGGTTCGTTCACGGCCGACCTGTACGCGTGGTCGAAGCTCACGCACAACATCATCGTGTGGGACTATGTGATCAACTTCTGGCACCTGCTGGCGCCATTCCCGAATTGGAAGGTGCTGCAGCCTAACATCCAGTTGTTCCGCGACGCGGGCGTGCCGATGGTTTTTGAGCAGGGCCTCTCCGGTCCGGGGGGTGAAATGCCCGAGTTCCGCGCCACGCTGCTGGCCGACCTGCTCTGGAACCTCGACCTGAACGTGGATTCGCTGCGCACGTCCTTCATGAACACCTTCTATGGACCAGCGGCCGGTCCGTACATCGATGCGTACACGCGGCTGATGGAACACGAGCTGGACCAAAGCGGGCTGCCGCTCACGCTGTACGAGCATCCGCAGGCGCACAAGAACGGCTACCTGAGCCCGGCGAACCTGGCGCGCTACAAGACGCTCCTGACCAGCGCCGAAGCGGCTGCGATGGATGAAGACCCCGAATACCAATGGCGCGTGGAAGCTGCACAGCTCCCGCTGATGTACGCGGAGTTGGAGATCGCCCGCGCGCTGCCCGGCACGTCGAACGGCCTCTTTGAGAAAGACGCCCACGGACAATGGAAAGCAAAGCCCTATTACACCGCGCTGTTAGACACGTTCACGGTGCGCGCCAAGCGCCACGGCAACATCCTGCTGCACGAAACGCGCCTCACGCCCGATGAATACCAGGCGCAGTTCAGTGCCTACCTGCGCAACGGCGTGGTGAACGACCTGGCGGTGGGCAAGAAGATCAGCTTCACCACACCACCCGCCGCGAAGTACACCGGCGGCTCCCCCAATGCCTTGATCGACGGTTTTCGCGCGACCACCAATTACCAGTTCGCGTGGCAAGGCTGGAGCGGACAGGACCTGGTGGCGGTGATCGACCTCGGCACCGCACAACACGTTTCCTCCGTGGGCATGGGCTTTCTGGAGGACCAGGCCAGCTGGATCTTCCTGCCTTCATCTGTGCAGGCGGAGACCTCAATGGATGGGAAACGCTGGACGACATTGGGGAAACAGGACATTCCCCTGAAGCAGCAAGAAGGCCCGCCGAACATCCGCGAGGTCACCGTGCAGGGGCATGCCCGCTCGGCCCGCTACGTGCGCGTCACCGCGCAGAACCTGGGGCCGTTGCCTGCCTTCCACGGGAGCAAGGGGGATTGCTGGTTGTTCTGTGATGAAGTAGTGGTGAGGTAGTTCATTCACCACAGAGGCACAGAGGACACAGAGAACGCGAGGCTTCAATTTGAATGCATCGGGCTTCACCATGCTCTGGCGGTTGGACCATTCACCGTACGATCACCTCGTCTGCGAAGATCCATGAGTCGCCGCCCGCGCCGAGGTGCCATGCAGGGAGCTTGCCGCTGTTGTGCAGCACCGCCCGCACGTAGCGCGCCTTGATCGGCGTTCGTGCATGCGCGATGAAGTCATGCACCAGCGGCCCGGCCTCTTCGATCGGCACCTGGTGGGTAGCCGTGGCGAGCATTGTCCATGCCTTGCCGTCCGGTGAGGTCTCGAAGCTGATGGACGTTGGCAGCACGATCCATGCAGGCACCTGTTGCAGGCAGCGGATGCTCAGTTCACGGATGGTGCGCACGCTGTCCAGGTCGATGATGACAACGGGGTCCACGCCTTGCCAGCCTTGCCACAGGCCATCGCCGTAACTGGCGGTGCCAAGCAGGCCATCGGTGAGGCCCTGCAAGGGATCGCGCCCATATTTCTCGGAAGGAAGCGGTGACACCTCCTGCTTCGCGCCCAGCGCCTTGTTTGGGGTGATGGTGATGACGGTGGGATCCTGCACTGCATTCCCGTTCCACACCGGGGTGAGCCGGAGCGTGCCGGTCTGCTGCACCACAAGCGAATCCACAAAAACGCCGGAGTCCTTGCCCATGGCCCATTGCACCTGCATGTCCGGCCTGCCGCATGCCGCCGTGGCCCGCCAAGTGCGCGTGCCGGGATCGAACCGCACTGCGCTTCGGAAGAGGTCCTTGTCTGCCGTGGCGGTGATCCAGCCTTCGTGCTCCAAGCGTGCGATGTGCGGGGCGATGCGTGCATCAATGCCATCATGGACTTCCCCGCTCCACATCCGCTCGGCGAAGACCTGAATGCGCGGAAACACGTACCAGCCGATGCTGCGCGGATCGATGCGCTCGCTCCACACCGGGCACTCCGCGCCGAGGATGCCGCGCGCATCACCGTCCACACGCGGATCGAAGGCCTTCACCTTGTCCAGCGTGAGGTTCGCCGGTGAAGCATCGAAATAGATGGTGCGGATCATGGCATTGCCGTTGGCGCGTGCCTTGCGCGCTTCGTCATCGCCGCGCCACACCTCCACGATGGCCGTGCTGTCCAGCCCGCCTTCCAGCACTTCGTCCCAGCCGATCATGCGCTTGCCCTGCTTCGCCAGGTACTTCTGCAAGCGCTGTACTGCCCACGCCTGCATGCCGTGTTCATCCGCCAGCCCCTCCTTCTTCATTCGCGCTTGGCAGTCGGGGCAGGCTTGCCAGCGGTCCTTCGGCACTTCATCGCCACCGATGTGGAACCACGGTGAGGGGAACAACGGAATCAGTTCGTCCAACACGTTTTGAAAGAAGGTCCAGGTGCTTTCGCGGCCCACGCAATACACATCGTGGAACACGCCCCACGTGGTGGCCACGGCGATGGTATCCTGCCGGCATCCCAACCACGGATACGCCGCGATGGCCGCCGTGCAATGTCCCGGAAACTCGATCTCCGGCACCACGGTGATGCCGCGCGCTTCCGCATAGGCCACCACCTCCTTCACCTCCTGTTGCGTGTAGAAACCACCATAGCGTGAGCCGTCCGCTTCGGTGCGCCAAGCACCCACCTCGGTGAGCCTGGGATACTTCTTCACCTCCACGCGCCAGCCCTGGTCGTCGGTGAGGTGCCAATGGAAGATGTTCATCTTCAGCGACGCCAACACATCTATGTAGCGCTTCAGGAAATCCACCGGGTAGAAATGGCGGCTCACGTCGAGCATGGTGCCGCGCCACGCGAACGCCGGAGCATCCTGGATGCGCACGCATGGCCAGTGCCTAGTGCCGGTGCTGTCCTTTGTGGCCAATTGCCGCAGCGTTTGCGTGGCGTTGAGGGCGCCTTGCCGCGTAGCCGCATCAATGGTGACCCTATCCCTCTCCACCGTGATCGCATAGCCTTTTTCACCTTGCGCGGTATCGCGCTGGAATCGCACGCTGTGAAGGATCTCGTCCTGGTTGCGGGCCAATGCATCATTCGCTACAAGGTCCGATCGCAACATCCTCCCCCACCCTTGTGCGCCTTCGCCTTCGATCACACTGACCTGCTTCAGGGGGAAAATGCCCTCTTTCAACTCGATTGCGGTTGGCCATGGAACCAGCGCCGGTTGGGCAAACAGCACTATCGGCAAGCAACAAACGATACCGGTGAGCAGGCGGCGAAATGGCATGCGAAATGTCGATGGGCCTTGCTTTTGTGCGACACCCGCCATACGGCGGGTCGAATACCGGCGGAAACCCAATGCTACGCTGTGTGACCCCGTTGGGGTCAGCGGGTGATTCACCTTGCGATCGATCATGCTTTCAATAACCATGACCACTGTACTTCACCATGCCGCAAGGTGCGATAAACCTTGATCTGCTTGGCGACCCTGAAAGGCGTCGCACAGCGTAGACCTGCATCCATGTCCCTTCATCCGACCCCGAAGGTGGTCGCACATTCACCGTGCCCATGCGTTCAAGCAAGCCAACATGTTCATCATCCCCCACGTCATCGTTCAATTGAACCCGCCCTGCCCGCGGTACAGCTTCACCGGTCCGTCCAGCTTCAGTTTCAGCACGGTCATCCACGGATCGGCGGCTTCTTCCGGCACATCCACAAAGACCAGCCCCGGCACCTTGCTCCAGCTGATCTTGCCCACTACGCGGTGCGTGAGTGCGATCGGCTTGCCCACCACTTCCGCAGAAAGGATCTTGTTATCCAAACCCTTGATCAGTGCGCTGCCTCCGGTGCCGCCGGGCAGGAAGAGGTAGAGCGTGGTGCTGTCCTTGCTCAGTGTGGTAGGCCCGTAGAAGTGGCCGTTGGGCAGCCCGGCCATGGTGCCGTAGATCGCTTCGGCGTGCGCGCCGGTCCACTGGCCGATCTCCTCCAGCAGCATCACCTGGCCGGGCGGGATGGTACCGTCCTCCTTGGGGCCGATATCCAGCAGCAGGTTGCCGCCGTGGCCGATC
>JAFDZY010000053.1 GCA_018266685.1 Bacteroidota bacterium
CACGTGATGCACATGGACGTGCTGAAGGATTGCCTGCGGCTGAAGAAGCATGTGATCACGCCCAGCTACGTGCCTGAAGCTTTGTGGCCGCTGGACGCGGAATTCAAGCAGGCGGGGCTGATCGTACTCAACGAAATGGGCGTGGACCCCGGCATCGACCACATGAGCGCCATGCGCATCATTGACGGGCTGCATGCGAAGGGGGCGCGCCTGGAAGCCTTTGAGAGCTACTGCGGCGGCCTGGTGGCGCCGGAAAGCGACGACAACCCCTGGGGCTACAAGTTCAGTTGGAACCCGCGCAACGTGGTGCTCGCGGGCCAAGGTCCCGCAGCGCGGTACATCCACGAAGGCCGCATCAAGTACATCCCCTACCATAAACTGTTCCGCCGCACGGTGCGCGTGGAAATTCCTGCACTCGGGGCCTACGAAGGCTACGCCAACCGCGACTCGCTGAAATACCGGGAGATCTACGGCATCGCCGGCATCCCCACCATGAAGCGCGGCACCTTGCGCAAGGATGGCTACTGCGCGGCCTGGGATGCGCTGGTGCAACTGGGATGCACCGAGGACGGCTTTGCGATGGAACTGCCCAAGGAAGCCACATGGTCCGAGTTCACACGCTCATTCCTGCCGGAATCGGCCCAAGGCGATGTGCGCGCGGGCGTGGCGCAAGCCTTGGCATTGGATCCCCAAGGGCCGGAGGTCGCCAAATTGGAATGGCTCGGCCTGTTCGGCAAGGGTACCATCGGGCAAGCGGGCCTTTCTCCGGCCGCCACGCTGCAATTGCTGATGGAGGAGAAATGGAAATTGCAGCCCGGCGACAAAGACCTGCTGGTGATGTGGCACCGCTTCCGCTTTCAGGAAGGAAACTCCGTCAAGGAGATCCATGCCTCGCTGGCGGTGACGGGCGAAGACACCGTACACACCGCCATGGCTCGCACTGTGGGCCTGCCCATGGCCATCGGCGCCAAGTTGCTGCTGAACGGGAAGATCGCGCAGCGCGGCGTGCTGCTTCCGGTGAAGCCGGAACTGTACAACCCGATACTCGATGAATTGGCCACGTTGGGCGTGGCATTCGAAGAGCAGGAGTTGGAGCTTCAAAAGTGAAGCTCCAGGTCCGCGAGCAGCGCCCTGTATACCGGGCTGAATGCACCGTTCGAAAGCTGCACCACCATTGTTTCCTGTTTGGCCGCACAAGCAGGACCATGCCGCAGCTCCACCAAGGCCCGCTTGGGCGACTTGCCCGCCAGGTGCTGGACCGTGCACAGCCGGGCGATTGAAAAACCACGTGCGCCTGAAAGTGCTGCAAGCTCCTCCAATCGCTCAAATGGCAGGATCATGGCAGCCCTGCCGTTCAAGGCGCTTAGCCGCTCCATTGCAGCGAGCAGCTCCGGAAGGCCCAACGTTCCTTCATGCTTGGCCTTGGCCATTCGCTCATTCACCGGGGGGCGGTGGCCCTTGTGGAATGGAGGATTGCACAACACCAGGTCATACCGTTCGCCGGAAGTCCATTGGCGGATGTCCGCCGTATGTATGCCGATGCGTCCCGGCCAGGGGCTGGAGGCCACATTCTCCCGGGCCTGCGCCGCAGCTTGCGCATCCACCTCCACTGCATCGATGAGCGCCTGCGGGCAGCGCTGCGCGGCGATCAGGGCCAGCACACCCGTGCCCGTGCCAACGTCCAGGATCCGGCTGGCCGGCCCGGTGCAGGCCCAAGCGCCCAGCAGCACGCCGTCCGTGCTCACCTTCATGGCGCAGCGGTCCTGCCGGACGGAGAACTGCTTGAACCGGAAATGATCGTTCGGCATAACGCCCAAACCGGTTCTTAGAGGTTGCGGTACAAATCCACCAGGCCGGGAGGAGTACGCACCACCAGGCTACCGCTCTCCATGTCGACCCCTATGATCATATCATCCACCATGGGGATCAAGATCTCATGGTCGCCGCTTTGCACCACCATCACCGGATTATCCTCGGTGCCTTCAGTGCCCACAATGAGGCCCAGTTCACCGTGTTCTTCGTCAAGCACGGTCATTCCGATGAAGTCTTCCGGGTCCAGGTCATCCTCTTCTTCTTCCTCCTCATCGGCCAAAGTGGCCTCATGCCCCGGTGGCGCAAAGACCTCGCGGTTCACCAGAAAAGAGGCACTTCCGGGGTCATTGAAGTCCTCGAACTTTACCACTGCGCCCACACGGGGATGTTCCCGCACATGGCTCACATGGAACGGCACTTGCAGGCCGTCCACTTCCACGAAGAGCACGCCAAAAGCGAGCACCTCACCGAAGTCGGCCTGCTCCAACTGGAACGTAAGCTCGCCCCGGTGGCCCCAGGGCTTGCCCAACCGCCCCAAATGGCGCAATGATCCCGCTTCCATGTATTGGCGTGAAAGATAAACGGCGCATCCGTTCCGGCGCGAAAGCAAAAAGCCCGGAACCGTGCAGTTCCGGGCTTTTCGGGTCAATCTCAAGTTCAGGCCTGCTCCGGCCCTGCACCTTCAGCAGGGGCAGCTTCTCCGGCCGCTTCTTCGGCAACGGGGGGGGCAGCGGCAGCAGCCAGCTTCGCAGTGAGCGCGGCGGCCATGTCCTGGGCTTTCTTGGTCTCGGCAGCTACGCGGTCCTTGTAGGCCTTGCTCGCGCTATCGGCCACATTGGTGCGTTTGGACTCCACCTTGTTCTTTTTCTCGCCCATCCAAGCTTCAAACCGGCGGTCGGCCTCGGCCTGGTCGAATGCGCCTTTCTTGACGCCGTTCTGCAGGTGGTTCCTGTACACCACGCCGGTGTAGCTCAGGATCGCACGGGCGGTATCGCTGGGCTGTGCGCCCTTTTGGAGCCAGTCCAAGGCCTTATTGCTGTCCACTTCCACCAGTGCGGGGTTGCGGTTCGGGTCATAAGCCCCGATGCGTTCAATGTACTTTCCATCGCGCGGGGAGCGCTGATCGGCCACCACCAAGTGGTAGTAGGGCCTGCCTTTCTTGCCTTTCCTCTGAAGGCGGATGCGGGTCGGCATGTCGCGTTGTTTTTTAGGTCCCTTTTCGTTAAGGGTCGGCAAATGTCGGGATTTTTACTGAAACCACAAAGTGGCGATCGCGGATGGCCTTGGCCTCCATGTGGTTGAAGCACGGCCAGGGCCAGCGGGTCTAACGCGCCCTGCGGGCGCGGCTTCCAATAGTATTCAAACCACAGATGGACACGGATGAACACGGATCACGGACCCACCTACCAAGCAAAACAACCTTCCCTGTCCGTGTTCATCCGTGTGGACCCGCCTGCCGGCCGGCAGGTCCGTGGTTCAAGACAGTGTGTGAATGCGCCGCCAGGCGCATGGATAAGACCCAAAAGCCCTGTGAAGCACGGCCCGTTGAAAATCCCGGAACCTACATTTGGCCACATGCGGCTCATCCTCCTCCTGCTCGCCCTGCAGAACGTGGGGATGGCCGTTTCAGCGCAACCGCTGAAGCATGTCGGCGGCTTCACCCCTGCCGACAGCCTTCGGGGAAGCATTGGCCCCTTTCGCACTTGGTGGGATGTGACGCACTATGACGTTTCCGTACGGCCCGATTTCCAAACCAAGTCCATCGCGGGGAGCACCCACATCACTTTCCGCGCGGTGCAAAGCGGGCAACGCCTGCAGATCGATCTGCAGCAACCGCTGGAAGTGCAGTCGGTATCCCTGTCCGGCGAAGCCGACCTGCACTACACGCGGGACGGCAACGTGGTATGGGTGGAACTGCCGCAGGCCATGCAGCCGGGTCAGTTAGCTGTGCTTGCCATCACCTACCGGGGAACTCCGCGCGAAGCACACGATCCGCCCTGGGACGGCGGTTGGGTGTGGGCGCGGGATCCGGCGGGCAATCCATGGATGAGCGTGGCTTGCCAAGGCTTGGGGGCCAGTGTGTGGTACCCGTGCAAGGACACCCAAAGCGATGAACCGGACAGCGCCGCACTGCACATCACCGCACCGGACAGCCTGCAGGCCGTGGGCAACGGGCGCTTGCGCAGCGTGGTGCACAATGCAGACGGCACCAGCACCTGGAACTGGGCTGTGGTGAACCCCATCAACAACTATGACCTGGTGCCAAGCATCGGCAAATACGAGCACATCCACGATGCGTATGCCGGACTTGACGGGCCCTTGGACCTGGACTATTGGGTGCTAAAAGGCAACGAGGACAAGGCGCGGGAGCACTTCACGGAAGTGCCCAAGATGCTTGCCTGCTTTGAGGACTGGTTCGGCCCCTACCCGTTTTACAAGGACGGGTACAAACTGGTGGAAGATCCCTTCCTGGGGATGGAGCACCAAAGTGCGATCGCATACGGGAACAACTTCCGCATGGGCTACGCCGGCAAGGACCTGAGCAGCACGGGCTGGGGCCTGAAATGGGATTACATCATCATCCATGAGAGCGCCCATGAATGGTGGGGCAACAGCATCACCACGGCGGACATAGCCGACATGTGGGTGCATGAAGCCTTCGCCGACTATGCGGAAGCAATCTACACGGAATGCCGCTTCGGCAAGGCCGCCGGTGAGGATTACGTAATCGGCCTGCGCAGGAACATCCGGAACGACATGCCCGTGCAGGGCCCCTATGGGGTGAATCGGGAAGGCAGCACGGACATGTATTACAAGGGCGCGAACATGCTGCACACCATCCGCCACATCATGGCGAATGACAGCCTGTTCAAGGCCATGTTACGCGAATTGAACCTGCATTACCGGCACCAGATAGTAACCGGTACGGAAGTGGAGACCTTCATCAGCCGTTTCAGCGGCCGTGACCTTTCAAATGTGTTCGACCAATACCTGCGCACGGTGCAAGTGCCAGAGCTGCAATGGACCATAAAAGGCCACAAGCTGTACGTGCGCTATTCCGGATGCGTTCCGGGTTTCGCAATGCCCACGGGCATATTGGTGAACGGTGAATCACGCACGGTCCCCATCAGCGATGAATGGTCGTCGCCGGCACACGGATTAAAAGCGCGCACGGCAATGCTGGAAGCCGATCGCAATTGGTACGTTACCGTGAAGCGCGTGGCCAAATCGGCCCTGAAGCAGCGTACCGGACACTGAGCCGCACTATTTTTCGGACATCCGAACGGAAATACCATGCGCAGCCGTCCGATCCACCGCCTCCTTGTCTTCCTGGTGATTTGTGGCCTTGCGCTGCATGCCCATGCCCAATTTGGCGATAAAGTGCGGCGGATGCTCAACGGCGACCCCAATGCCCCGCCGGACCATGACACCACCTACATTGCCAGCTACCGGAGCAACCTCACGCTTTCGCTCCTGGTGAGGTACCAATCCGTGGACGTGGACATTGAGCAGGACGAGGGGGATGACCTTTCCTTTTCCGCCAACACCACGGAACAATATGGCGTGGGAATAAACTTCAAGTGGCTCAGCGCCGAAGCCACGTTCAATGTTCCGGCCTTTGACGACTACGATCCGGCGCTGGGCAAAAGCAGATCGCGCGGGTTTGGCCTGGGCTACACCGGGCGGAAACTGTGGGCGCGGGGGTTCTGGAACAACACCACCGGCTACTACTTGCAAAACCCCGCCCGCTGGACCGAGGGCTGGAAGGAAGGCGACGCCCCTGTCACCCGCCCCGACATTTCCAGCAAGAGCTATGTGCTTTCAGTGAATTATGCGTTGAGCGGTAAACGGCGCTTCAGCCAAAATGCCGCGCTGTTCCAAGTGGAGCGCCAGAAGAAGAGCGCGGGCACTTTTGTTGTCGGTCTTTCCGGCTGGCTCACCACCGTGGCGGGCGACAGCTCCCTGCTGAGCCAAGCCCTGGTGGACACCTTCCAGCTCGCCAGCGGGTTCAGGCAATTGGACCGCACCGTGGCAGCCTTCACCATCGGCTACACGCACACCTTCGCTTTTTGGCACAAAGGCTTCATCACCGCTTCGTGGATGCCGGGCTTGGGCTATGTACACCAGCGCATAGGCGTGGGCGGCGCAACCGAGTTGGAGGGATCCGGTGCAGGGGTCGTCTCTGAATTCAAGCTGGGCGTCGGATACAGCGGCAACCGCTGGTACACGGCGCTGACCATGGCCTATTATTACAGCACCACGCCCATTGCGGAGCATTTGAACCTGAGCACGAACTATGGCTTTATCCGGTTCGCCTTGGGCATCCGGTTCGGTGATCCGGGCATCAAGGGGCTGGAGAAAGTGGGCCTTTGACCGAATTTCAGCGCCGCATCGACTTTGCCAGCCGCGCCGCCGCCGTGGCCCGCACCTTGTTCCGCACCAGCGGTGTCCATCCCAGCAACAGGCCGCGCCAGCCCAGCGCCTGCCGCGACCAGCGCCAAAAGTTGAACCGGTCGTGCTGGCGGAAGATCAGGCCGTCACGAAGCTCGAACGTGCTGTGCAGCACATTGTGTACCGCGCGGCCCGTGGAGGTAAACGTGTACCAGGCATGGCAAACACACGCTCCACCTGCGGTGTCTTCCTGGATCACCTGAAAGGAAATACGCAAGTCCGTCCCGCTGCCCAGCAACATGGCCCACATGGCCCGCACCCCTTCCGCATCCAAGTCGGGGAACACGGGATCACTGAAGCGTGCCTCCGGATGGTAGCAGGCACCCATGGCCTGGGCATCATGGGCTGAGAGGGCGTTGTAGAAACGTTCAAGCAAGGCCATGGACGGGCAAAAGTATCGCAGCATGAAACGCTCCTCACAAGCCGGAAATCCAAGGCAAGGCTGAAAATGCCCAAGGTGCGCTTCGCAGCCTCAATATATTGGCCACATGAGACCCCTGCTGCTCTTCGCCCTCCTCACGTTGGCCTGCACCAGTGCCGTTGCCCAATGCGATACGGCATTCATTGCCCAAACGGGCTGGACCATTCCTTACGTGGACAGCGAGGAACTTACCGGCGAAGGACCGGACAACGGCCACGCCATCCAGTGCATCGACGGCGATTCGCTCACCTTCTGGCATACCCAATGGCAAGCCCAGTCGCCACCGTTTCCGCATGAGATCCAGATCGACCTGGGCGCGGTACACGCGGTGAACGGCGTTTCCCTGCTTTCGCGCGCCCAAACCACCAACGGCAAGGTGAAAGGGTATGAACTTTACCTGAGCATGGACGGTGTGGATTGGGGAACTCCGCAGTCCGCAGGGAACCTCACGTATGCTGATCCCAATGCGCCTTCGCAACGCGGCACGATTCATTTCGGTGCCGTGGACGCGCGCTACGTGCGCATGGTGATGCTGTCCAACTACGACGGCTCGCCTTACGTAATGGTCGCTGAATTTGACGTGAGCGAATTCACCGGCACGGGATGCGGTGCCACGGGCCAGGACAACCAGATCGTCACCATCAGCCCGATCGCCACCC
The DNA here is from genome assembly GCA_018266685.1 of Bacteroidota bacterium. Lineage (GTDB taxonomy): Bacteria > Bacteroidota > Bacteroidia > Flavobacteriales_F > PHOS-HE28 > PHOS-HE28. The sequence continues at coordinate 7,345 of JAFDZY010000053.1, forward strand.
AAACCACCACCGCTTCACCCATCACACTAAGCGGCACTGCGGGTTCCGGCCTGCCGCTTGCGTACAGTGTGGTGTCCGGTCCGGCCTCCATCGCGGGTTCCACACTTACGCTGGACGGAACGGCAGGCACGGTGACCGTGCGGGCCGAACAGGCCGGTGACGCGGTTTGGTATCCCGCCTCGGCAACCACCAGCTTCGAGGTGTTGGACCTGTCCACGTACGATCCCGTTGTTACCACCAAGCTAACGGATGCCTACCCCATTGAGATGCCTGCGCTGTACCCGTATGCACTGTATGCCGAAGCCAGCATCGAAGAGCCGGACTTCAATTCCATCACCAGCGTGGTGTTCAGCGTGGACGGCGCCGAAATACCCGCCCAGTTGGTGAACGGGGTCTGGCAAGCGTGGTGGACACCCGCTTCATACGGGGTGCATGCCGTTGCTGTCACCGCTACGGCCAGCAATGGGAACACTGCGACCGAAACCCTCACCGCCAATGTGGTGAACACGGGTGCGGACCAAACGGTGGCCACCTTTGATGATGCGGTGATCGACCTTGGCTCCATTGGGTCCCAGTGGTACCAAGGCAGCTACACGCTACCGCAATCCGTGGGCACCTACAACCAGATCCTCGCGCACCTCAGCGTGAGCTGTCCCAATGTGGCCGGCGGATGCGATGATTGGGACCGGCTGGCCTACATCGAGGCCAAGGCGCCCAACGGCGAATGGGTGGAGATCATCCGCTACATCACGCCCTACGGCGTAGCCTGCGACCACTGGCTGGACGTCACCGATTTCGCCTCCATCCTTCAGGGGAACACCGACATCCGCATGTACATTGAAACCTGGGGCACCGGCGGCTGGAAGCTGAACTTGGACTTCACCTATGCGCAGGGTGCCCCGCAATACTTGTACTCCACGGTGCAAAGGGTGTGGCACGGCAACTACAATTTCGGCGACCCTGCGGACTTGCAACCCATGGACACCGTGACCCTCAGTCCGGGTGCTGCTCAAAGCGCCTCCCTGCGCTTGGTGACCACGGGCCACGGTTGGGGCGACAACAATACGGGCAATGCGGCCGAGTTCTTCCACGCCATCCACCACGTGTACGTGAACGGCACGGACACCCTTACCCAAAACCTCTGGAACTCGTGCAACCCCAATCCGGACGGCTGCTCGCCGCAGTTTGGCACCTGGCAGTACAACCGCGCCGGCTGGTGCCCGGGCAGCATCGCCGCGCCCTTCAACTACGACCTCACGCCCTTACTTGCCGATACACCGCTCACCCTGGCCTACATCTTCCAGCCCAGCTACACCGACATCTGCCATCCGAACAACCCGGACTGCGTTTCCGGGGTGACCTGCCCGGACTGCAATGCGGGGTACAACCCCTACTACCGCGTAAGCGCATACTTGATCGCCCACGGCAACGCGCCAAGCACCATCGGCATAGCAGAGCCATCCATCACCACGCGCACCAACTCTGTAACCATAAGCCCCAATCCCGGCGATGGACGGTTCAACCTGCAGCTTGCACAGGAAATGGGCAACTGCGTGGTCACCTTGCATGACGTATCCGGGACCACGCTGAAAACCTGGTTCTTCACCTCGAAAGGCCAATTGGAGTCCTATCATTTCGATGTGCGCAACATGGCCAAAGGCACTTATTTCCTGAAGGTTCAAAACCGGGACGGGCAGCTTGCCGGAAAGTTGGTGGTGCAATAGGTGACCGGGCAGCGGGTAGGTGCGCAGTGTTCAGAAGCTGTGCCGCGCGTGCATTTCCGGTAGCATGGCTTCGGCCTTGGCCCTAACTTTGCTCCCTTCCCTTGAGGACAAGGTTCCATGACCAATCCAGAGCAGCACAGGGTGCAGTTGAGCGCCAACCAGAAGGCCAAGCGCATCAACCAGGACCCGGACATCTACGGCACCTTCGCGGAGATCGGGGTGGGCCAGGAAACGGTGCGTCATTTCTTCCGTGCCGGCGGGGCATCGCAGACCATTGCGAAGGCCATGAGCGCCTACGACAAGGACTTCAGCAACGCCATCTATGGTGCGGAGCCGGGCAACCGCTTTGTGTGCGAGAGCCGGCTGCGCAATATGATTCGGCATGAATACAGCCTGATCGTGGAACGCCTGGACCGCGCGGACCACCCTACCCAACGCTTTTTCAGCTTTGCCAATACCGTGGCCAGCAGCTCCTACGAGCGGCCGCACTCCGGCCACGGCTGGATCGGGGTGCGCTTCCAATCGGCGCCGGACAAGCCCACCAACGACGTCATCATCCACATCCGCCTGCACGACCCGGACATCAACCTGCAGCAGGAAAGCATCGGTGTGCTGGGCGTGAATCTCCTGCATGCCTGTTTCTTCCTGTATGAAGACCAGGATGCGATGCTCACGTCGCTGTACGACAATGTGAGCAGGCACGTGGTGGAGATCGACATGATCCAAATGAACGGGCCGGACTTCAGCCATGTGGACAACCGCCTGCTCAGCCTGCAATTGGTGAAGCGCGGCTACACCGATGCCGTGATCTTCGGGCCTGACGGGCAAAACCTCCAGGCCAGCGAAGTACTCTACAAGAAGAACATCCTGGCCATACGCGGGAGCTTCCGGCCGGTGACCAAGGTGAACATCGACATGATCATGAACGGCTACAACATGTTCATCAAGGAACAGCGTGTAGACCGGCGCAACTTGCAGGTGCTCTTTGAGATCACCTTGAACAACCTGCAGGCCGACAGCGGGGCTGTGGATGAAAAAGACTTCATAGACCGGGCCGACATATTGTGTTCGCTGGGGCAAACCGTGCTGATCAGCAACTACCAGGAATACTACAAGCTGGTGGAGTATTTCAGCCGCTTCACCAAGGCCAGGATGGGCGTGATCATGGGCGTGAACAACCTGATCGAGGTGTTCAACGAGAAATACTACCGCCACCTGAATGGCGGCATGTTGGAAGCCTTCGGCATCCTCTTCACCCGCGACCTGAAGATCTACGTGTACCCCAGCAAACCCACGGTGGAAGCGCCGATCATGGACCTGGGCAACATGCCCGTTCATCCACGCTTACGCCCGCTGTATGACTACTTGATCAGCAACAAGCGCATGGTGGACATTGAAACCTACGACCCCACCGTGCTGCACATCTTCAGCGTGGCCGTGCTGAAAATGATCCGTGAAGGAAAGGCCGGCTGGGAATCCATGGTGCCGCCCTACGTGGACAACATGATCAAGGACAACAGCCTCTTCGGCTACAGGCCGCCCAGCGGCCAGGCCAAGGCCGGTTTGGCCCAGGTTACCGAGGCCTGAACTACCCTTCCGGTTGCGCCCGTACCTGCGGGCATGTCCGCCTTTCCTGCCCCGCTGCAAGCTGCCCGGTTCCATTTCGCCATATAAAAGCATTAAAATACTTTTACTTGGTATTTGGGCTTAACTTTGCACCCCGCAGAAACCTCACAGCCAACCATGGAAACAACGACCGAAAACATCCTCGACGTAACCCGGCTCGCGCCAGCGGTGATGCACAGCACCATCTTCGCCCAGGTGGACGCATTGAAGGGCGGCGAAAGCTTCGTCATCCACAACGACCACGACCCCAAGCCGCTCTATTTCCAGCTGCACAACCTTTACGGCGACTCCTACACGTGGGAATACCTGGAGCAAGGCCCCACGTGGTGGAAAGTGCGCATCGGCAAAACGGCTGGCACCGGGCACGCAACGGAGGACATCCTTGATGTCACCACACTCGCCCCTGCCGTGAAGCACAGCACCATCTTCGGCCGCATCGCCAAGCTGAAGGAAGGGGAAAGCCTCGTCATCCACAACGACCACGACCCCGCGCCGCTGCGCCACCAGCTGGGGCACACGCACCCGGGCACCATCGGCTGGGAATACCTCGAGAAGGGTCCGGAATGGTGGAAGGTGAAGATCACCAAGATCGCCCCGCGCAACGCCGAGGCTGGACTGAACATCTTGGACGTCACCAAGCTGCCGCCAGCCATCAAGCACAGCACCATCTTCGAGCGCATCGCCAAGCTGCAGGGCGGCGAAAGCCTCATCATCCACAACGACCACGACCCCAAGCCGCTGCGCTACCACCTGGAGGCCGAGCATGGCGATGCCTACGGCTGGGAATACCTGGAGCAAGGCCCGGAATGGTGGAAGGTGAAGATCACGCGCCGCATCGCGGAAAAAGCCAGCAACGGGGAGAACATCCTGGACGTGACCAAGCTGGCGCCGCGCGAGAAGCACCCCACCATCTTCAGCCGCTACCACGCGCTGGCCAAGGGCGAAAGCCTCATCATTCACAATGACCACGACCCCAAGCCGCTCTACTACCAGATGCAGGGTGAAATGGGCGACGTGTTCACCTGGGAATACCAGGAACAGGGCCCGAAATGGTGGAAGGTGAAGATCACCAAGCGGCCCGAGGGCGCCGGTGCCGAAACGTTGGCCGCCATTGTCACCAAGGACATGCGCAAGGCCGAGGTCTTCAAAAAATATGGGCTGGATTTCTGCTGCAACGGCGGCATGACCGTAGCCCAGGCCTGCGCCGCCAAAGGCCTGGACGTTACGCGCGTGGAGCAGGAACTGCTGCAGGCCGACAAGGTGCAGACAAGCACCGCCCTGCCCTACAACGACTGGAACATCGACTTCCTGGCGGACTTCATCGTGAACACGCACCACAGCTTCCTGCGCAAGAACCTGCCGGACATCGGCAAGTACGCCGCCAAGGTGGCCCAGGTGCATGGCATGAACCACCCGGAGCTGCACCAGGTGAACAAGCTGGTGCAGGAAGTGGTGGCGGAATTCACCGCACACTTGCCGGAAGAGGAGCGCAACATGTTCCCCTACATCAAGCAACTGGTGGCCGCCAAGAACGCCGGACAGCCGCTGCCCGCCAGCCCCATGGGCCGTTTCAAGGACTCGCTGGACGCGCTGGTGAAGGAGCACGTGTCCGTGGGCGGCAAGCTGGACGAGATTGAGGAGATCACCGACGGTTACAGCCTGCCCAGCGATGCCTGCGCCAGCTACACCCTGCTTTTCCGCCTGCTGCACGAGCTGGAGGACGACACACACGTACACATCCACTTGGAAAACAACATCCTGTTCCCGAAGGCCGCGGAACTGGAGCGCTCGTTTAATTGAGGGTGCAAGGGTGCAAGGGTGCAAGGGTGTAACAGTGCGCCAAACTCTTGACCCTACCACTCGATCACCTTATCACCCTAACACTAACCCACGGAACGCACGCGGACGGGCACAGAGAGATCCCACAACAATCGATCCATGCTGCACCACTTCTTTACTTCGTACCGTCTGTCCGCGTGCCACCGTAGCTATTTCTCAGCCCGATGACCATCAGCGCCGGCACCAAGATCTCCGCGCTGCTGCGTGAAAACCCCGAGGCGCTGGAGGCCATCGTAAGCCTCTCGCCGAAGTTCACCAAGCTGCGCAATCCGCTGCTGCGCAAGCTGATGGCATCGCGCACCACCATCGGCATGGCCAGCAAGATCGGGGGCTGCACGCCGGAGGATTTCTTCGCCAAGCTCGCTCCGCTCGGATTCACCGTGGACGGCAGCAAGGGAGCCGAAACGGAGGAAACGCAAACACCGAGACCGGCGTTCATGGAGCACCTGGACCCGGCAAATGTGCAGGAACTGGATGTACGGCCCATCCTCAGTTCCGGCCAAGACCCGTTCAACCTGATCTTGGGCAAGGTGAAAGCGTTGCACACCGGGGAAGCGCTGCGGATCACCAACGATTTCGAGCCGATCCCATTGATCCAACTGCTGGGCAAGCAAGGCTTCCGGACCTATTCCGAACTGCTCGACAGCAACACATGGCACACGTGGTTCTTCAAGGCAGAGGAAAGCGCCATCCCCACGGCCAAGGCAGCAACGACCAGCGACGACTTTGATGCGTGGGTGGGCAAGTTTGAAAGCCGCACCAAGACCATCGATGTGCGCCACCTGGAGATGCCCCTGCCCATGCTCACCATCCTCGATGAACTGGAGCACCTGCCCGACGGCCACGCGCTATACGTCAACCACAAGCGCATCCCCGTGTTCCTGCTGCCGGAACTGGAGGAGCGCAGATTCGAGTACCGCGTGAAGGAGATCGGCGAGGGCGACGTGAAGATGTTCATCTTCAAAGCCTGAACATTCAACCACGGATGGACCCGGATGTACACGGATAAACCGCCAGCGACTTGGATTGCCTTGATGCATCCATCCGTGTTCATCCGGGTCCATCCGTGGTTACAAACCAGGTGATTGCAATAGGGATCCATGTTCGGCCCAACCCTTGGAAGCCCCGTTGCGAAGACCACCTCCCACAAGGTGGTGATCCCCTTCTACGCCTACGGCGCCGTGGCCTTCCTGGTGGCCACCGTACTGCTGCTGATCTCCAACGGTGCCTTCACGGGGCACTGGTTCCAGCCGCACCTCTTGGCCATCACTCACCTGATGGCGCTGGGCTGGGCCACCATGATCATCCTCGGGGCCAGCCACCAGTTGGTGCCCGTGCTCATCGAGAACGACCTGTACAGCAACAAGCTGGCCTACATCTCCTTCGCGCTGGCGGCAACGGGCATTCCCCTGCTGGTATACGGCTTCTTCGTGTTCAATCTGGGCTGGCCCGCACAGCTGGGCGGCTCGCTGACGGTGTGCGCAGTGCTGGCCTTCGTGGCCAACATGGCCATCAGCATCTCCAAAAGCAAGCGGGAGAATGTGCATGCCGTTTTCGTCTTCACCGCCACGGTGTGGCTACTGCTCACCGTACTGCTCGGGCTGGCGCTGCTCTTCAACTTCACCACCTCGGTGTTCACGCGCAACTCCGTGTACTACCTCACGCTGCACGCGCACCTCGGCGTGGTGGGCTGGTTCCTGCTGCTGGTGCTGGGCGTGGGCTCGCGGCTCATCCCCATGTTCCTGATCAGCAAGTACAAGGAGCCGCGCCTGCTGTGGGCGGTGTTCATCCTGGTGAACGCGGGGCTGCTGCTGTACGGCTTCCAGTTCCTGTACCGGTGGGGCACGGCCCTGGCCTACATCCCGGCGGTGCTGGTGCTGGCGGCCCTGCTGCTCTTCGCCTGGTACTGCCGCCGTGCCTATGTGGAGCGCATCCGTAAAAAGGTGGACGACCAGATGAAAGTCTCGCTGCTGGCCGTGGCCCTGCTGCTGCTGCCCGTACTGGTGCTGTTGGCGCTGATCGCGGTGCTGCTGGTTTCCGCAAACCAGGCAACCAACGTGGTGCTGCTCTACGGTTTCACCATCTTCTTCGGCTGGCTCACCGCCATCATTCTGGGCATGACCTTCAAGACGCTGCCCTTCATCGTGTGGAACAAGGTGTACCGCCACCGCGCCGCGCTGGGGAAAATGCCGAGCCCAAAGGACCTTTTCAGCCACCCGGTGTACAAGGCCATGGGCGTAGCCTACCTGCTGGGCTTCGTCCTCTTCGGAAGCGGCATCCTGCTGGCCGCACCGGTATTGCTGAAGACCGGGGCCGCCGTGTTGCTGGCCGCGGCCGTACTGTACAATTGGAACGTGGTGAAACTGCTCACCCACAAACCCTTCACGAAATGAACCATTCCGACGAAAGCAAAGCCTTGCTGGATTCAGCTTATGAAGCATTGAAGTTTGTGGACGACCCGGAGGTGGGCCTCAACGTGGTGGACCTCGGGCTGATCTACGAGCTGGACCTGAAGGAGGAGGAAAAAAAGGTCACTTGCCTGATGACCTTCACCACCGAATTTTGCCCCATGGGCGAATCGATCCAGGCCAATGTCACCGAAGCGCTGAAGATGACGCTTCCGGGCTATGTGCCGGAAGTGACGATCACTTTCGATCCGCCGTGGAAACAGGACATGATCTCCGATGCGGGCCGCGCCTTCCTGGGCG
>JAFDZY010000054.1 GCA_018266685.1 Bacteroidota bacterium
AAGCTGGAGGACGAACTGCACAAGCGCGTGGTGGGCCAGGACGAGGCCGTGCGCGCCGTGGCCGACGCCGTGCGCCGCAGCCGCGCGGGCATGGGCGATGAGAAGCGGCCCATCGGCTCGTTCATCTTCCTAGGCACCACCGGCGTGGGCAAGACCGAGCTCGCCAAGGCACTGAGCGAAGTGCTGTTCAACGACGAGCACGCCATGACGCGCATCGACATGAGCGAGTACCAGGAGCGCCACAGCACCAGCCGCTTGGTGGGCGCGCCCCCCGGCTACGTGGGCTACGACGAAGGCGGCCAGCTTACCGAGGCCGTGCGCCGCAAACCCTACAGCGTGGTGCTGCTGGACGAGATCGAAAAGGCGCACCCCGACGTGTGGAACGTGCTGCTGCAAGTGCTGGACGATGGCCGCCTCACCGACAACAAGGGCCGCGTGGTGAACTTCAAGAACACCATCATCATCATGACCAGCAACATCGGCTCGGACATCATCCAGGAGAACTATGAGAAGATCGACGACCGCAACCACGACGAGGTGCTGCGCAAGACCCGCGACCAGGTGATGGAGCTGCTGCGCAAGAGCGTGCGCCCCGAGTTCCTCAACCGCATCGACGAGGTGATCATGTTCGAGCCGCTGAGCCGCAAGGATGTGCGGGAGATCGTGAAGATCCAGCTGGACGCACTGATGAAGAAGCTCGCCGAGCGCGACATGCTCCTCACCCCCAGCGAGGAATTGGTGGACCACATCGCGCACACCGGCTACGACCCGCAGTTCGGCGCGCGCCCCATCAAGCGCATGATCCAAAAGGAACTGCTCAACGAGCTGAGCCGCTGGATCATCGAAGGCAAGGTGCAGCCCAACACGCCCATGGTGATCGACATCTTCGACGGGCAGATCGTGTTCAGGAAGCCGCTGGCGGAGGAGGCGGTGGAGGATGGGGTGGAGAAGCCGAAAAGGAGGAAGAAGGCCGAGGCGTGATCGCCGTGGAGGGGTTGTCAGTTGTTGGTTCTTAGTTGTTCGTGGCACATCCTGACAACTGACAACGGACAACTGGTTTCTCATCAGGGCGTGCCCCTTCCCAGCGCACCGGCCCACGCACGGGTCGGGCTGTCCGCTATAGTTGCCTTGTCCCTGCCCGCAACACATCGGGCTGTGGGGCCTGCTCGTGCCTCGCCGTCTCCTCGCTCCGTGCGTTGCTGGGCCGGGCCTTCGGCAAGCTGCCGCTGCCATCCCTCACGCGGGAGCGCCACCTCCGAGAGTCACAAGTTTGCCCCTCTTTTCCACATCTGTGAACAACCGGCATTCCATTATCAATTACCCCACAGTAGCTTGCCACCGCCATGCAATCCTCCCCTTTTGATATCCTCCACCCCGACCAGCGCTGGCGCCCCACCCCCGACCAGCAAGCGGCAAGGAATTTCGATGAACTGATACCGCCCTTGGTGGACAAGATCCGCCGCGAGGTGGCCACATGGCGCGATGGCGGGTACAAGCGATGCAGCGCCACTTCCCGTGCCCTGCTGCAGTTCTGGTTCGAGGTGGAACACCCCTCCGAAACCGGCGAGTTCCGCTTCTACTTCAGTCAGCGCGAAGCCATCGAAAGCATCATCTGGCTGTATGAAGTGGCTCAAGCGCATGACAAGTACGACCTGATGCGCTACGATTCCAGCGGCGGTGTCAGCACTGGCATGTTCGATGAAACCTGGACCCGCTACGTCATCAAAATGGCCACCGGCGCGGGCAAGACCAAGGTGCTCGGACTTGCGCTGGTCTGGAGCTACTTCCACAAACTGTACGAGGCGGAAAGCGCACTGAGCAAGAACTTCCTGCTCATCGCCCCCAACATCATCGTGCTCAACCGTCTGCTGAAGGACTTCGAGGGCCTCACCATGTTCCGCCACGAACCCTTCATCCCCGAGAACGGCTGGCAAGGAAGGGACTGGCAAGTGGATTTCCGGCCGCAACTGCACGTGCAGGACGAGCTCGGCCCGCTTTCCCCCGACGGCAACATCTTCCTCACCAACATCCACCGCGTGTTCTTCAACGAGGAACCGGAACCCACCACCGAGGAATACTTCCTTGGGAAAAAGCCCAAGGCCGATGCCGATACCAGCCGCGGGCTGGACCTCGGCAAGCTGCTGCGAAGCACGCAGATCACCGACCTGGTGGTGATGAACGACGAGGCCCACCACATCCACGACAGAAGCCTGGCCTGGTTCCAAAGCATTGAGGACATCCACAACAAGCTGAAGCTGCGCATAGGCAACGGCATCGCCCTGCAGGTGGATTGCAGCGCCACGCCCCGCCACAACAACGGCGGCATCTTCGTGCAGACCATCTGCGACTATCCGCTGGTGGAGGCCATCACCCACCAGGTGGTGAAAACGCCCGTGCTGCCCGACCGCGAAAGCCGCGATCGCCTCCGCGAGCTGGACAGCACCGACCTCATTGAGCAGTTCCAGGACCACATCCACCTCGGCTACCAGGAATGGGAACAGCAGTATAATGCACTCAAGAGCGAGCGCACGCCCGTCCTGTTCTACATGACCATGGACACCAAGGAGGCGGACCAGCTCAGCGAATACCTGCAACAGAGCTACCCCCTGCTGAAGGACCGCGTGCTGGTGATCCACACCAAGAACAACGGCGAGATCAAAGGCGAAGCCACCAAAAGCAAGAAGGGCAAAGAGGAACTGGAACGCTTGCGCAAGGCCGCGGATTCCATTGACGACCCGCGCTCCGAATACCTCTGCGTGGTGAGCGTGCTGGTGCTGCGCGAAGGCTGGGACGTGCGCAACGTGAGCACCATCGTGGGCCTGCGCCCTTACCGTTCCGAAAGCAACATCCTGCCCGAGCAGACGCTGGGGCGCGGCCTTCGCAAAATGTTCGCGCTGGACGTAGCTGAAAAGCTCGTGGTGGTGGGCACGCGCCGTTTCCTCGAATTCGTGGAAAGCCTCAAGAGCGAGGGAGTCACCTTCGAGTACAAGCCCATGGGCCAAGGCAGCGGCGGCAGCAGCCCGCTCATCGTGGAAGTGGAGAAGGAAGCCACCGACCGCGACATCCACGCGCTGGACATCCCGCTGCCCATCCTCACGCCCAAGTTCTACCGCGATTTTGAAGTGCTGGCCAAGCTGGATGCGGGCATGCTCTTCCCCGGCAAGATCGAACCCCGCACCTACGCGCCCGACCAAGTGCGCGAGATCGACTTCGAGGACTTCCACGGCCAGTTCAGCCACAGCACCCAGCTGAAGGGCGTGGTGCCAGACCACCGCAACGTGCTCAGCTTCCTCACCCAGCAGGTCCTCAAGAACAGCCGCCTCTTCCAAGGCTTCGATGCCCTCTACCCGCTGCTGCGCGACTATGCCACCGGCAAGCTCTTCACCCGGGCCTTCACCGCCGAAGACCCGCAGTTCGTGTGCAACCTCGCCCGCCCCGAGGCGAAAAAGACGCTCTTCGACACCTTCAAGCAAGCCATCGACAGCCTTACCGTAAAGGAGGCCGAAACCTTACGCTTCAGCGGCTTCCGCAGCCTGCTGGACACCCCCGTGCATGTGGCCACCGAGCAGCCCGCCATGCGCAGCGCCAAAACCGTCTTCAACAAGGTCCTCGGGCAGAACGATTTCGAGCGCGGCTTCGCGGGCTTCCTCAACCGCGCACCCGACGTGGTGGCCTTCGCCCGCAACACCCAGGCCGTGAAGTTCTTCATGGAATACCAGAAGGCCAACGGCAACATCAGCAGCTTCAACCCCGACTTCCTGGCCCGCACCACCGACAAGGATATCTGGATCGCCGAGACCAAAGGCCGCGAGGACGAGGACGACAAGCGCAAGATCATGCGCCTGCGCCAATGGTGCACCGACGTGAACGCCCTGCAGGCGTCTTCGTCCCGCGAAAGCGGGAACCAATACACCTACCACCCGCTGTACGTGAAGCAGGAAACCTGGGACGCCCACTACAACGGCCTGCGCACCTTCGCCGACCTGGCGGAGCTTTGCCATGCCGACACGCAAGCGGTGGATCTGTGATCAGAAAATGAGACGATCAGAAGATCAGGAAATGGGCCGCGCCCGAACCGCCAGCGCGGAAATGCGGGAGGCGGCAACTGCTTCCAAAATGGAAACCGTTCGGCGGATGGAGCACCCCGTTTTGAGGCAGAACAATTTCAAACCCCTCGAATTCGAGGGGTTTACAAAGAGGCAGCCCAACGACTTCCACTTAGGATGAAGAACCGCACCATCACCGTCAAAGGCACCGAAGTCACCATTGCCACCCGGAATGAGCAGGACTTCATCTCGCTCACCGACATGGTGAAGGGCTTCGAGGGTGGAAGCGCCCTGATCGGGAACTGGCTCCGTGCCAAGGACACCATCCTCTTCCTGGGGGCTTGGGAACAGGTCAACAACAAGGGTTTTAATTCCCTCGAATTCGAGGGGATTAAAAGTGAGGCTGGGCGGAACAGCTTCTTCCTGTCCGCCAAGCGATGGATACAGGCCACGGGCGCCATTGGCGTTGAGGCCCGCACCGGGCGGTAATCTACCAACGGTCTATTTTTGACCGGACTGGTACCATGACGGTAGAACAGAACATAGCCCGCTTGCAGCATCTGATCAAGATGTTCGGCTTGACCGTGCCCCAGCTCTTGGAAAGGGTCAGCGTTGGCCTGAAGTCGCCGGTCACGGAAAGGGAATTGTTCGCGGCGAACATCAAGCTCGGCACGCTTAAGCGGGTGGACGCGGTCTTCAACAAGGGGTTGCATTACTACCTGGACCCCAAAGCCCCGCTGGAGGCACCGGAGAGCAGCATATTCTTCCGCAAGGAGCGGTTCAATACGGACCTGAACTTGGCCGCCCGCAGGATGGTGGCCAAGTACGAAGATTTCGCCATAGCACTGAGCGCCATCGCCAAGCTGGCCGACCTGGAGCAGATCCGGGCACTACCGCATTACACCACCAAGACGCCGCCCCAACAGGCAGCGGCCCACATGCGTACTGCGCTGTCTCCCGCATTCCAGGAAGATTCACGCGATTACCTGAAAGGGCTCATTGCCGCGCTGGCCGCGAAAAACGTCTTGGTCTTCGAGTTCGTGGAGACCTGGAACCAGAAGGAAAAGGCCAACATCGACGGCTTCTTCCTCCAGCCGAACGTGATCGTGCTGAAGCGGCACCAAAAAGCCTTCCGCCGGGAGATTTTCACCCTGGCGCATGAGTTCGGGCACTTCTTGCTGGGCGAGGAAGAGGTGGAGGAACTTCCTGTGGAGGTGCTGGCCAAAAAGAACCTGTCCGGCATAGAACGCTGGTGCAACGATTTCGCCTTCCACTTCCTGGCGGGAGAGCATGCACAGGTACTGGAAGCATTGGAAAAGGCCAGCGCCGCCAACGACTACCATTACGAAACGCTCACCACCGTCTCCGGGGCCACCCACCTCAGCCTATTGGCCTTGTTCACCCGCATGCGCCTGAACGACCGTATTAGCGCAGCGGACTACGCCAAGGTGAAGGACGACCTGGAAGAACAATACCTGCGCGACCAAACGGAACGCGAACGTGAGCGGGAGGAGAAGAAACGGTTGGATGCGGAAGAAGGCCGTACAGCACAAGGCCGCAACCCGGAGGCAATAAAATCACCGCTGCTGGTGAGCACTATCCAGACCGCCTTCCACGAAGGAGTGCTCAGTGAATACGAGGTGCGCGAGAAGTGGAAGTTCACGGAAAAGGAATTCGACCGGCTGTTCGGATGAGGGTTGCATTCGATACAAGCTCCTTCAGGCAGTTGGTGCGCTACTACTTGCCGTTCGATACCGGCCAACGGTTGCACCGCTTCATCCAGGAACGTGTGGAGGCGAAGGAAATCCTGGTGATCGAGGAAGTGTTCCTGGAGTGCAGGTCCGTTGCGCATGGTGCCGTGATCAATGCCCTGCCCTACCTGGGAGAGCCTAAGAACCGCGTGAAGACGGGCGAGCTGCTCCCCACCAAGAGACTGTTCAACCGTATCGAGAACGACTTCGCCATCACCGTACTCAAGAACAAGCTCACCGAGGCCGAGTTCGAGCGCGTGAAACAGGACTATATCGCCAGTGCGGACCTGAAGTTGATCCTGCTCGCCCTGCGCGAACAAGAAGGAATTGACGGCACCATCGCCATCGTTACCGAGGAGACCGCCACCAGCAATGACGGCAAGCCCTTCAAGAAGATCCCCGCCATCTGCGAACTGCACGGGATCGGCATCCGCTGCATTGATCTGCCCACTTATCTGCGCGAAGCCGATGGCATCGGTTTCCGCGTGACCTGAGCCGGGCGTTAGTTCCCGCATACCGACCATGAACCTCACCGAAAAGGAAAAACAGCACCTCATCGGCCTCATCCAGGCCGGCCAGCCCCTGCCCAAGGAATACATCTACAAGCTCTACGCCGACGAGGAGGACGTCTTCCTCTTCTGGAACGGCCGCAGCGAGGAAGTGACCAACGCCGCACTGCCCTTCCACAGCATTGAGCACATCGATGAGCCCCGCAAGGAAGTGGACCACGCCCCCGCCCTCTTCGATCTCAAGGGCCGCCAGCTCAGCGGCTGGACCAACAAACTGATCTGGGGCGACAACAAACTGATCCTCTCCAGCCTCGCCAACGGCCCCCTGCGCGAGGAGATCGAACGCGAGGGCGGCCTGAAGCTTATCTATATCGACCCGCCATTTGCCGTGGGAGCGGATTTTGGGTTTGATATTGAGATCGGTGATGAGAAGGTTGAGAAGCGCCAAACAGTGATCGAAGAGATTGCCTATCGCGATACTTGGGCACAAGGCACGAGCAGCTATTTGACCATGCTGTATGATCGTCTCCTTCTGATGCGTGAACTATTGGCACCAGAAGGCACCATTTATGTTCACTGTGATTGGCGCATGAACGCGTTCATTCGACTCGCATTGAACGATGTCTTCGGCACCGAACAGTTCATCAACGAGATTAGTTGGAAACGTGCCCATACGGTAAAGGGCAACATCGGGCAGGGAAGCAAGTTCATGGGTGCGAATCTGGATACCATCTTCGCCTTCGGCAGATCGCCGAAGTACATCTTCAACAATCAGTTCACGCCTTATTCCGAGGAGTACATATCGAGCTTCTTCAAGTACGTGGACCAGGAGAATGGGCGCAAGTATCGGCTAACAAGCATGATCGGACCTGGAGGCTCTGCCAAAGGAAATCCCTTCTATGAAGTAATGGGAGTGAGCAGGTATTGGCGGTATAGTCCAGAGACGATGAAAGGGCTTATCGAACAAGGCTTGATTGTTCAAACATCACCGGGCACTGTTCCTCAGAAGAAGCAGTATCTCGACGATGGTGAAGGCGTTTCGATCCAAACGCTATGGGATGACATCACAGCGATTACTGCATCTTCTGCAGAGGGAACAGCCTACCCGACCCAAAAACCAGAAGCTCTGCTTGAACGAATCATCAAAACCAGCAGCAACGAAGGCGACCTGGTAGCGGACTTTTTCGGTGGCAGCGGCACCACGGCGGCGGTAGCGGAGAAGCTGGGCCGCAAGTGGATCACCTGCGACCTGGGGCGCTTCGGCATCCACACCACGCGCAAGCGCATGATCGGCGTGCAGCGCGAGCTGAAGGCCGCCGGCAAGGACTACCGCGCCTTTGAGGTGCTGAACCTCGGCAAGTACGAGCGCCAGTTCTTCATGGACAACTTGGTGAACGGCGCCCGCAAGAAGAAGGAACAAGCCTACCTGAACCTGATCCTGCAGGCCTACCACGCCCAGCCCGCCGAAGGCTTTATGCACCTGCACGGGCGCAAGGCCGGCCGCCTGGTGCATGTGGGCCCGCTGGACGTGCCGGTGACCAAGCAGCGCGTGCTGCAGATCTTCGAGGAATGCAAAAAGACCCTCACCACCAAGGTGGACGTGCTCGGCTTTGAATTTGAGCTGGGCCTGCTGCCCAACACCTTCGACGAGCTGCGCCAGCAAGGCGTGGACATCACCGCCAAGTACATCCCCAAGGACGTGTTCGACCCCCGCGCCGTGGCCAAAGGGCAGGTGAAGTTCTTCGACGTGGCCTACCTGGACGCCAAGGCCCACACCACCAGGCGCAAGGGGAAGATCGAATTGGTGGATTTCGTGACCAAGTACACCCAGGACGACCTGGAAGAAGTGGAGAAGCAACTGAAGAAGGGCAGCAAGGTGGTGATCGAGAACGGCAAGATCATCAAACTCACCAAGGACAAGAACGACTTCACCGAGCGCACCGTGCTCACCCAGAACTGGCAGGATTGGGTGGACTACTGGGCCATCGACT
>JAFDZY010000055.1 GCA_018266685.1 Bacteroidota bacterium
ATGCCCCAGCTTTTGGCGTGGAACGAGAACCCGGCGACGACGGGCCACGTGAGCCAGGTGAGTGATTCCGGTAAAGGAGAGCTCAACAAGAGAAGCTCGAGCGACTCTTCTTCGGCCGCCGACGCGGCTTGCTGCCCACCCGCCGACTCGGACGCCCTAAGCGGGGGTTCGGAGAGAAGTTGGTAGTCGGGGCAGAAGAGAAAGAAAGTCAGGTCGTCAATCTACGGTCTCCGAACCAACGGCCACCTTGTCTCTCACCAAACTCACCGCCCCAAGAACCGCTGCCGCTCCAACCTTCCCTAGTATGCCATAAAGCAGAATCGTCCAAATCATTCTGACCAGTCGAAAGCGATATCGAATCGAAGAAGTCGGTTACCGAGGTGCCGACGTCGGTTTCCCGTCCGGTGGCAAGGGTGAGCTCGGGTTGGAAAAGTTTGTCGGAAAGCGCTGACAAGGCGTGGACATAGAGTTCAAAACGAGATAAAGTCGTTGTCGTTGAGCGCGGGGCGGGGAAAATTCGAAAAGAGGCCGAAAGTTGGGTCGGAAGGCGAACAACGAGGAAAGGGAGCGAGACCGATGAGCGTCCGAGTTCCACCAAAAAGTGGGCGTCCGAGGTGCCGCAACCCACCAAAATAGCGTTTCATGCACCGTAGAGTCGAATAAAACCGACGACAGACCGAACTTAAAGCTGACGAGAAGTAGAAAAGCAAGGAACCACGTCAGCTGCAAGTCCGAAACAAAGCACAACCTCCCGCGCCTAGTTCCGACCCCATGCCCCGTCGTCCGCATTACTCACACCCATTGTCAAACATCTATAGCCGTTGGAAGCAAGGTTCCAAGTAGCGGGGTCGACAGTGCGGCATCCAAGGCGGGATGTTGAGGTTTGCCGGGTCAAGGATCCAAGACGTCGAGAGTGGGCGACGGAGAAAAAGAGAGACCGCGGTAGTCAGCGTCATCAGCGCTTCGCGTGCAAAGATAGACACTACAGTAAAGAAAGGAACCCACCGATAATAACAAGCGTCCAACCGTCGGTGCGGGTTGCGTCCACCGTTGGCGTGTTCTTGGCCTGCCGTTGCCGAGCGCCGAATCGTACAAGAAAAAGTCCGAGTCGCCCGAGTGGAGCGCCGTCGAGTTGGTCGAGGGTCCGAGTCGACGAGCGAGTCGATACCATAGTCAGCGGTCGAGTCGGCGTCGAGTGGGTGCGGGCGTCGGAGTCGAAGCGTGTGTGTCGATGCCGAGGCACCGATGATGGCGGAGGCGGCGGCGGCGGCGGAAGGATTCGTCGACACAAGCCGAACCGCGTCAGCACGGATGAGCGAGACGGCGCGCGAGACGGCGTGCAAAGCGACGGAACAGAAAACAAGAGGAGAATGAAAGAAGAGAAAGATGATAAAGAGAAGTAGGAGATGGGGAAAAGAGAGACTCGGGTCAGCAAAAGAGGTCCGAGGTTTGTCAAGCTCGCTCGCTCGCTCGCTCGCCCGTCACTAAGATAAACCTACCAGCAACCAGAAACCCGCCGAAACTAAAAGGCAGGACAAACCGACAGGTAGCAATCGAAAGACGAGGTGGCGGCGGCGGGAAGAGGGTGCGATTGGCGAACATTGAGGCGGGGAGAGAGCGAGGCGAGGACGAGACAAAACTCCATCAGCTCGTAGGAGGAGACAAAACTCCATCAGCTCGTCGTCCTCCAAAAGTTCCCAACAAACCCTCGCAAACCTCCGAAAAATGCTCACCTGGTTGACGACCATCACTTGACGGCCGGTGCTGTCGCTCCCAACCGACTAATCCCGAGCGGACGTCGGCAAGGCAACGACACGAAATCCGAGGCGCGCGCGAGCGAGGTGCGAGAGGACGGCGGCGAGTTTTACGACGACAAAGTAGGTCCAGTAGACGTTGGTGATGAAAGTAGCACGACGGAGAGTGAAGAAAGATGAGACGACGGGTTGGGGAAAAGAGAAGAAAGAACAAGGTCAGACTCGGCACTCGGCTCCGCACGTCGTCGCCCTCGCATGACCACCAAAACACCAACCAAGAAGGGCAGCGCGACTCGCCGTCGGTCTGCCAAATGAAGCAAGACCCAAATAAAACCATACAGAAATCGTTCGATCAAACGAGACCGGGCAAAAAGGACGGAACGACAACCGTGGAGCGGTGCCTCGTTGCCCAATTTTACCCGGTCTCGCCGAGGCCGCACACCCCGTCCAATGTTCTCGACTTGTACGCCGCAAGCTGTCCATGCGGGCCTTGTATTGTCGCCAACAACCAACACACAACATTTAAGGAGCGAGGTACGTGGCGAGAGTCCAAATCACCGAGCCGGCGCAACAAAATTGCACCGGGTCGGAGATTCCGAGGACTCTCGCTGACTGCGAGGAATCAGCAGAGACCCGGTCACTCTGGCCGGCGCAACGAATTTCACCGGGAAGAGCTTAGGGTTAAGCATCAATGAAAGCGTAATTCGGTGCCGACAAGTAGGCCCGCAAATAGGAGATGAATCGACAATTCCGCTGCTCAAATTCAATCAAAAACACAAAACACACCCAATCTTCACCAAGTCCAGCATCCCGCTCATAACCAATTCCAGCCTTTTCACAACTTTGCCGACGCCTCCTTCCCCTTTTGCTCATCCGGCGCAACCCAATTAAAAGCACCCCCGTTGGTCTCGGGCTTCCACATGTTCATCGCCCTCCTCGCCATCCAAGCTCCGAAAGTAGGTGGTAATGCGCCATTATCGACAGGAACACGGGGGTCTTTGAAAGAAGGGGCAAAGGCGGCGATGTGGGAGGAGAGGTCGGTTAAGGGGAAGAGGGGGACGTCGTCGTTGGGTCGGGACTAGGATACGAGCGAAGAGCGAGAATGGGAGAAAGAGGGAGAAAGAAGGCAGCAAGTTTGTTAGCGATTTCGTTCAAATCCAATTCAACTCGCTTCGCTCGCACGACGCGTCGCTTTGCTCCGCGCTCGGCACTCACAAAGTAAACCAACGAATACCTCGTCTCTCCCTCTTGCCCGAGTTCCTTTGGCGGTGCAACAACCCGATGCCACGAGCTCCTCATAAAACCAGCGGTAAACGCCTGCAACGCATCGCCTACGTTGATTATGATCCCGCCGTCCGAGCGGGGTTGGACGAATTGCCAGGTGTTGGTAAGCGGGTTGAGGATCTGGAGGCCGGCGACGTGTTGGTTGAAAAGGAGGGTGAGGGAGCCGAACTGTGAGCAAACGAACGAAGCGAGTGAGTGAGTATGAGGAGATGGCGACGACGAGAAAGCGAGTAGGAACCAAGAGTCAGCTCAGGGGTTCGAATCGCCGCTCCGCTTCGAACCCACATCCGTGTGCGCAAGGATCCTCTGTGGTGTCCCGTCCCACCCCATCGGCAA
>JAFDZY010000056.1 GCA_018266685.1 Bacteroidota bacterium
TGAACAACAACATCGGCATCTGCTACTTGGAGCTGGGGAAGCACGACCTGGCGGACCAGCACTTCCTGCAGGCGCTTTCCATGCGGAAACAGGCGGGCGATGTGCGCGGCCAAGCCCAAGTGTTGAACAACATGGGGAAGAACCAGGCGCTCCAAGGCCGGTTCCAGGCTGCACGCCGATATTTTGAAGAGGCCCTCGCCATGGGCCGGTCCATCGACAGCCGAGAGTCAATGGTCATCTCCTTGGAATCCTTGTCCAGCGCACTGGACACCCTGGGCGAGTATAAGGCGGCCCTACTGGCTTACCGTGAATTCAAGTCGCTCAACGACAGCATCGACAACGCCGGCACCCGCACTACCATTGCCAAGATGGAAGTCCAATTCCGCCGCGACAAGGAGAAAAAGGTGTTTGAACTGGAGGCCGAACGCCGCGAAGCGGAGATTGCGCACCGGCGCACACTGAACATTGCGCTGACCATCGCCTTGTTGTTGTTGGGGGTGGTGGCCGTGCTTGCCCTCAAGGTGATGCGGGACCGGGTGAAGAACAGCACCTTGAAGCAGGAAACGTTGCGGCTGGAGAGCGGGAAGCTGGCCTCTGAGCGGGCCATGCTGCAGGAGCGCCTGGATTTCAAAGACCGCGAGCTCACGGCCAATGCCTTGTTCCTGCTGAAGCGCAACGAGCTTATTGCACACGTGGTGGAGCGGCTGTTGAAGGCCAAGCAGGGGTTCAGGCCGGAAAACCAGAAGATCGTGCAAGACATTGTCCGTGAACTGCAGGCCGGCCAGGATGAACACGACTGGAAGGAGTTTGAGGCACACTTCACCAGGGTCCATTCCACCTTCTACCAAACCTTGCAGGAACGGTTCCCATCCTTGACGCCCAACGAGCGCAAACTCTGCGCGTTCCTGCGGCTCAACCTGTCCACCAAGGACATTTCAGCCATCACGCAACAGAGCGTGAACAGCATCACAGTGGCCCGGTCGCGCTTGCGCAAGAAGCTGCAGATAGACGGTGAGGAGGTGCAACTGATCGATCTTCTGCAGTCGATTTGATCCCCAGCGGGGCCGAACTGCAAGGAATTGGTACCCAGCTATCTAACCGTTTTTGTAGGGTGGGTGTAAGGTGAACCGCCCCGCCTGTAGGCCGCTTGTTGGTTAGCCATGGCGCATGTGTGCCGTTGATGTAAGCCGCCCGGTGGAACACATTGGAAAACGGGCCTGCACATTTGCGGACCCCTAAAAAAACGCGCCGTGAAAACGCCGAAAAAGGACACGCATGCAGCGGAAGTTGGAAAGAGCATTGAGCAGGTCCAACAAAGGATGAAGGACGAGGCACAAGCCTGGAAGAAGCTGCTGGAAAACTTGCAGAAACTGAGGACCGGCCCTTTGGGCCAAACCAAAAGAACAACCCCTGAAAACAAAGCAGAATGAACCTACGACACGCAATCGTCCTTCTGGCCACGGCTGTGGCCCTTGCACCGGCACACGGGCAATTTGAAACCCGCCCGGACTTCTTTTCACCCACCGGCGTTGCCAACGATGGATCGGTGGCGGGCTACCTCGCACAGGCCGGTCCTTACTCCATTTGGAACCCTGATCTGCCCACTTCCTCCGTGGAAATCGGCGGCATCGCCCCGGGAAACGGGGTGGGGGGGCAGGCCCGTTTCTCCACCGACGGCAACTTCCTTTCCGGTTCCAGCGCAGGCAATTTGGGGCCTGCGTTGTCCATCTATGACCGTACCACAGGACAGTGGACCGCCATGGAAGACCTCGGGTTCCCGGTGGACAACACCACCAGCGGCGGTTATGCCATCTCGGGCGATGGAACCACCGTGGTGGGCAATTCCTGGGCGGATACCACGGGAGGGTATGCGTTCACGCATGCCATCACATCCAGTGCCTCCACCGGTGTGAAGGACCTGGGTACCCTGTTCTTTGGCAGAAGCACGCGTGCCAACGCCGTGAATGCGGACGGCAGCGTGGTAGTGGGATGGCAGGACTTCAATGGCCCATGGAAATCCGCTGTGTGGCATAGAAACTCCGATGGAACCTATGCGGCCAACACTTACATCCTTCTGGATCCCTCCGGCGACCCCACCGATGAGTTCAACCAGATGGGCGAATGCAGCGCGGTATCACCCGATGGAACTTGGATCGGCGGATACGGCGACTATGCCAATAACGGCGATCCCTGGATCTGGAGCCAGGATTCGGGGGTGATCAACCTGGGCCATTTGCCGGCCACCGGCACCGGATACGTCGGCGCCATGAACGCCGATGCCTCCATCGTGGTGGGCTGGTTTGACGGTGAACTCTGGGGAGACCCCATGACCCCCTTCATCTGGACCGCTGACGGAGGTTTACAGAACTTGAACACCTACATCACGGATGTGTTCGGGATCAACTTGGGCGATCAACAGGTGAGCGTGGCCAATTGCATCTCCCCGGATGGGCGGTACATCGCGGGCTGGGGGGTGGACAACGCTTCGTTCTCCACGTTTG
The DNA here is from genome assembly GCA_018266685.1 of Bacteroidota bacterium. Taxonomy (GTDB): domain Bacteria; phylum Bacteroidota; class Bacteroidia; order Flavobacteriales_F; family PHOS-HE28; genus PHOS-HE28. The sequence goes on from JAFDZY010000056.1 coordinate 2,502, forward strand.
CGTATCGCTTGGACTTGGGCGCCACCACGGGTATCAGCCAGGCTGCCGGCCTGCAGAACTTGCTCGTCTATCCAAATCCTACATCTTCCAAGGTGGTGGTGAACAGCAACGGGCCTTCCGTCCTTTCCATCTTCCGCGCTGACGGCGCAAGAGTTGCCAGTTTTCCGATCCAAGGGGAACAGCCGATCGACCTTGGCGAATACGCGCCGGGTATCTACACGTTCGTGCTCAATTCCAATGGTAGCCAACACACTGCCCGGGTCGTGAAGCACTGAACACGTTGATCCCATGGAAAGCCCCGCCACCGCTTGGTGAGCGGGGCTTTTGCGTGTTCTTCGCCTTGTGGCCATGCCGATTGAAACCGCGTGCCACGGGAAAATTTTTCATTCGATTTGTATTTAACCATTTGGTTAAGTACGTTTGCGCTGTCATCGAAAACATGGACCGCCTCTCGCTCACCTTCTCCGCCCTGGCGGACCCCACGCGCAGGGCCATACTGGCGCGGCTTTCCAGTGGTCCAGCGAGCGTGAACGAACTGGCCGCGCCCTTCAGCATGAGCCTGCCGGCAGTGAGCAAGCACCTGAAAGTGCTGGAGCGCGCGCAGCTGATCAGCCGGGGCAAGGAGGCGCAGTGGAGGCCGTGTGAGATCAAGGCCGAGCCGCTGAAGGAGGCCGATGCGTGGATCGAGCAGTACCGGCAGATGTGGGAGGAGCGCTTCGACCGGTTGGATGCGTACTTGATGGAGTTGCAGGCACAGGGAAAACCCACCGCGACCGAGACCGCCAAAAGAGGAAAAGTCGCGCCTAAACGCAAAAAGAATGGAAGCAACAAGTAAGCGCATCAACGACCGGGAGGTCGTGTTGACGCGGATCGTGAAAGCCCCGCGCGCATTGGTGTGGAAGGTCTGCGCCGATCCAGCGCACATCGACCAATGGTGGGGCCCGAACGGCTACACCAACAAGACCATTTCCCACGAACTGCGCGTGGGTGGCCAGTGGAAATACACCATGACCTACGTGGACGGCACCGTGTACCCCAACCTGATCACCTGGACCGAGGTGTCGCCGATCGATCGCTTGGTGTACGACCATGGCGATTGGGAGAACCCGAGGATGTTCAAGGGCTCGCTCACCTTCGCCGATGTCGAGGGCGGCACCTTGATCACCCTGCGTACCGAAATGCCCACCAAAGAAGCGCTGGACATGGCCGTGGAAAAGCATGATGCCATTGAAGGCGGCAAACAAACCCTCGCACGCCTTGCAGCCTACGTTGAAACCCGGTAATGCCGGTAAGGCCCGCTGGGCAACCGCTAAAATACTTGCATCGAAAACCGAATAGAACCACCGCACCATGACAACCCCGGCCATCTTCAACTTCATCGTCAAGAAGGAGGACAAGTCCATCACGGTGGAACGCTCTTTCAATGCACCCTTGGCAACGGTATGGTCTGCTTGGACCGAGGCCGACATCCTCTGCAAGTGGTGGGCGCCCAAACCGTGGGAGTGCGTGATCCAGTCGCTGGATTTCCGCGCGGGCGGGCGCTGGCGCTACTACATGCAAGGCCCCGAAGGCGACAAGCACTATTGCAGCTTCGACTACACGGAGGTGAAGCCGAAGTCGTCCTTCTCCGGCATGGATGGCTTCTGCGATGAGCACGGCACGCCCATCGACGCCATGCCGCGCATGAACTGGGAGAACAACTTCAGCGCGCAGAACGGCAGCACGCTTGTAAAGGTCCACATCCGGTTCAACTCCTCTGAAGACCTGGAGGCCATCGTGAAGATGGGCTTCAAGGAAGGGTTTACGCAGGGGCTTGACCAATTGGATGAACTCTTCTCCAGCGGTACGCTCTGACAACTGACAACGTACAACCAAGCCGGGGCTTCGAGTGCCTCAGCCGTCGGCACCAACCAACCAACAACCCCAACGACCATGTCAACCGCAACCCGCATCACCGTTTCCGCCCTCGTCAACAAACCCGTGGCCCACGTCTGGAAGATCTGGACCGAACCCGCTCACATCACGCAATGGTGCGCCGCCAGCGACGATTGGCACTGCCCCAAAGCCACCAACGACCCGCGCACCGGCGGTTCCTTCAGCAGCACCATGGCCGCGCGCGATGGCAGCTTCAGCTTCGACTTCGGTGGCGTGTACGATGACGTTCAGCAGCATAAGCGCATCGCCTACACCATGGGCGACGGCCGCACCTGCGAGATCCTCTTCACCGAGGAAGGCGGCAAGACCCGCGTGGTGGAAAGCTTCGATGCCGAAGCGCAGAACCCGGTGGAAATGCAGCAGAGCGGCTGGCAGGCGATCCTGGACCGGTTCAAGAAGCATGCGGAGGCGGAGCACTGAATAGCCGAGAACAGAACAAACCCGTTACGATGAGCAACAAGGTGAAAGCTGAACTACATGGCGAACGCGCAATAAAGATCACGCGGACCTTCAACGCCTCACGCGAACTCGTTTTCGATGCCTTTACCAAGCCCGAAATGATGAAGCAATGGTTCCACGGCCCGCCGGGCTGGAAGCTCAGCACCTGTGAGGTGGAACTGCGCCCCGGCGGCAAGTACCGCCGGGTGTGGAGCAACGATGCCGGGGAGTCCATGGGCATGGGCGGCATATTCACGGAGGTGGAACGACCGGTTCGCGCGGTGCGCACGGAACGTTATGACCAGCCATGGTATGAGGGCGAAGCGGTAGGCACCTTCGAGCTGTACGCCGTCGGGAAGGCGACCTTGATGACGCTGATCATTGAGTATGAATCGCGGGCCGTGCGTGACCAGGTGATGGCCTCACCGGTGATGGCCGGCATGGAAACGGGTTACGCCGGTCTGGACAAGTATCTCGAAACACTGCTGTAAACACTGCACAGATGATCACCACGCCCGAAATCATCACGACGCATGAGATTACCACTGCCGTGATCCCGCTGTTGATCCCCTGCCAGGACATGGGCAAGTACATGGACCCCGCGATCCAGGAAGTGATCCAGGCCATCATCGGCCAATGCATCGCCATCACTGGGCCGATGTTCAGCTTCCATAAGCGACGCCCAAGCGACAGTTTCGACTTCGAGATCGGCTTTCCTGTGGCGAAGGCGATCAAGGAGGAAGGGCGCGTGGTCAACAGCAAGCTGCCTGCGGTACGCGTGGTGCGCAGCGTGTATCAAGGACCGTACGACAACCTGGGCCAAGCCTGGGGCGCGTTGCAGCAATGGGTGCGCGAGCAGAAGTTGCCGGAGACGGGCCGCTTCTGGGAGAGCTACCTGAACAACCCCGATGAGGTGAAGGACCCGAAGGAGTATCTCACTGAGTTGAATTGGATCATCGGCTGATGGAAACGACGGCGGACAGCTCGAAACGCACCCTGGTGCTCACACGCACGCTCAGCGCCCCGCGCGAGCTTGTCTTCGAGGCATGGACCGACCCGAAGTACCTGGTGCGCTGGTGGGGGCCGAAGGACTTCACCCTGCCGCACTGCGAGCAGGACTACCGCGTAGGCGGCGCCTATCGCTTCTGCATGCGCGCGCCGGATGGCAGCGATCATTGGGTGCGCGGTGAGTACACGCACATCGATCCGCCACGGCGACTGGTCTTCACCTGGCTGCGCGAGGACAATGAAGGCGACATCTGGTGTGATACCGTGGTGGAGATCATGCTGGAACAACGCCGCAACAGCACCTTGCTCACCTTGAGCCAGACCGCCTTCGCCACCGTGGCGCATTGCGAGGAGCACGCCATGGGCTGGGGTGAATGCCTGGACCGCCTGGTCGTTTTCGCTGAACAGATCGGTACACACACCTCGCAACAATGAGCCTCCAGGACCAGATCGATCGCTACATCGGCGAACAACCCGGCACCAGGCAAAGCGACCTGCGTGCGCTGCATCAACTCGCCCTGAAGGTGATGCCCGGATGCAAACTGTGGTACCTGGATGGCAAGGACGCCAAAGGCAAGGTGGTGTCCAACCCGAACATCGGCTACGGCACGCAAACGATGAAGTACGCTGATGGCGGCACCAAGGAATTCTACCGCATCGGGTTGAGCGCCAACACCACGGGAATCAGCGTCTACATCATGGGCCATGCGGACAAGAGCCACCTGGCCAACACCTACGGCCAGCGACTGGGCAAGGCCAGCATCACCGGCTACTGCATCAAATTCAAGACGTTGAAGGACATCAATCTGGATGTGTTGGAAGAAGTGATCCGTGGGCGGGCTCGGATGACCGCTTGACCAGTCAACGCATTGAACCTGACCTCACACCAACGTGCATGAAGAAGCTGGTGGTCGCGGAACTGGAGAAGGCGTTCCGGGGGAAGTGAACATGCTGCAATGCATGAAGCGGTCCTACGGAGCCCCCTCGCCCCGAAGGCATCCTCGGTGCGAGTACCCAAATATGCAAGCAAGGCCGGAAGGAGGGCCTCGCCACCCGGCCGCTTCCGTCGTGGCGAACTGACCGGGATCTCCTTCATTTGCTCAACTCATCATCGCATCGCATGCAGCTTCACCATTCCCCCACGACAAGACGACTGCTTTTCCTGGGACTGTTGACCGCCTTGGGCACAAGCGCCTTGGCCACCACCTACTATGTTGGTCTTGGCGGTAGCAATGCGCAGAACGGGTTATCCCCTTCCACCGCCTGGGCCACGCTCACCTACGCTGCGGGCGCCTCTTCGCCAGTGGGGCCAGGCGATACGGTTTTTGTGAAGGCCGGCAACTACGGCAACGAGCAAGTGCTCTTCGCCAAGATCGGAACGGCGCTGGCTCCAGTGGTCTTTGAGGGCTACACCATTACGCCGGGCGATGCCCCGCAACTGAACTACGCGCCGCAGGACGATGATGTGCTGGAGGATCACCTGGATCCCTTGCTGATGCCGTTCTACGGACCAGCCACTCGTGGACAGGGCCTCGGCTTCGACTTCAACAACGACGTGCGCTACGTGGAGATCCGCAATTTCCAGTTGAAGAACTACAAGTACGGTGTCATCACCTACGAGGCGCAACATGTCGCGCTGGACAACATCACCGTGGCCGCGGTGGGCGATACCTTGCAGGATTATTCGGGCATCGGCATCGCGTTGGGGTACAACAGCGCCTGGCCCGGCCATTACAACACGGCCACCAACTGCCTGGTGATGAACGCCGGTGCGGAAGCCTTCACCGTGTTCGGCAACGGCAACGTGCTGACGAACTGCGGGGCGTACTGCAATCAAGGGCTGGACGACCGGAACGCCGCGACGGATTACTACTTCATCGTGGTGGGCGACAGCAATACGGTGAGCGGTTGCCGCATGGACCGCATGAAGGAACTGGCGCACTTCGGGCATGGCTTCACCATTAAAGAGCACGGCGAGCAGAACCTGATCGTAGACTGCGTGGCCGAGAACACCTCCGACGCCTTCTGCGTACGGCATCGCGATGTGAAGCACAACACCTTCCAGGACTGCGAAGCCTGGGGCAGCGCGGTGGTGGTGGTGCGTGATGGCGCGAGCCACAACCTGTTCCAAGGCATGCGCTCGCACGAAGCGTGGTCGGGCATCAGTTTCTTCGACACCAGCGAGGATGGCGGCGCGCAATACGCCGGGCGGCATAACAGGATCATCAACAGCCTCTTCATCGCACCGGACGTGGCCATCTCCAACAGCAATTCGTTCGGCCCCTATACCACGGGCAGTCCCATCGACAGCAACACCGTGGCCAACTGCACCTTCGTGGATCCCGTGGTCTTCTTCCGCAACTGGAACGACGACGTGCATGACAATGCGCTCATCAACTGCATCATCGACGACGTGGGCACCTGGCAGAACGGCCCGCAGGACGACAACTACGCCTTTGACCATTGCCGTTTCAACGCGATCCCCATCGCCATGCTGGTGGGCGCGGGCAACAGCCTGGGCGATCCCCTGTTCATGGACCCGGCGAACGAGGACTTCAGCCTGGCAGCGGGAAGTCCGTGCATCGATGCGGGTGCAACGCTGTCCTACGTGACCACTGACTTGTCCGGCACGTCACGCCCGGAAGGAACGGGGTACGACATCGGCGCTTACGAGTTCATGAGCGGCATGGGGATCAGCGCAACACTTCCGCCGATCACCATCCAATGCGTTCCGAACCCGAGCAGCACAGGAACGTTCTCGGTGCGTGGGGTCGAAGGCATTGCTCGCTTAAGCATCCGGGATGCGGCGGGCGCAGAAGTGTACGCCACCACCATCACATCTGCTCGTGCGCAAGTGGATCCCGGAACCGTTCTGGCTGCTGGAGCATACACGGTACGTATTGTACAGGACGGGCATTCGTGGGCTGTGCGCATGCTCGTGGTCCGCTGATCGGAATGTCAACGAGGAAACATGCAGCCTGAACACCATGCCGAGATGAGCATGCACCGATCGCATCTTCACATTGCGATCCCGCTATTCGTCCTCAGCGCTGGATGCAACGAACCCAAACCGGTGGCCTGTAATGGCAGCAGTTCGTTCGGTCCACAGGGCCAGACCGGTCTCGACATTACCGGTACTTCCAATGCGGTGCCTGCCGGACCCGGCAACCCGTACTGCCCGCCGATCACCGTTAACGCGGATGACCTTTACTACCTCTTCGTCAACAACTACACTACATCGAGCACGGGCTTTGAATTCTTGTTCGGAGGCACGGCGCAACTGGATTGTGGCCTTCCCATCGGTCTGGGGATCGGAAATTGGGATGGCGCTCCAGAATTACTGATCGTGCCTTCACCGGCCACGGGCGAAGCGTGGGTGAGTGGCGCTGAGCGCGTGGAAGCGGTGGACCTGTTTGACGGCGCGGGGCGCGTGGTGTTGCATAGCATCACGGACAAGGCAGCTCGCGTTCGTCTCGATCTCGATCACCTGTCCCCGGGTACTTACGTGGTACGCGTAACGGCCAAAAACAAAGCGCCTCGCTTTGGTAAGCTTGTGGTGGAATAGGATGACAACACGTGCCCCACTGCTTTTCCGGTGGGGCAACGTTCACTCCACGACGACGCGCCGAGTGATCAGCTTACTTCCAGTGCGTAGCTTCAAGGTGTAAATGCCCTTCACAGCAGGCAGTTCAACGCTGGTCATCGTGGCCGTAATGGCACGGTCCTGAACCACCTGCCCAAGGACGTTCATCACCGATAGCTGCGCATGGGCGATGTGAGCCGTGGTGACCATAACGCTGCCTTTGGTGGGGTTGGGGTACACCTGGAAGCCCGTGCCCTCATTCCTGTCGATCAACCCGGTGGTTCCCGCATCCACTTCGATCAGGTCGCCACGGGGCGAGTTGCCTTCCGTACCGATCAGGAATTCGTGCAAGGTCGTCTGGACGTGCGTGACCGGATCAATGCGGTACACCGTGCCGCCGAAGGTGGAGCCTCCGAACGAAGCCAAGCCGTACAAGGCCCCATCACTTCCGAGCATCACGTTACCGAATAGCGTTCCGCCCTCCGCGAATGTGCAACCGAACTCCTCTGTGAGCGTGTTGGTGGATGGTACATAGCGGTAGATCAAGCCTGCTCCACCGCTACCGCCAAGCGCAGCAGTGCCGAACAACAGGTCCGGACCCGCGACGATCGGCCCACCCCAAGGCGACTCACCGTTCACTCCGTTGAAATCCTTCATTTTCTGAAACACATCGGTGATGGCATTGTAACGGAACAGTATGCCCTTGTCCGATGTGCCACCTTCCCAAGTGGTGCCATAGAACCAGCCATCGCCCGCCAGGCAAGGGGTTCCATAGGGAATGCTCCCGCCAAGTCCACCATCGAAATCGTGCAATTTCTCGAACGTGTCGGTAGTGGGGTCGAAGCGGAAGAGCGTGCCGGCCTGGTTCGCACCGCCGAACGCGGCCACGCCATAGAACCAACCATCGGGTGCCTGGAACAACCGATCGTTGATGCCGCTTCCATCCGTCGCCGCGTCCATCAAATGCCGGTTGGTGTAACTGTCGGTAGCGGGATCAACGCTGAAAATGCTACCACCGCTACTGCCTACGAAACCCGCACCGTACAACAGGCCGTCGTTGCCCAGGACCATCCCGGAGTAACCATTGCCGCCAGTGGTGCCATCGAAGTTCTGCAGCACCGAATATGTGCTGGTCGTCGGATCGAACGAGAAGAGCGTGCCCTGTGCCGGTGATCCACTTCCGCCGAGCAAGGTGGTGCCGTAGAGCTTGCCGTTCGGTGCGGCACACAAGGTGCCCTCCGCATTCCAGCCGGAGGCATCATCAAACTGATGCACTACGGTGAAGTCCGTCCCGTCCGGATCGATGTGAAAGATGGTGCCCTTGTTGCTTGTTCCGCCGGTGGCGGTCATGCCCCAAAGCGTAGTGGATTGGGCATGCGAGAATGTGAAGGTGCAGTACGCTGTAATTACGAACGTAAGGCGAAATGGGCTCATGAACATGAGGAATGCAGTGTTGAAGTATGCAAGTTTTGGACAGAATCCGAAGGAGACATTGGAGGAGCCGGGATTTTCGGCAGATGGAGCGGAATGATCATTCCCACCATTGATATGCGGAACGAGCAATTTCCAACGTGGAAGGAGTGATTGGTCGGCTGGATTTCCTGTACCTGGATCGTTTGCGCAAATGCATTGGCTCCCTCGTGACCACGCTTAGCGAAATCACGCCTCGTTCCGTGCATCGTTGCTCCATGCGTTTCCTCATTGCCGGTTTTCCCTGATTTCTTCGAGCAAAACCTTCGCCCAGAAGCTCGGCCTGCATTGGGCCGATGAACAACCCGTAGCCACGCACTGCATCAAAGCCGCCACGGATGGCCGGCGCGTTCATCAGGAAGCCGGAGGTGTCCGTTAGGTAGGTGCTCCACAACATGACGAGGTCACTGGTGTCGAACATGGCTTCCCACGGCACCGCGCTGAAGGCGTCGGGGTGTTGCAGCATGGGGGCCACCAGCGGGCCGTGGCCGGGAAGAAACGCGGCGTGCAGGCTGTGGACCGTATGCAGCGCAAGAATGGGCGCGGAATCCACCACGCCGGTGGAACGGTCGCAGGCGACCACATGCAGCAACGCGTCATCGTTATTTTGGTCCGAGGCGACAAGCCAGGCAAGGCTTTTCTGATGATCGACGATAGGACCGGCCATTTGCCCCACCTTGAATCCATGGAAGTCGTGTGGCCAGTCCAGCATCGGCCCTGCGAGGGAGAGGCCGAGGATGCGCAATCCCAGCCCGCCAATCAATACGTTGCGGTACTTCAGCAGTGCACCATTGCCGAGGAAGCACGAGCCACCATCGAATGGCACGGTGCCCGCCTGCGCGAAGCTCCAAAGCACGGTGCCATCGGTGCGCATCAGATCGATCGCGGGTGCGTTGTTGAAGCTGTGGCACACGAGCAGGCTGGTGTTGCGCGCGGACCAGGGCACGGGTTGGGCATGCATGCTGCAGGCGAAGAGCAGGGTGAGGTGGATGGAGCTTGTCCGAAGCATCTGAATGATCAGCGTCACGTTCAACTTTAAGTGAACAAATGTCTCCTCCCGCGTGCCACTTCCACCTGTTCGCCATTGCTCATCACCAGCACGGCGCCTTCACGCCCCGGAACGAAGCGCTTGACATGCGCGGCGTTGACTAAGTGTGAACGGTGTACACGGATGAAACCACGGCCTTCGATGTCTTCTTCCATTTCGCCCAGCTTTCGCGATACGAGCATGGGCTTGCCTTCGGTGAGGTGGACCAGGCAGTAGCTGCCATCGGCCTCGATACGCACTACCCGCGCGGGATCGATGAGCTCGGTGCCACGCTGGGTGTATATGCGTAGGCGTGCGTGGAGGGGGTCCTGCCTGCGGAGCTTGGCAACGATGCGCTCCACAGTGCTGGCGAGTTCCTCCACATCGATCGGCTTCAGCAGGTAATCGAAGGCCTGCAACTTTACGGCCTTGATCCCCTGGTCGTCGTGGGCGGTGACGAAGACAACGATCCGTTCCTTGTCCGCGCCGAGCCGCTCCATCAGTTCCAGGCCCGACATGTCGGGCATGCGGATGTCGCAGAAGAGGACTTGTGGATTGAGCTGTGCTATCGCGGCCAACGCCTCTAAACCCGATGCAGCGGTGCCCACCACGTGGATCTCCGGGCAGAAAGCTTCGATGGCCGTGGCGAGCGCATCAAGGGCGTCCGGTTCGTCGTCGATCAGCAAGGCGGTCGGTCGTTGCATGGTTCAGGCTTCCATGGGGATCAGGGGCATGGTGATCTCCACGCGCGTGCCGCAGGGTTCACCGTTCGCATCACGAAGATCGTGTACGGTGTGGCTGACCGACGGGCCGTACATGCCGCGCAGCAGGTCCATGCGCTGGGCAGTGATGCGTTCGCCCAAGGCGTAGTGCGTGCCGGTGCCGTTGGCCTTGCGCGATCCGGCGGCCGCACGGCCGATGCCGTTGTCCGTGATATTGAAGCGCAGCACATCGCCGGAGCGATCGATCACGAGGCTGAGCTTTCGCCCACCGGTCCTCGGGATCAATCCGTGGTGGATGGCGTTCTCGATGTGCGGTTGCAGCAGCATGGGCGGCATGCGGTACCTGGCGAGGTCGCAGCCACTTTGGTCCTGCCGTTCCCATTGAAACCCGTCGTGGAAGCGGGCGGCTTCGAGTTCCACGTACATGTCCATTGATCCGAGTTCATCCGCCACCGGCACCAGATCATGCTCGGCTTGGTCCAACAGGCGGCGGATGAGGCGCGAGAAGCGGGCCAATCGCAAGCTGGCGGTCCTCTTGTCGTCGTGCAGGATGGCGCCTTGGATACCGCTGAGGCAATTGGAGACGAAGTGCGGGTTGAGCTGCTTGCGCAAGGCGATGGATCGGTAATGGTCGAGGTCCTGCTTGATCATGGCCCGCAGCTGTTCGTTCTCGTCGAGGTTGGACGCGAGTTCCGTGTTGAGCTTGCGGATCGTGTGCGCGCGCCGCCACACGTGGTAGAGGCCCACCAGCGCCGTGGTCGCGAGCAGGCCGATGAGCGCGATGATCCACCGCTGCCGGCCGGTGCGTGCCAGCTCCGCCTCAAGCTTCAACGCGCCCTTTTCACTTTCCGCCTGCGCCTGGACCAGTTGCATCCGTTTGAGCTCCAACTGGTGATCGGTCTCCAGTTCGGCCATGCGCGCGGTGTTGCGGGCCGAGGCAATGGAATCGTCGAGCGCATGGAAGCGCTGCATTTCATCATACGCGCTTTGCAGTTCGCCCAGTTGGTGGTACGCATCGGCGCGTTGCGAGTGGATCGTGGCCTCGTCGTCTACACCCCCCGTGGCTCTGGCGATACCGAGTGCTCGGTCCAGCATGCCCAGGCTTTCGCGTGCCTTGCCCTGCGCCACCAGGTTGTTCCCCAGGTTGCTCAAGGTCATCACCATGCAGATACTGTCGTTCAATTGCTGCGCGATGGCGAGCGCGTTGCGCAAGTGGCCAACGGCCATTTCCAGTTCGCCGCTCTTGGTACAGGTCACACCGATGTTGTTCAGCAACTGCAGCTCGGCCACTTTGTCGTGCGCCGACCGCGCAACGAGCATGGCTTCCTGGTAGAAGAGCCGCGCCTGTACATGATCGGCGGTCATCTCCTGCACATTGCCCAGCCCTTTCAGGCAGCGGATGAGCAAGGTGGTATCGTGCAGGTCCTTCGCCAGCAGTACTGCATTCCGCAGGTAGTTCGTGGCCAGGGAACCCGAGCCTGAACGGCCGTGGATCACACCGATCATGCAATTGGTGTACGCCAGCGTGGAACTGTCGCCCTGTGCTTCGGCGGTGCGAAGTATGCGTTGGTAGTGCGAGAGCGCCTCGGCGAAACGCTCCCGTTGGTAGAGGGAATCCGCCGCTGCCAGGTCCGCCCTGTGCTGCGCTCGGCAAACCAATGCGCTTAAGAACACGACGAAGAAGAGCTGGCTTCGCAAGCTGGTGTAGAACAGGTGGTGCATCGGCTGGGCAAAGGTGGATCCTCTTCCGCTTGCGGTGGTGCGTTTCATGGGGTGAATGCGGCCTTTCGTGGGAATGGTCTTTCCCTTCCAGCGCAATCATTGTTCGTTTGCACCACCAAGATCACTTGGTACGCAAACACCCCGATGATGAAGAAGACATTCCCCCGGCCCACGCTCATGTTGTCGGCCATCCTGTTCGCGGGCAGCCTGTCCGCACAGACCTGGAGCCAGAAAGCCGACGTAGCTGATTGCCGATACGATGGTGTGACCTTCGCCATCGACAACAAAGTGTATTACGGCTCGGGCATCACCTGCGGCGGTACGCTTAGCAATGCCTTCCGAGTTTTCGACCCGGTCGCCAATACCTGGTCGTCCATAGCTCCGTTGCCCGGCTCCACACGTCGCATCGCCAGCAGCTTCGCCATCAACGGCAAAGGTTATGTGATCGGGGGCATCTCACAGATGGGCACCGCGCTCCCCGATGTGTGGGAGTATGATCCCGTCGCGGACACCTGGACACAGAAGAACAACTTCACCGGACCGGCGCGCGGATCAACGGCCGATTTCGTGGTGAATGGCAAAGGCTACATCTGCGGCGGCGTGGCCAATCCGTACACCTATCGCGACCTGTGGGAGTACGACCCTGTTGCCGATGCATGGTTACAGCGCGCCGACTTCGCTGGATCCTGGATCTTCCAGGCAAGCGGCTTCACCATCGGGGCATACGGTTATGTCGTCTTTGGCCGTGACGATCTTGGAATCGCGCTGAAAGAGCTCTGGCGGTACGACCCGGTCGCGAACACCTGGCTACAGAAAGCCAACTTCCCCGGCGATGGCCGCACCGATGCTTCCGCCTTCGCGATCAACGGAACAGGTTACGCGGGTTTTGGTGGCGAGGGTGTTACTTACTTCGGGGACTTCTATTCCTACAGCGCCAGCACGGATCAATGGACCGCCCTTGTCGGGATACCTGGCGCGCCGGCCTACTACGATGGGTATGTGGCCACTGCTACTGCGGGCTATTGCCTGATGCGAATCTCGGCCAACTACGACCTCGATACCTGGGAGTTCGCACCGGGTGGCAGCACCTCGGTGGATGAGAATTTGGGCGCAGGCGCGTTCTCGGTGCATCAGTCGGGTCCGGGCGAGGTTGTTGTGGTAACCGGAGCCGATGCCGCAGGTTTTGTAAAGGTGGTGGGTGTTGATGGAAAGCTGGTACGCACGCTTCGCGTCGGTGCCTGGGACCGTGCGCGGATCCAACTCCCCACAGGGAGCTATGTGTTCAGGATGGAAGGATCACAGTACGTGGTGAAGGTGGCCGTGATGGATTGAAGGAGCGAGAAGGACAAGCAGCCACCTACGTACACGCCGAAAGCCGGTGGATCGTTGAAGAACGATCCCCGGCTTTCTGGTTTACCATCCGCGAGGTCTGAGAAGTGTTCAATCTCGCGATGATCAATAGCCGAGGCCAGGCTTCGGTGGATGCTACGAGTTTTCTCCAATTCGACCTATGACCGACCAAGTCCCGTTCGGCGTATGCGACGTAGCTTGCTCCACCATAGGCCGAAACCAAGATCATGCAAGCGCCGTCCAAGAAACCCGCCAATACACCGGACTACCTGGCTGCGCTTCCCACCGACCAACGCAAGGCATTGGATACGCTGCGCAAGCAGATCCTCGCCGCAGCGCCCGGCGCCGAGGAGCACTTCGGCTACGGCTTGCCCGCCTTCAAATACAATGGCCACCCCATGCTCTACATCGGAGCGGCCAAGAACCACTGCGCGCTCTATGGCTCGGTGCCCGCCGGTTTCAAGGAGAAGCTGAAGGGCTTCACGGTAAGCAAGGGTGCGATTCAGTTCACTCCGGAGAAGCCGTTGCCTGCTGCGCTGGTGAAAGAGATCGTGAAGGCGAAATGCGCAGAGATCGAGGTGCGGTGGCCTATAGCCGCGCAAAAGACTGGAAAGTAGAAATGAGCACCACCGACCTCAACGAACAACCCATCCTCGCCTTCGAGACCGCCGAAGACTGGGAAACTTGGCTGGCCAAACACCACGCGAGCTCCAAGGGCGTGTACATCCGCGTGGGCAAGAAGGACAGCGGCATCCGCTCCATCACCTGCCCCGAAGCCTTGGAAGTGGCCCTGTGCTACGGCTGGATCGACGCCATCCGCAAGAGCCATGATGCCAAGACCTTCCTGCAGCGTTATTGTCCGCGTGGCCCGCAGAGCATCTGGAGCGAGATCAACAAGAAGTCCGTGCAGGCGCTGATGAAGGCCAAGTTGATGCAACCAGCGGGGCATGCTGCCGTGGAGCGTGCCAAGGCGAACGGCCAATGGGACAAGGCCTACGCGCCGGCAAGCACCATCACCGTACCGCCCGAGCTGGAAGCCGCGCTGAAGAAGAACAAGAAGGCCCGCGACTTCTTCGCCACGCTGAAAGGCAGCAACCGCTACGCCTTCCTGCACCGGCTGCACACGGCCAAAAAGGAGGAGACCCGCGCCAAGCGCCTCGCGCTCTTCATCGGTATGATGGAGCGGGGCGAAACGTTCCATTGAGCTGCGATGAGCACCACGGACCGCGAAGTACGCACCACCCGGATCATCGCCGCACCGCGCGAGCGCGTCTTTGCCGCATGGACCGATCCTGCACAGATCGCACGCTGGTGGGGACCGCACGGCTTCACCAACACCTTCCACCGCTTCGAGTTGAAGCCCGGAGGCCTATGGGAGTTCACCATGCACGGACCGAACGGGCAGGACTTCCACAACACCTGCATCTTCAAACGCATCGAACCGCCCGGATACCTGGAGTTCGACCACCTGAAGGACATGCACTTCTACAAGGCGATGGTGAACTTCACCGAAGTGGAAGGCGGAACCGTGCCTTCGGCAGGCAAGACGCGCATCGATTGGACCATGCGTTTCGATACCGAGGAAGAGCTTGCACCGATCAAAGTCTTCATCGCGCAAGCGAATGAGGAGAACATGGACCGGTTGGAAATAGAGCTCGAGAAGGTCACTTCGTCCAATCCTCCAGCTTGATGCCTATGATCCGATCGAAATGGCGCGTGTTGTTGGTCACCATCACCAGGCCATGGTGTACGGCCGTTGTTCCGATGAGCAGATCGAAATCGGATATGATCGTACCGGCACGGGCAAGGCGGGCTTTCTCCTGAGCAAACAGGTCGATGACAGGAGAGATGGGCAATACGTCCACACCATCGAGCAGTGCATCGATCACCGCCATGTGGTGGGCAGCACGGTCGCTCTTGTTCGCTCCAAACTTCAGTTCAGCCAGCGTGACCTCCGAGATGCATGGGCGCGGTCCGTCAAACACTTTGAACCTGGCTACGACTGCTGGTACTGCTTTGAAATACGCGATGCAGATGTTCGTGTCCAGCTGGAACCCGTTCATAGTGCTTCACGGTCAGGGTTCACAGTTCGGGCACTACGGATGGAAGCGGCGAGTTCCTCCGCCGATTCAGGACTGTCCCATGCCCCGCAAGCGCTCCAGAACTTATCGGAGAACCCTTTCTTCGGTTCTTTCCTTTCACCCAAGCTCTTCTCCAGAACGCTGATGATCGCCCGCTTGGTGGCCGCGCTCAACCCCAGCAGCCGCTCTACGTAGCTGCTCACCCAAGGTTCCTTGAAACTGAGGCTCTTCATACACCAAAGATAGAACGCAGACCCGCCCGCCACCAGAACACGACAAGTCCTCCAAGCAGCCCACCACCAAACCCTGAAACCCCATGCTTTACGTACTCCTTATCCTCGCCGTCCTCATCGCCGGCATCCTCATCCTGGCTTCCACTAAGCCGAACACCGTCCACTACGAACGCAGCACGGTGATCAATGCTACACCGGAAAAGATCCTGCCGCACATCACCGATTTCCGCAAGTGGATGCCGTGGAGCCCCTGGGAGAAGGTGGACCCGAACCTGAAGCGCGACTACGCGGGGGCGGCAAGTGGCGTGGGCGCCAAGTATGCTTGGGAGGGCGACAAGAAGGCCGGCACGGGCACCATGGAGATCCTGGAGGCGGGCCCCGATGGTGTGAAGATCGATCTGCGCTTCATCAAGCCGTGGAAGGCGGAGTGCATCGCGCGTTTCCAGTTCACCCTGCAGCAGCACGCCACCACCGTGCGCTGGACCATGGACGGCCCCAATAGCTTCATGGGCAAGGTCTTCGGCCTGTTCATGAACATGGACAAGCTGGTGGGCAAGGATTTCGAGATCGGGCTGGCGGGGTTGAAGACGGCGGTAGAGAAGGGGTGATCGCCCTCCGGTACCTTCGCGTTCATGGAAACCCTCACCGCCCAGCGCACATGCAACAACGTACGTACCCCTGCGGCGAACGAGCTCCGCATAACGCGCATGTTCAACGCCCCGCGTGAGTTGGTGTGGCAAGCATGGACCACTCCCGCCATGCTGGTGCATTGGTTCGGCTGCGCGGCCTTCAGCACCATCGATGCGGTGGCCGATGTGCGCGAAGGCGGCCATTGGCGCGTGGTGATGCGCGCCCCGAACGGAACTGATTACCCGGCCTACGGCACCTACACCGCCGTGCGCCCCATCGATCACCTGGCCTTCACGCACCAATGGGAGAAGCAAGTGGTGGAGGTGAATCCGGCCAACCACCGCACACAGGTTACCGTTGATCTGTACGAGGAGGGTGCGAAAACGCGCCTGGAGTTCCGCCAGACCGGCTTGGTTTCCAAAGCCTCGCGCGATAGCCACATCGGCGGGTGGTGCGACAGCATGGATGCGCTGGCGGAAGTGCTTTCTGCGAAGCCTGTTCAATGACATGGTTGGAGCGCATTGGGCGGACTACCTTCGGCCCATGCACTTTGCACCGTTGCTGCTCGCCTTGTCCTCTTGTGTATTGCACGCCCAGGAGAAA
>JAFDZY010000057.1 GCA_018266685.1 Bacteroidota bacterium
GGCAAGCCATCGAACAACTCGCCGCTGCGCTCGTTCTCGTTGGATTCAGGTCCCATGGCAGTAGAACGCACCAACCCATGGATCAGCTGACCGGTGTTTTGAAAAATTCACAAGCTCTCAGGCCGTCGATGGCCGAGTTGCCCTGTCTGCAGCTCAACTCTCGATGCTGCTCGAAGGCATCGACTGGCGCATGCCAGCTCGCACGAGCTCCCCTCAAGTGGCGGCATAGGTGAGCATCTCGGGAGTGGCCCTGATGCAGGCGGCCTGACCCCATCGCACACTGACGTTCGTGCCGCAGGACATCGACCCGATCAGCCAACTGCCCGACGATGCGCAGCTGCTCAAGCAGCAGCTTCGCGTCAGCGCCAGCGAGGTGCAGCGGCTCAAGCTGATGGTCGACAAGCTCAAGCTGCAACTGGCACGGCGCGTGCGCGCGCAGTTCGGCGTCTCCAGCGAACGATTCGATCTGCAGGCAAGCCTCATCGAGCCGGTGGCGTTGGAGCAGCTGCCCGTGCGCAAGCCCACCACCCCGGCCGCCAACGGAGGCAGCGTCGACCGCAGCTTGCCCGCTCACCTGCCTCGCGAGCACCACGAGGTTCGCCCCGCCACCACTGAAGCGCATCACGACGCCGCAGGCCAGTCCTGCGGCTGTACCGCCTGTGGTGGGCGGCTGCGCAGCATCGGCGCCGACGTCTCGGAGCACCTGGAGTACGTGCCGGCGCGCTTCAAGGTCATCCGCACCGTGAGACCCAAGCTGGCATGCACGAAGTGCGAAGCCATCTTCCAAGCCAGCGCCCCGAGCCGGCCGATCGCACGAGGTCTCGCAGGTCCGGCACTGCTGGCTCACGTGATGGTGTCCAAGTATTGCGACCACGCTCCGCTGCACCGCCAGAGCCGCGTTTACGCCCGGGAAGGCCTCGAGATCGACCCCAGCACGATGGCGGGCTGGGTCGAGCAGGCCCACAACCTGTTCGACCCTCTTGTCGCCGCGCTCGGGCGACACGTGATGCATGGCGCCAAGATCCACGCCGACGACACGCCGGTGAAGGTGCTGGCACCCGGCGAAGGCAAGACGCGCACCGGACGGCTGTGGGTCTACGTGCGCGACGACCGGCCCGCAGGCGACAGCGCGCCGCCGGCCGTCTGGTTCCGTTACTCAGTCGACCGCAAGGGCGAGCACCCGCAGCGCCACTTGCGCAACTTCAGCGGCATCCTGCAGGCCGATGCCTACGGCGGTTGGAACGCGCTCTACGACGGCGGCCAGGTCGTAGAAGCGGCGTGTTGGGCCCATGCGCGACGACCTTGGTGGGACCTGTACGAACAACACCGTGACGACACCGGCCTGGCCGCGCAGGCACTCCGGCACATCCAAGGCCTGTATGCGGTTGAAGCGGAGATCCGCGGCAGCCCGCCGGAAGTGCGGCGCGAGCAGCGACAGGCACGGGCCGGTCCCCTGCTCGAAGCGTTCCATCGCTGGCTGCAGGGTGTGCTGACCCAGGTGTCGACGAAGTCGGAGCTGGCCAAGGCGGCCCGGTACAGCCTGGCGCGCTGGAAGGCGCTGACGCGCTACGTGGACGACGGTCGTATCGAGATCGACAACTCGGCCGCGGAGCGTGCCCTGCGCGGCGTGGCGCTCGGGCGCGGCAACTACCTCTTCATGGGCTCGAACGCCGGCGGCGAACGCGCGGCGTCGATGTACAGCCTGATTGAGACCGCCAAGCTCAACGGGCTCAACCCCGAGGCCTATCTGTGCGAGGTGCTGCAGCGCATCGCCGACCATCCGATGAACCGCATCGACGAGCTGTTGCCATGGAAGATCAACGCGCAGCTGGCGCTCCGGCGCGCGGCATGACGGGCGGCGGCGAGCCGCGAGGATGATGTCGGCAGGGCTCTGGCTTTGCGTCGGGTCAGTCCTCCGCAAGGGAATCCAGCGGACTCCGCACGGCGCCACCGCCGAGCTTAAGAACGTGGGTATAGATCATCGTCGTGGCCACATCGGCATGCCCCAGAAGCTCCTGCACGGTGCGGATGTCGCTGCCCGACTGCAGCAGATGAGTCGCGAAGCAGTGCCTCAGCGTGTGGGGAGTAGCCGGCTTGGCGATGCCGGCAGCGTGCACCGCGCGCTTGAAGGCGCGTTGGAAGGTCTGATCGTAGAGATGGTGACGGCGGACGACACCGCTTCGCGGGTCAGTGGAATGGTGGTCTTGCGGGAACACCCAGAACCATGGCCAAGACTGGCCGGCGCGTGGGTACTTACGCTCCAGCGCGTGGGGCATCTCGACGCCCGCCGCGCCCGCTTCGACATCGGCCGCCCAAACCAGCCGAGCGTGACCAAGTTGGTGGCGCAGTTCAGGCACCAGAGACTGCGGCAACATCACGACGCGATCCTTGGCTCCCTTGCCCTCACGCACGATCAGCGCCCGCTGTGCGAAGTCCAGGTCCTTGACCCGCAGCTGCAGGGCCTCGCTGATTCGAAGGCCCGTGCCGTAGAGCAAACGGGCCAACAGCAAATGCTCGCCCTGGAGCCCTGCCAGCACGGCACGCACTTCGGCAACACTGAGGACCACGGGCAGGCGCCGGTGGCGTTGCGGGTGGCCGATCTCCTGCAGCCAGGGCATGTCATGGCGCAGCACCTTGGTATAGAAGAACAACAGCGCCGACAGGGCTTGGCTGTGCGTCGACGGCGCCACCGACCGGTCGTTGGCCAGGTAAGTTAGAAACGCCTCCACCTCCGGCCCGCCCATCTCGGCAGGGTGCCGCAGCCGATGGAAGCGGATGAAGGCCCTCACCCAGTAGACATAGGTCTCCTCGGTACGCAGGCTGTAGTGCATCAACCGCAGGCGTTCTCGCAACTGGTCCAGCACCCGTGTGGCGCGCAGTGGAGGAAGGTCTGGATTGGACCGCGGACGCAAATATTTCCGAGGCGCCGCATTGGGCGGCACAACTGGCATCATGAGCGCTCCCCAGGCGGCCAGCTCCCTCGGCGAGGTGATTGTCGGTGTGCCGCTTTTGTCGGAAATTTAATGCTGTATAAACGTACCGTCAAATGGGAGAATCTGATGGCGCGTCAACGGCTTGCAGTGGGGCACGCGTGCCGATCTGGGGCGCAGTGCATCTGCCTAGGCGGCGTTAGCTGTCTCCCGAGAACGCGTTAGGCTATTAGCGAAAAGCAAACATTACAGGTAATTTTTATGACGCACCTAAAGATCAAAGGTGAAGACGTTCACACTTGGCCCATTGGTTCTTCGATAATTGTCAAATTTCCGCATGATGAGGATGCATCCAGTTTGAATGCTTGCGCTGCAATGATAGCAGTCACTCCAGAACTGAAAGAGGTAATTGAACAGGCTGCCAGATCCCTCGTTAAGAACAATGCATTGCGCACAGTCCAGTTCTATTGGCCGTTTGAAGTAATCACCAATGAAATTTATGAAAGTCCGATTCCAAAGCAATTTTCACAGGCAATCTTAGAAATTCTAAGTTCAAATTTTGAGCAAGCAATAGCTGACGAAACTGCACAGTCTGCAATCAGACGGATGTCCAATCTTGAGGCCATTACATGGGTGTCAGTCGAACGCCCACTTTTTGGAATTGGTGGAGGTGCAGTCAGGATTGGTTGCACCATAATGGGATTCATAGACTTCTCAACTGTAGTGAAAGCTATAACCGCCAGCACACGCGTACCCGATTACGAGCCTGAGGAAGACAATGGAAGAAAACTAGAAAGGGCAGTTGATGATTTATGCGAACTTGCTTTGCAAATTAAACATGAATCGCCATAATAAATTTTCTAGAATTCGATGGATTATAATCTGCAATGCCTCAATTTTCGAACATCCAAGATCATGAGCTCCATGAATACAATCAATTTCGAGTAGATCTTCTGAATTCCAAATTCAAAGGCACCCACACCGAAGCGCAGATGATTGAACGATTAATACAACTCTGCCAACAGAAGAATAAATTCGCACTTCACGCTATTTCCGCAGCCAGACTTACCCTTGCTCCAGATGCGCGTATGCAAAATTCGGTATGGGCGACAGGAGCGATTTATGGCCTTGCAGATATTGCAAATCCATTACAAACTGGTCCTGCCGGAACCGACAACTTTGGGCTATGGCAACCAAAAAATGCGCGTCGCAATAAATAAATTCTTTCATCTTCATGAAGTTCTTTTTGGCCTCTAGCGCACACCAGTTAAGCGCGAGCAGCTATGGTGTTGGTAGCGCTTCGCCTTTGCTCTGCGCGCCCATTTTATCGCCGTGCCTAACCCGGCGGTCAAGCCGACCCGCCTACGGCGGGCGGCTTACCTTGCACGTTGAGCAGCAAGAGGGTGGTGAGGCCACGCTTACGGCGGCGGCAACGGCAATCAGCTTGATTGAGGTGAGGGATATCAGTCCGCCAGGCGAACAGGCAAAGCTATTCTGGTCCGAGCCTCAAACCGGATTCACCAGTGGCCTGCCGACGAAAGCGCCGAAGCCGGCTCTGTTGCAAAGATTGGCGGCAGTCAGAGGTAGGCTGTCGCTCTGCGCCGATCAGGCGGCTGCTGCGAAATGGTGGTTGAGCATGCCCATGGCCTCCGTCAGCGCCGAGGGCCCAATGCCAA
>JAFDZY010000058.1 GCA_018266685.1 Bacteroidota bacterium
TACATGTCCAGCGCCGCACTGGGCGGAACCACCCGCATGCGTGTCCGGCTGGACAACACCATCAATGGCCCGAACCCCGATCCGTGCGGCAATTCAACATTCGGGCAAGTGGAGGACTACACATTGAACGTAACGCCTCCGCCTTGCGCACCACCGGTTGCAACCACCTCCATCATTCCCGATTGCGGCAACTTCCAATTCAGCGTGGATGTGAACGTAACGAGTTTGGGGGACGGAGCATCCGTGACCGTAACTGACAACCAAGGCAACCCCGCCCAAACTGGTGGATTGGGCACATACAGTTTCGGACCATACTTCAACGGCACCAATGTAACCTACCAGATCAGCTTCGGGCCTGAGCCACTGTGCGATTCCTACGTCAGCACCACCTATGCCTGCAATCCGCCCAACCAGGATTGCGCCTCGGCCACCGCATTGACTGTAAGCCCGCAAGGGCAGTGCAACACGGTGAACGGCAGCACCATCGGGGCCGCTTTGGAACCCATGACCGGGTCGGGCTGCATCAACAATGCCATTTCGTTGCCGGCGGTGTACTACTCCTTCGTGGCCACGGGCTTTGCCCACTACGTGCATGTAGCGGGGATCAACACGGCCACCGTGTTCAACGCCTCCGTGTACGACGGTTGCAACGGCAACGAGCTCAGCTGCGAATTTGATCCGGATTCCACACTGGTATCGGGCCTTGTGGCTGGCAACACCTACATCATCCGGGTGGTTTCGCTCGATGGCGCCAACTTTGAGGTCTGTGTAACCGAAAGCGGCATTGTACCGTTGGCAAACGACACCTGCTCCAATGCAGCGGCCGTAGCCATAGCACCATACGGCAACTGCACACCTACAACAGGCACATTGATCGGCGCCACGGGTTCCCCTCAGGCGAACCCCGCCTGTGTGAACCAGAGTTTGGGCCTGATCGATGTCTATTACAGTTTCGTTGCCAACGGCACCAGGCAGATCATTAGCATGGCCCAGGACTCGACAAACTTGGTCTATTTCATCTCCGCCTATGATGCCTGTGGCGGCACCGAGCTGCTCTGTGCCTTGGTGGGTCCAGGATTTGACGCTCCGGGCACCGAGTACTCTCTGGCAGGTTTAACCCCGGGCAACACCTACTACATCAGGGTAGCGAGCAGGTCCGCCGATGGAGGCACATTCTCCTTGTGCGTGATGGACCCGCCCCCGCCCACACAGGTCCAGTGCGGTGGCGCATTGGTCGACGAATCGTACTGCATGACAGGTGTTGAGGACCATCAGTGGGCGTACCATTCCAATGGCACAGGTGCATTCACCCTGACGTTCAACTCAGGCCTGATCGATGACTTTACGTACCATCAATTGATTGTGTACGATGGTCCGGATGCAAACTCCCCGATCCTGTTCCAGAACGAAACCTTCCCAAACGACCCCACTGACCTTACGGGTATAACTGTAACTGCAACTGGCCAGGACTTGTTCATGACCTTGGTTACGGACGGGGTCTACCTGTACAATCCCTGCTTCTCTTGGACGGTACAATGCAGCTACCATCCGGACCTGCCTTGCAACGCCAACCCGATTGCTTGCGACCAGAACTATCCGGGCCTGACCACCGGACTGGGCCACAACCTCCCGGCTGGTGCCTGCCCCTTCAACGGTGCTGCAAGCACGGGTGGTACCGAATGGTTTGTTTACACGGCCACATCGGACCAGGCAGTATCCCTAAGCACATGCGGCACTGCTGACTTTGACACCCGGATCTCCGTGTTCAGTGGTGCTGACTGCAGTAACCTTAGCTGCCTGGCCTTGAACGATGATTACCAAGGATGCTCGGGCGGTTCCAGCCAGGTGACCTTTAACACCATTAACGGTAATTCATACTGGATCGCCGTTATGGGTGCGGGCGCAGCGGAAGGATCATATACCTTGAGCGTGATCTGTAGCCCCATCTGCACGCCGCCGGCAAACGATGTGTGCGCCGATGCCATTACGCTCTCCAACAACGTGGCTGATGGCACAGGTTTGCCTGCAACCTATACCACCACGTGTGCCACGGGAGACGGACCCACCACCTGTTCGGGCACACTGCCGGTGCAAGGCGTGTGGTTCACCTTCAACAGCGGCAACTACACCCATGCCCTGCTCACTTTGGTGGACAATGGCGACAATGCCACGTACACGGCCACCACGCTCGACTATGCCCGGTTCACCGGTGCATGCGCCAGCATAGGTGCCACGGGCAACGCCGGTTGTGCAACTGATGCCAGCGGCCTGAATGTGATGAACGTGACCCCCAACACGGAATACCGCCTGCTGGTGTACAACACTGGCGGCACAGGCGTGGCGGGCACCTTCGGCATGATGGTGGAACACCCGGCGCTGAATGATGCGGCCATCACGGCCATCATCAATCCTGCAGCGGGCCTGCTCTGCGGTTCATCCATGGCGCCGCAGGTCACCCTGCTCAACAACGGCGACAATAACCTGACCAGCGTACAGATCACCTACGGCCTAAGCGGCGGTGCGAGCCATGTTTACAACTGGACGGGCAACCTCGCCTATGGCCAGTCGGTGAACATCACCCTGCCCACCGTGCCCGCCGAGACCGGCCTGGGCCAAACCCTTACGGTGGCCTCCAGCCTGCCCAACGGCGTGGCGGACGACATCCCGGCCAACGACAGCCAAGGCGTGCTGCTGGACGTGGGCGGCGAAGCCGTGGTAGTGAACATCATGACCGACAACGATGCTTCCGGCCTGAGCTGGCAGATCTACGATGAGGCATTCAATGTGGTGGCCCAGAACGGCACCATGGGCAACAACACCCTGGTGAGCGAGTACCACTGCCTGTCCACCACCAACGGCAACTGCTTCCAGCTGTACATCACCGATGCCTTCGGCGACGGCCTCTGCTGCGCCAACGGCAACGGCTACTGGGAGCTGCGCACGCCCACCGGCGGCCTGCTGCTGCGCGACCTCTTCGATGCGAGCGTGGACGGCTTCTCCTCGCCCACGGGCACACCGGCAACCCCGAGCTACGGCTTCGGCCACAGCTTCTGCCTGCCAGCGGGCCCCGGGTACATCCTGCCCACCGAGTGCGGCATCTTTACCAACGCGCCCGGCAACAAGGTGTACTGCAACAAGGTCACCGGTGCAACGCAGTACCAGTTCGAGTTCAGCAACCCCGATGCGGGCTTCATCCGCCGCATCGTGCGCACTACCACCTATGTCCACTTCTGGGACATGGTTGCCAACCCGCTGGTGCCTGGCGTGCACTACTTCGCCCGTGTGCGCACCAACGTGGCAGGGCCCGTGGCCAGCGCCCACTTCGGCAACGGCTGCGAAACCGGATTGGCGCCTTTGGTACCCTGCAGCGAGTTGATCCCGGCACCGAACTACGGGCACTCCTGCAATGAGACCCGCGCGTTCAACCCGCCGACGAACAACAGCTTCATCTACGCCACCCCGGTGCCGGGCGCATCGCAGTACCAGTTCCGCATCTTCAACAACAGCGAGGGCTACGACCAGGTGTTCACGCGCAACACGTACATCCTGCAATTGAAGTGGAACAACACCGTAGCGCCGCCCTTGGCCAACGGCTCCACTTACAGCGTGCTGGTGAACGTGAAGCTGGGCACGGTTTGGAGCGGCTTCTGCGGCCAAACCTGCACCATCACCATCGACAACAGCACCGGTGGCGGAACCTTTGCCAGCATGGAACAGTCCAGCTTCGGTGAGACCACGATGTGGCCGAACCCGGTGCGCGATGGCTTGGTGAACCTGAGCATCGGCGGCCTGCAGGACGTAGACCAGAACATCGCGGTTGACATTCAGGACATCTACGGCAAGCAGGTGTTTGCCAAGGAGTTCGGCAACAGCGGCGAGCGCTTCAGCACCATCCTGCAACTGCCCAAGGACATCGCCAGCGGCGTGTACATGGTGAACATCACCGTGAA
>JAFDZY010000059.1 GCA_018266685.1 Bacteroidota bacterium
ATCAAGATCAGAAGCTCACCTTCCAAGAAACACCCCCAAACCATGAAAAACCCGTTCACACGCATCGTTCTTCTCGCCGCCCTCGGGCTGGCCGTCGCCTTCACCGCCTGCAAGAAGGACGACGATGAACCGTCCACTCCTTCCGGAGGCCAAACCAGTACGCCCACCGATCCCCGCGCGGCCTATACCGGCACTTGGCTGGTTTCGGATTCGCTTTGGTTAGATGGCCAACTGTACATGAACCAGCCGGAGACCTACGTGCTCACCATCTCCACCGGGGGCACCACGGCGGATACCCTCTACTTCAACAACCTGTGGAATGACGGAACGGGCTACTACGCCATCCTTTCCAACAACTTCTTCTCCTTCCCCTCGCAGAACGTGAGCGGCCCGTACAACATGAGCGGCAACGGCACCTTCAGCGGTACGCACTTGGTGTACCAGACCAGCGGGGATGTGTACGTGCATCACGGGTACGGGGAGAAGCAGTAGCGGACTGCTTAAGCCGACCATTCCCGGCGTGTACCGTAGTTATGCCGTTCCCGTCCATCCCCGGCGAGAACAAATTCCGGCGCTGCGCCGCTACATTCGTGCCCTCATTCACCCACGCCGATGAACCATTCCCTCGCCGCGTTGTCCCTCTTGCTCATCGCCGCTTCCTGCGGCACGAGTGACACTTCCAAGAAAGACATGACCGCCACCGCACCTGCCCGCGAAAACCCGTTCGCTTCCGAAAGCACCCTTTACCTGGGCGCGCCTGATTTCACCAAGATCCAGAACGGCGACTTCGCCCCCGCGATGGAGGAGGGCATGAAGAAGCAGTTGGCCGAGGTGAAGGCCATCGCGGACAATCCGGAAGCACCCACCTTCGACAACACCATCATCGCCCTGGAGAAGAGCGGCCAGGAGTTGAAGCGCGCGAACAAGGTCTTCTTCAACCTGGTGGCCAGCAACACCAACGACACGCTGCAGGCCGTGAACAAGGACATGGCACCCAAGCTGGCCGCGCACAGCGATGCCATCAACCTGGACCCGAAACTCTTCGCCCGCGTGAAGAGCCTCTACGACCGGCGCGACAGCCTGGGCCTGGACAGCGTCTCATCCCGCTTGGTGGAGCGCTACTACACGCAGATGGTCCGTGCCGGTGCGCTGCTCAATGCGGATGACCAAAAGAAGCTGCGCGCCTTGAACGAGGAAGAATCCAAGCTCACCACGCTGTTCACCGACAACCTGCTGAAGAACGTGAACAACGCCGCCGTGCTGGTGGATGACAAGAAACAGCTGGACGGCATGAGCGACGCCGAGATCGAAGCCGCCGCTGCCGCTGCCAAGGACAAGGGCCACGAAGGGAAGTGGCTGGTCACCCTGCAGAACACCACCATGCAGCCGGTGCTGGCGGAACTGAAGGACCGTGCCCTGCGCGAGCGCATCTTCAACGCCTCCATCAACCGGGGCATGCTCGGTGATTCCACCGACCAGCGCGCCACCGTGAGCCGCCTGGCCCAGTTGCGTGCCGAACGCGCCAAGCTGTTGGGCTACCCCAACTTCGCCGCATACACCCTGGCCGACCAGATGGCCAAGACACCCGATGCCGCCGTGAAGCTCCTCACCGGCATGGTGCCCGCGGCCGTGAAGAACGTGAAGGCCGAGGCCGCAAAGCTCCAGGCCGTGATCGACAAGGAGAAAGGGGGATTCACGCTCGCCCCGTGGGATTGGGACTTCTATGCCGAGAAGGTGCGCAAGGCCGAGTACGACCTGGATGAGAGCCAGATCAAGCCCTACTTCGAGCTGGACCATGTGCTGAAGGATGGCGTGTTCTTCGCGGCCAACGCACTCTACGGCCTGCATTTCAAGCAGCGCACGGACCTGCCCGGCTACAGGCCGGAAGTGCGCGTCTTCGAGGTGTTCGATGCGGACAGCTCCACCATCGGCCTGCTCTACTTCGATCCCTACGCCCGCGAGAACAAGCAGGGCGGTGCCTGGATGGACAGCTTCCAGGACCAGAGCTACCTGCTGGACGAGAAGCCCATCGTTACCCAGAACATCAACATCAAGAAGCCTGCTGACGGCGAGCCCACGCTGCTGAGCTGGGATGAGGTCACCACCGTGTTCCACGAGTTCGGCCACGCCCTGCATGGCCTGCTCAGCACGCAGAAGTACCCCTATTTCTCCGGCACCAACACCCCGCGCGATTTCGTGGAATTCCCCAGCCAGTTCAACGAGAACTGGGCCTCGGACCCCAAGGTCTTCGCCAACTACGCCAAGCATTGGAAGACCGGCGAGGCCATGCCCAAAGCGCTGGTGGACAAGATCAAGAAGAGCAGCAAGTTCAACCAGGGCTTCATGACCACCGAGTACCTCGCTGCCGCATTGCTGGACCTGCAATGGCACATGCTGCCCGCCGATGCGCCGCTGCAGGACGTGCCGAAATTCGAGAAGGCCGCGCTGGCCCAATATGGCCTGGACCTGCCGATGGTGCTGCCGCGCTACCGCACCTGCTACTTCATGCACATCTGGGGCAACGGCTATGCGGCGGGCTACTACGCCTACCTGTGGTCCGAAGTGCTGGAGGCCGATGCCTTCCAGTGGTTCAAGGAGCACGGCGGCATGACGCGTCCCAATGGCATGCACTTCCGCGAGACCATCCTTAGCAAGGGCGGCAGCAAGCCTGCGGACGTGCTCTACCGCGACTTCCGCGGCCGCGACCCCGAGGTGGGACCGCTGCTGGTGAAGCGGGGGTTGAAGTAGACGGTACACGGCACTTTCACGCCGAT
>JAFDZY010000005.1 GCA_018266685.1 Bacteroidota bacterium
AGCGAGGCGACGTACAGAGCGGTTGTCGGTCCTCAGTTGTCAGTTGTCAGTGTCTGCGCCGGCAGCCGGACAACAGACAACCAACAACTGACAACTAAAAAAGCATTCACCTTCACCCCGCGCGGCAAAGTGCTGGCCAAAGGCAAGGGGGAAATGGAGATGTACTTCGTGGATCACGTTAAGTAACTGCGCCGGCAAGGCATTGATCCGCCTGCACGTTCACGCCCAATTGCTACTTTCATCGTCGCATGGCTTGGCGAACGCATGTTCATTCCTTGCTTTTCGGGCTGCTTGGCACCATGCCAGCGCTGGTTTCAGCGCAGCCAACTCCCGCCCTGAACGATTCGCTGGAAAAGCTCCTGGCACACACAGGCCAGGACACCAGCCGTGTGCGCCTTTATGCATCATGGATGGCGGCGAACATGTTCACGGATCCGAAGGCCACGGTGGAACTCGGCCTTAAGGCCCTGCACCTCGCTGATTCATTGCGTTGGCAGCCGGGCCAGCTGAAGGTCCGCCGCACGATCGCACGGGCGTATTGGAAATCCGGCGACTTCACCCAGGCCTTGAAGTACGACATGGAGGTGCTGCGAACCCTGGAAGCAGGGCGTGACCCCCGGGCCTTGGCCGATCAGTTGAGAAGGGTCGGCCAGGATCATTTGGATGGCGGCAATACCGCAGAAGCCCGGCGTTACTTGGGGCGTTCGCTCGAATACTTCCGGCAACATGGCGACCGGTACGAAGTTGCGAACGTGCTCGGCTTGTTCGCTTATCTCCACGAGATCGGGGGCGATCATGTGGCATCGGCGAAAACCACGCACGAGGCGCTCACGATCTATGAGGCACTCGGAAATGACCAGGGCGTCGCCATGTGTACCGGCAACTTGGCCCGCATTTACGCCGCGCTGGGCCGCACCGATGAGGCCCTCGTGTTCTATCAACGGGCGTTGCGAAACGACCATGCGCGCACAGCTGCCGATTCGGTGAACCTGGCCACTACGCTCAGTGAACTGGGCGACCTTTATCTGGGGCTTGGCCGAATGGACGAAGCCCAGGCGCAATTCACGCGGGCCTTGGCCATCGGTTCCGCGATCCATGACAACGCGCAGATGGCCATGGCCAATCGCGGGTTCGGCACCATTGCCCTCATGCGGAAGGACTATGCCAAGGGCCTCCGGTTCCTGCGTGCGGCAGTGGTACAGTTCCGGGAATCCGGGTTCATGCGGATCGACCAGGCCCGTACCATCGCCGACATGGGCTATTGCCTGGCCCATTTAGGGCAGCTCGATTCGGCCCAATTGAATTTCGACCGTGTGCGCACCATTGCCGTGGAAATGCACAGCCCCGTGGCCCTTGCCGAACACTACAGGGCCATGGAATTCCTGGACAGCTTGCGCGGGGACTGGGAAGGTGCTTATCGCAACGGGATCCGCTTCCACGTGTTGCAGGACAGCATCGCGGGCAGCGCCAGCAGTGAAAAAGTGGTGCGTGCACAGTTGCACTATGAGGAGGAAAAGCGCGACCTGGTGGAACGCGCCGCCCAAGAAAAACGGGACATCCGCCAGCGCACCATCCGTAATTCAATTGCCGCAGTGCTTGCAGGCGCGCTGATATTCCTGGTGGTGGTGTACCGCCAGCGCGGCCGCATCAAGAAGGAACATGCCCGCAGCGAGGAACTGTTGCTCAACATCCTGCCGGAGGAGGTAGCGGAGGAGCTCAAAGCCAAAGGCGCGGCTGAAGCCACATACATCGAGCAGGTCACGGTGCTGTTCACGGATTTCAAGGGCTTCACCGCCATGAGTGAAGTGGTTACCCCGCGCCAGTTGGTGCATGACCTCCACGAATGTTTCAGCGCGTTCGACCGCATCTGCGAAAAGCACAACATTGAGAAGATCAAGACCATCGGTGATGCCTACATGGCCGCAGGCGGGCTGCCCACGCCCAACGCCACCCACGCCGTGGATGCCATCAACGCCGTGCTGGAAATGCGCGACTTCATCGCCGAAGGGAAGGCGCGGAAAGTCGCCGCAGGCCTCGCCTACTTCGAGATCCGCATCGGCATCCACACCGGCCCCGTGGTCGCAGGCATCGTGGGCGTGAAGAAATTCCAGTACGATATCTGGGGCGATACGGTAAACACGGCAAGCCGCATGGAGAGCAGCGGTGAGGTGGGCCAGGTGAACATCAGCGGGGCCACGTATGCGTTGGTGAAGGATGCAGTTGTCAGTTCGCAGTTGTCAGTTGTCAGTGTCGGCGCCGGCAGCCGGACAACAGACAACCAACAACTGACAACCAAAAAAGCATTCACCTTCACCCCGCGCGGCAAAGTGCAGGCCAAGGGCAAGGGAGAAATGGAGATGTACTTCGTTCATCGCAACCCTGGCGGAAACTGACATCGTGTGCCAGCACTGTGGCGGTATTGGCCGGGCAATGGGTTGCGCAACCAGCGACTGATCCATGCACCGCTCCTTCCTGTCCAAGCTGGACCCCGGTCAGTGGCCAACGCGTCGGAAGGAGGCTACCGGTCCCCGGGTGTTGCCATCGGAATGGAGCACCCGCGCCAAACGCCGGTGGGAGCCCGCGTGGTGGGGCAAGGGCCCTGAAGCAATGGGCGGGGTGGAACCGATCGCAGCCGCGTGTGCCCGTCGAATCTGCAGAATTTGTAAATATGACGAATGTCATATAATGAACTGATCGATATGCACACATTGGGAGCTGCAATTCGATCATCATGGAAGCAAGCAAAGGGGCGGAAAAACCCCTGGACCACTGGATCCGCGTCTGCAAGGAACACGCCTTCGACCTGCAGTTCACCCGCGCGCGGAAATGGAAGGAGGACCATGCCGACGGCGTGGTGGTGGGCTACATGCCGGTGTACTTCCCCCGGGAGGTGATCCACGCCGCGGGCGGCCTGCCGGTGGGCATCTTCGGCGGGGGCGACCGCAAGCAGATCATCAAGGGCGACGCCTACTACCAGTCGTACATCTGCCATATCCCCCGCAGCATCATCGACCTGGTGCTGGACAACCACACCGACCACTTCGACGGCTACATCTTCCCGAGCATCTGCGACGTGCTGCGCAACCTCTCGGGCATCTTCAAGCTGAACAAGCTGGGCAAGTTCGTGAAGTACATGGACTTCCCGCAGAACTTCCTGCCCGAGGTGGGCGGCGTGTTCTACCAGCAGGAGATGCAGCACGTGATGCACTACATCAAGGAGATCAACGGCCGGGAGGTGACCCCTGAGGCCCTGAACCGCTCCATCGCGCTGTACAACACCAACCGGCGGCTGATCGCCCGGATCTATGATGTGCGTCAACATTACCCCTGGCGCATGACCCTGGAGGAACTGTACTACGTGGTGCGCGCCGGCACGGTGATGCCGGTGGAGGAGCACAATGCGATCCTGGAGCAGGTGTGCGACCACATGGAACGGGAGACGGGCAAGGCACAGGACAAGATCAAGGTGGTGCTCTCGGGCGCCTTCTGCGAGCAGCCCGCCGTGGGCCTGATCCGCGCCATCGAGGAGGCCGGCTGCTACGTGGTGGACGACGACCTGATGCTGGGCTCGCGCATGATCCTGGGCGACATCGACGCCACCACGGCCGAGCCGCTGAAGGCCATCGCCCACGCCTACATCCACCAGAGCCAGCTGTCCTCCTCCATCTACGACGTGGACAACCCGAAGGAGAACCGCCTGGCCAAGATCGTACAGGACCGCGGGGCGGACGGCGTCATTTTCGCCTCGGCCAGCTTCTGCGACCCCAGCCTGCTCGACGCGCCGATCTTCCAGAAGGCCTTCGACCGCATGGGCATCCGCTACATCGCGTTCCAGTTCAGCGAGAACATCAACCAGTTCAAGGTCATCAAGGAGCAGGTGGGCGCCTTCTCCGATTCCATCAAACTGTGGGAGGACGAACCCGCGGGCGCCGCGCTAACGAACTAACACCAGAGGCACATGGCACAGGAAGTCCAGAAGGAAAAGAGCATGATCCTCCAGAAGGAGATGATCGAAGGGCTCTTCAACGACCTCGCCTCGGCGAAGGAGAAAGGCCGCAAGGTCTGCTACACGTTCGTGCCGGGCAACCTCTCGGAGCTGATCCGCACGTTCGACATGCTGCCGGTGTACCCGGAGATCAACGCCTTGCAGAACGCCATGCGCAAGAAGTCCGCCGGCTACATCCGCGAGGCGGAGAAGCACGCGCACAGCGAGGACGTGTGCACCTATGTGAAGTGCGACGTGGGCATGCTGCTCAAGGGCAACATAGGCCCCACGGGCCAGAAGCTGCCCGAGCCGGACGTGCTGCTGCTGAGCTACACGGGCTGCTTCACCTTCATGAAGTGGTTCGAGACGCTGAAGCGGGAGTACCCGGACACCAAGGTGATCATGGTGCACACGCCCTACCAGGAGAACGGCGTGATGACCCCGGAGATGACCCAGTACATGGTGAAGCAGTTCCGCGAGGAGGTGATCCCGAAGATGGAGGAGGTCACCGGCATCAAGTACGACGAGGAGAAGCTGAAGCGCCACCTGGAGCTCTCGCGCGAGGCCGAGGACTGGATCACCAAGATCTTCGACACCACCAAGCACCGCCCCTCGCCGATCGACGCCTACTTCGCGGGGGTCTACTACATCGGCCCGATCAACATCGGCTTCCGCGGCACGCAGGAAGCGGTGGACTACTACAAGGAACTGTACAGCGAGATCCAGGAGCGCATCCGCCTGGGCCTGGGACCGGTGACGCCCGAGGGCGAGATGAAGGAGGAGAAGTTCCGCTTAGTGGTGGAGGGCCCGCCCAACTGGACCAGCTTCCGCGAGTTCTGGAAGATCTTCTACGACATGGGCGCAGTGATCGTGGCCTCCTCCTACACCAAGGTGGGCGGCGTGTACGACCTGGGCTGGCGGCACGACCCCGAGCGGCCGCTGGAGGCGCTGTCCGAGTACTGCATGAACTGCTACACCAACCTGAACATCCCCCAGCGCGTGGCCCTGCTCTCCAAGTGCATCACCGAGTACCAGGCGGACGGCTACGTGACCAACTCCATCAAGAGCTGCAACTCCTTCTCCGCAGGCCAGCTGGCCATGATGCGCGACCTGGAGGACAAGCTGGAGGTGCCCGTGGGCTTCATCGAATCGGACCTGGTGGACCCCCGCTACTTCTCCTACTCGAACATCAAGAACCGGCTTGAATCCTACTTCCAGATGCTGGCGCAGCGGAAGATGTTCGAGGCGGCCGAAACCACGAAAGCCTGATCCCCCCGCACCATGAAGAACTACTATCTGGGCATCGACCTCGGCTCCACCACCTCCAAGGCGGTGATCATCGACGAGCAGGACGCGATCATCGGCCGCGGCATCACCAACACGCGCGCCAACTACAAGGTGGCGGCGGACATCGCCCGCGACGAGGCCATCTACGACGCGCGCTTCACCCTGCTGCAGCAGCGGGTGCCGGCCGAGCAGATGGCGCGGCCCGAGTACCAGCGGTACATGCACGACCTGAAGAACGTGTTCAAGTACGGGCAGTTCAAGCGCAGGATGGAAAGCCTGGAGAAGCTGCTGGTGAGCACCGTGGAAGGCTACACCCATGCCGACAAGGCGGCGATCCTGGAGAAGCTCAAGGAGATCATCGAGACCATCCGGCCGCAGATCCACCGGGGCTTCATCCACGAAGACCTGGGCTCGAAGAACCAGTTCTTCCGCGACATCGTGAGCGAGAAGTACAACGCCCAGGTGGAGGAGAAGGGGCGCAGCTTCTACGAGCCGCTGATGCTGGCCTTCGACAAGAGCATCACCCCGGTGGAGAACGAGATGGTGCACTACGACTTCGCCGAGCTGATGGCCGAGTCGATGGCCGCACTGGAAGAGAAGTACAGCGCGTTGGCCGAAGGCGCTGCCGGGGCGGATGCCGCGCTGGAAGCCGCGCGCCAGCACTACAAGGAAGTGGAGCAAACGCTGCGGCCGCACGTGGCGGACATCGCCGGGGAGGAGATCAACATCGCCCGCATGGTGGGCACCGGCTACGGGCGCGCGCTGCTGCCCTTCCCGCCGGACTGCATCAAGTCGGAGATCCTCTGCCATGCCTTCGGCGCCCACGCCGTGTTTCCCAAGACGCGCACGGTGCTCGACATCGGCGGGCAGGACACCAAGGCCATCCAGGTGGACAGCCACGGGCTGGTCACCAGCTTCCACATGAACGACCGCTGCGCGGCGGGCTGCGGGCGCTACCTGGGCTACATCGCCGATGAGTTCGGCCTCTCGCTGAACGAGCTGGGCACCGAGGCCAACAAGGCCACCAAGGAAACCACCATCTGCTCCACCTGCACGGTGTTCGCCGGGGCCGAGGTGAAGGAGCTGCTGCACAACGGCGAGGAGCGGCCCAACATCCTCGCGGGTCTGCACAAGGCCATCGTGCAGCGGGCCATGTCGCTCATCGCCCGCTCGGGCGGGGTGCGCAACGAGTTCACCTTCACCGGGGGCGTGGCCCGCAACCAGGCCGTGCTGAAGTACGTGAAGGAGATGGTGCGGCACGCCTACGGCGACCTCACGATGAACATCCACACCGATTCCATCTTCATGGGCGCGCTCGGCGCCGCCATGCTCTCCCGCCGGAACATCAACGTGGACCTGCCCGCCGGAAAGGCCGTGGCGGAAACCGAAGGTGCCGAGTGAACCCCCAAACGACCAGAACGCCATGGCCATGAACACCCTGATGACCGATGAACAGGACCGCTACGTACACACCATGGGCGTGGACGTGGGCGCGAGCTACGTGAAGGTGGTGCTGTTGCGCTACGACCGCCTGGGGCAGGACCACCGGATCCTGGACAAGGTGGCCGAGAAGCTGCGCAAGCGCGACCCCAAGGACGTGGTGCAGGAGTCCGTGGACCTGATGCTGCAGCGCAACAAGCTGGACTACGACCGCGACATCGCCTACCTGGCCTCCACCGGCGAAGGCGAAATGGTGGCACGGAAGACCGGCCACTTCTACAGCATGACCTCGCACGCGCGGGGCGGCATCCACTTTGTGCCCGGCGCGCGCACCGTGGTGGACATGGGCGGCCTGTACGTGCGGGCCATCAAGGTGGATGAGCGCGGCAAAGTGGTGGACTACAAGATGACGGGCCAGTGCGCCTCCGGATCGGGCCAGTTCATCGAGAACATCTCGCGCTACCTGGGCCTGGCCATCGAGGAGGTGGGCGAGATCTCCCTGAAGGCCGACCAGCCCGAGGTGCCCTCGGGCATCTGCGCGGTGCTGGCGGAGACCGACGTGATCAACCTCGTCTCCAAGGGCCTTTCCACCCCGAACATCGTCAAGGGCATCAACCTTTCGATCGCCGGGCGCGTGGTGAAACTGCTCGGCGCCCTGCGGGCCGAATCGCCCATTGCGCTGGTGGGCGGCATGGGCATGAACGTGGGCATGGTGCAGGCCATTGAGGAGACCGCCGCGGAGAACAAGAAGAAGACCTACGAATTCCTCTCGCACCCGGACGCCATCTATTCCGGTGCGCTGGGCGCCGCGCTCTGGGGCGGGTTCCGCCACTTCAAGCTCAAGCAGAAACAGGCCGTGATGGCCGTGTGAACCCCGCGCCATGAACCCGCTGCAAGCCGAACGCCCGCTGGGGTCCGTAGTGCCGAACCTGGCCACCCTGCTGCACCGCAATGCGGAACGCTTCGCCGGGCGCACCGTGTTCCGCGCCCGCAACGCGCAAGGGAACTTCGAGGGCATCACGTGGGAGCGCTTCCATGCGGACATCCTGAACATCGCGCACAACCTGCGCCACCGCTTCGGTTTCAAGCCCGGCGACAAGCTGGTGATCTTCTCGCCCAACCGCCTGGCCATGCTGGAGCTGGAGCTGGCCGTGATGGCCTCGGGCGGCATCGCCGTGCCCATCTTCGCGTTCTTCCATACCGATACGGCCGAGCTGCTGATCCGCCACTGCGGCGCCCGCTTTCTGGCCGTGGCAGGCGAACTGCAGCTCGCGCGCCTGGGCGGCGACCTGGGCCTGGACCGCATCTTCGTGATGGACCCGGGCGTGCCCCAACGCTTCGCGCAGCAGCACGAGTTCGCCGAACTGCTGGCCGAACGGAACGGCACGGACGACCCGCTGCATGTAAATGCCGGGGCCGATGAGATCTGCCTCAACATGTACACCTCGGGCACCATGGGCGTGCCGAAGTGCGTGCAGCTCACCCACCGCAACATCCTCTCGCAGCAGGCCGCGCTGGATGCCGCTTGGAACATCGATGAGCACGACCGCTTCCTTTCCTACCTCCCCTGGCACCACAGCTTCGGCGGCATCTTCGAGCTGTTCAGCGCACTCTCGCGCGGCGCCACCTATACGCTGGAGACCAGCTACGGCAAGGACCCGCAGTCCATCTTCCGCGACTGGCAGGAGGTGCGGCCCACCGTGTTCTTCAGCGTGCCCAAGGTGTACCAGGCCCTGTTCGAACTGGCACGCGCGAGCAAGGAGAAAGAGGACATCCTCTTCCACCCGGAGCTGAAGTTCGTCTTCACCGCCGCCGCCGCCCTGCCGGAGGCGTTGTCCAATGAGTTCGAGAAGCGGAAGATCCCCGTGATCGAGGGTTGGGGCCTCACGGAAACCGCGCCGTGCTGCACGCTCACCGATCCCTCGCTCAAGCGCGAGACCGGCCTGGTGGGCAAACCGATCC
Organism: Bacteroidota bacterium; assembly: GCA_018266685.1. Classification (GTDB taxonomy): domain Bacteria; phylum Bacteroidota; class Bacteroidia; order Flavobacteriales_F; family PHOS-HE28; genus PHOS-HE28. The sequence goes on from JAFDZY010000005.1 coordinate 8,675, forward strand.
CCGGCGTGCAAGTGCGCATCGGCGCGGAGGATGAGATCCAGGTGAAGGGGCCCAACGTGATGACGGGCTACTACCGCAACGACGAAGCCAACGCGCAGGCCTTCACCGACGATGGCTGGTACCGCACGGGCGATGTGGGCGAGATCACGCCCAACGGGCTGAAGCTGATCACCCGCAAGGACCGCATCTTCAAGCTCTCCAACGGGGAGAAGGTGATCCCCACCGACCTGGAGAAGGCCATCGAGCTCAAGTGCCACTACGTGCAGTACGCGGTGGTGGCGGGCAGCGGCGAGGAATACCCCGTGGCGCTGATCTTCCCCAACAAGAAGCTGCTGGAGCACCCGGACTACCAGATCACGCCCGACCAGGGCTGCTTCTGCCCGCGCAGCCTCAACGAACTGGGGCGCTGCCTCACGGGCTGCCTGCGCATGGCCAACGACAGCATCGGGCAGAAGTTCGCCAAGGTGCGCTCGGCCGCGGTGATCCTCGACGAGCTGTCGCTGGAGAAGAACACGCTGACGCCCTCGATGAAGATGGCGCCCAGGAACGTGATGGACAAATACCGGTCGCACCTGCAGAAACTGTACGGTGCGAGCGTACCGGTGGATGAAGAGGTGTACGTGATCGAACTGGAACCCGACGGGCACAAGCGCCATGCATAAGATCGAAAGCACCGCCACGCTGAAGGCCATCATGGGCGAGTACTTCCGCTCGCTGGGCTCCGGCGCGAAGAAGATCGCCTGGTGTACCAGCGTGGGCCCGGCGGAACTGCTGCGCGCCGCCGGTTTCGAGGTGTACTTCCCCGAGAACCACGGCGCCCTGCTGGGGGCCACGCGCGCCGCCATGGACCACATCCCCGAGGCGGTGAAGTGCGGCTACTCCGGCCATGTGTGCAGCTACACCACCTCCGACATCGGCGCGTACCTGCGCAAGGAAACGCCGTTGCAGGACCACTATGGGCTGCAAGGCATCCCCAAGCCGGACCTGATCGTGTACAACACCAACCAGTGCCGCGAGGTGCAGGACTGGTTCGGCTTCTTCGCGCGCGAATTCAAGTGCCCCATTGCCGGCGTACACCCGCCGCGCCACTTGGAGGAGGTCACCGATGCGGAGGTGGCCCTGGTGGTAAAGCAGTTCAAGGACCTGGTGCCCATCTGCACGGCGATCACCGGGCAGGCGTGGGATGAGGACCGCTTCAAGGAAGTGGTGAAGCTGAGCAAGGAGGCCACGCTGCTCTGGCAGCGCGTGCTCAAGACGGCGGCCTCGGACACCCCGCCGATCAGCTTCTTCGACGGCACCATCCACATGGGCCCCATCGTGGTGCTGCGCGGCACCGAGGTGGCCAAGGCGTACTACGCGCAGCTGCTGCAGGAGCTTGAAGGCAAGATCGCCCAGGGCCAGGGCTTCCTCCCCAAGGTGCGCTCGCGCATCTTCTGGGAAGGCATGCCCATCTGGGGCAAGATCCGCATGCTCAGCGACCTCTTCGCCGAGAACGGCGCCGCCGTGGTGGCCTCCACCTATTGCAGCAGCTGGGTGTTCGACCAGTTCGATGAGGCCGACCCCTGGACCTCCACCGCGCGGGCCTACACCGGCATCTTCATCAACCGGGGCGAGGGCGCCAAGATGAAGATGCTCGCCGAGTGGTTCGGCGAGTACGGCATCGACGGCATCGTGTACCACGACAGCAAGACCTGCTTCAACAACTCCAACGCCAAAATGGGCATGCCCGAGCGGCTCAAGGCCATTACCGGCGTGCCATCGCTGATCATCGAGGGCGACCTGTGCGACCTGCGCTTCTTCAGCGAGGGGCAAAGCATCACCAAGATCGAGACCTTCCTGGAACAGCTCGCGGAAAGCCCGGCTGTACACAGCAGAAAACGCACCGTGCAATGAACATCGGCATCATCGGCGCGGGCCCTGTGGGCATGATCCTGGCGGCCAAGCTGCAGGAGGCCGGCTGCAACGTGGCCCTGTGCGAGCGCAACGAGGTGAAGCGCAACAAGATCATGGACGAGGGCCTGGTGCTGCACGGCACCCTGAACTCCACCACGCGCTTCGCGAAGGTCTACGCCAGCATCGCCGAACTGGCCGAGCTGGACCTGGACTACCTGGTCTTCTCCATCAAGACCTACTCCGTGGCAGATGCGCTGGCGGAGGCCGCGCACCTCAACTCGCCCAAGCTGATGGTGGTGGCCGCCCAGAACGGCATCGACGTGGAGGAGGCGCTGGTGCCGGCATTCGGCGAGCCGAAGATCCTGCGCATGGTGGTGAACTACGCGGGCAACCTCACCGCGCCCAACACGGTGAAGGTCACCTTCTTCATCCCGCCCAACTACATCGGCTCCATCAACGACAGCCATCCGGAGAAGGCCAAGGAGCTGGCGGCCGTGCTCAACAAGGTGGACCTGCACACCGAGGCGGTGGACTCCTTCGACCTGCTGCGGCGCGTGTGGCACAAGACCATCCTCAACTCCTCGCTCAGCGCGCTGTGCGGCGTGGGGCGCCTCACCATGGCCGAGGCCATGAGCGACGCCGACACCACCGAGCTGATCGAGCAGACCATCCGCGAGTGCGTAGAAGTGGCCGAGAAGGAGAAGATCGTCTTCCAGGACGATTTCGTGCGCCAGTGCCTGCGCTACCTCAAGAAAGGCGGCGACCACTTCCCCTCGCTGGCCGTGGACCTGATCAACGGCAGGCGCACGGAGATCGACCACTTCAACGCCAAGATCGTGGAGTACGGGCGCAAGCACTACGTGCGCACCTCGCTCAACCTCTCCTTCACCAACATGGTGAAGGCCATGAGCAACCGCAACATCGTGTACCGCGTGCCCGGCAGCAGCGGCGACGTGGTGAAGCGCATCATGGACAAGGGCCTGGCCGACCCCAAGGCAATGCCCGGGCAGTACAAGAAGAAGAACTGTTTCCTGGGCATCGACCTGGGCTCGTCGTACTCGAAGTTCTGCGTGATCGACGAGCAGGGCACCGCGCTCTTCCGCTACTTCCTGCCCACGATGAGCAACGACAAGCAGGCGTTCAAGAACGTGATGCAGGCGATCAACAGCAACTTCAACGTGCAGAAGAGCTGCGCCACGGGCTACGGCCGCAAGCACTTCATCGATTCGGACATCGCCCGCACGGAGATCAACTGCGCGGCCGCCGGCGTCTCCTTCAGCCTGAAAGGCGAGAAGAACATCATCGACATCGGCGGGGAGGACATCAAGGTGATCCGCTGCGACAAGGACGACACGGTGCAGAACTTCTACATGAACGACAAGTGCGCCTCGGGCACCGGCGCCTTCCTCTCGGAGATCGCCGAGCGCGCCGGCATCAACATCGGTGAGATGAGCTCGATGGCCGCGCTCTCCACTTACAGCAAGGAGCTCAACAGCTTCTGCACGGTGTTCGCCAAAACGGAGATCATGAACTGGATCTTCGAGGGCATGTCGCGCGAGGACATCTCCCGCGGCATCTACATCTCCATCTGCAACCGCATGGGCAAGGTGCGGCTCGATCCCGGCGTGCCCACGGTGCTCATCGGCGGGGTGATCGCGCACCACCCCTACCTGAAGGAACTGCTCAGCGAGAAGCTCAAGCGCGACATGGTGATCGCCGCCCACCCGCAGTTCACCGTGTCCTACGGCGCGGCCATCCTGGCCATGGCCGAATACAACAAGCCGCTGCCCGAGATCGCCGTGCCCGAAGCACAGAAGAACTGACCCACGACCACATGGCCACCACAGCGGCATCCGCCTTCCCCGACGCCCGGATCCCCTACGGCACCTGGGGCAGCAGCTACTTCCCCGCCTGGCAGAGCTCGCCCCTGGCCGAGGTCAACATCGGGCAGTTCGCCGGGGAATCCATGGCGCGCATCATGTCCGTGCGCAAGGTGCCCGTGCAGCACCTGGACTACCTCATCATCGGTTCCACCGTGCCCTGGCACTGGAAATTCTGGAACGCCACCCTGGTGGCCTCCTGCCTCGGCAAGCGGCTGCCCGGCTTCCACATGGAACAGGCCTGCGCCACCGGACTGCAGGCGGTGGTGCTCGCGGCCGCGCAGGTGCAGGGCGGCAGCAGCGACGCGGTGGGCGTGCTCACCTTCGACCGCACCAGCGACTCGCCCGTGGGCGTATTCCCCGAGCGCCGCGCCTACCGCCGCACCGAGGTGATCAGCGACGTGTGGGACAACTTCGGCTTCGACCCCTCCACCGGCGGATCCATGCTGGCCTCCGCCGGCAACGTGGCGCGCAAGCACCGCATCGAACGGCGCGAGATCGACGAGCTCACGGCCCACCGCTACGAGCAATACTTCAAGGGCAAGGAGAGCGGCTTCCTGGAGCGCGTGGCCGTGCCGCTGGACCTGCTCAACGTACAGGGCAAACCGCTGGGCACCATCAGCGAGGACACCGGCGTGAAGATGATCCACGCGGGGGCGCTGCGCGCCATGCGCGAGCTGGACAGTTGCGTTACCTCCGGCACGCAGACCCATGCCGCTGACGGGATGGCCACCCTGCTGGTGACCACCGCCGACAAAGCGAAGGAGCTGAGCCGCCGGCCGGAGATCGCCATCACGCTCATCGCCAAGGCGGAAGTGCGGGCGGACGCTTCCTGCATGCCCGAAGCGCCCGGCATGGCCGTGCAGAAGCTGCTGGCACGCACCGGCCTCAGCATGGACAACATGGCCGTGGTGAAGGACCACAACCCGTTCGCGGTGAACGACGCGGTCTTCTCCAAAACGCTGGGCTACGACTGGCGCAAGATGAACAACAACGGCAGTCCGCTTGTGTGGGGGCACCCGCAGGGGCCCACGCTCACACGCGTGGTCATCGAGGCCCTGGAAGAAGCCGTGGACCTGGGCGGCGGCCATGTGCTCGTATTCGGTTGTGCCGCGGGAGACGTGGGCATGGCCGCCATCTTCAAAGTCCAATGATCGCACCATGGCATCCGTGACAACACCTTCCACCGCCACCGGCGATCCGCGCAGCACGCAGGGCAATTCCGCCAACGGCGGGGCCGTCCGCGCCATGCGCCCGTCCACCCTCGGGGCATTGGGCCTGGGGTCGGTGCTCGACATCTTCCGCAAGGGCCGCCTGCCGGTGCGCACCGACGAACTGGTGAACCAGGTGTTCGGGCCCAAGGAGGAGCGCGGCGCCATGGTGATCTCCGGGGCCTGCGGCGTGGTGGGCGCGGGCAAGGTGATGCAGTTCGCATCGCGGCTGCTGCCCTACGGCGTGCCGGTGATCGCACTGGACCTGCCCGGCGCCAACGACGGCGTGCAGCAGCAGTTCGACGGCCTGGTGAAGTCCTTCGGCAAGGACACGGCCAACGCGATCATGAACAACGTGATCCGCCTGAACTACGACGGCGCTTCGCTGCCCAGGGAGCTGGAGCGCTACCGGCCCAAGCTGCTGCTGGAAGCGATCCCCGAGAAGCTCGAGCTGAAGAAGGCGCACTACGCCCTGTTCCGAAAAACCTTCCCGGGCATCCACATCTGGTCGGTGACCTCGGGCTTCCCTTCGGCGCAGCTCGGTGTGGACATCGCGCACCCGTCATTCCCGCACCAGGTCAACAAGGTGTTCGAGATCGTGGAGGCGCGGCCCACGCCACAGACGCAGCTGCTCTGGGCCCTGGGCCTGGTGCCCATGAAGGTGGGCGACCACTGGTCCTTCGTGCTCGACGTGTTCTTCTGCGGCCTGCTGCAGGCCACGCTCCAGTTCTGCCGCCACACCAACACGCCCTACTGGAAGGCCGACAAATACATCCGGAAGCTCATCGGCCCCAATCCGTTCCGCGCGCACGACGTGATCGGTGCCAAGGGTGCGAACTACCTCACCTGGTCGTGTCTGCACCACCTGGGCGAGGCCTACGGCCCGCTGTTCACGCCCGATGAGGCGCTCACCGCGCGCATGCGCAGCGGGCAGGCGTGGTATCCGCCGGACCACTTCCGCCCGTTGGTGAACTGGAGCCTCGATGCGGAACAGGAAGAAGCCCTGGAAGCCATCGTGGAAGGCGCGCTGCTGCAGATGACCTCCATTGTGCTGCACGAGCAACGCGCCGATCTGCCCATCATGAACGCCATTGGCGAGCTGTGCGCGCAGTTCAGCAACGGCATCCTGGCGCGTGCCCGGCGCATGGGTGCCGAGCGTATCGCCCAGCAGGTGGGCGCCTACCACCAGCTCTTCCCGGCGGCGGCAGGCACCACGTGGTATCCCGACACCTTCATGAACATGGCCGAAGGTGCCTGGCAGCAGCTCTACGTGAACGCCGAGCACAACGGCCAGGCCGGCGTGATCACCATCGGCAGGGAATCCTACAACGACGATGTGGACGCCGAGCTCAACCGCGCCATCGACTGGCTGCTGGGGCAAGGCATCCACCGCGTGATCCTCACCGGCGACTTCCACCTGGCCACCCAACTGGTGGGCGCCGATACCCTGGCCTTCCACCCCGCGCTGAGCGACGTGAAAGAGGGTGAGCGCATCTCCCTGGCCTGGTCGCGCACGGCGCGGCGGCTGCACCATGACTTCCGCGCATCGGTGGGTTTCATCCACGGCAAGCGCTGCATGGGCGGCATGCTGGAGCTGATGATGCACTGCCACTACCTGGTGGCGGCGGAAGACACCCTGCTGGCCATGCCCGAGGTGACGATCCCGGTGCTGCCGGGGATGGAAGGCTGCCACTGGCCCTTCCGCAAGACCGACGCCGAGGGCCGCAAGAAGCTGTTGCGCCTGGTGCTGGAAGGGCGACCGGTAAAGGCCGCCGATGCCGCGGGCTGGCTGGTGGACCATGCCGATACGCTGGAGAACGCCGTGCGCAAAGCCTGGCAGGTGATGGAGCAGGACGCTGCGGCCTTGAAGCCGCGACCCTTCGCCGAAGGCCCGGTGACCGCGCCGGACCCCGCCGAAGTGGGACTTGCTCCCGTGCCCGATGGCCCGCTGAAGGAGGCGCGCGCCGCCATTGCCCGCTGCGTGGCCGAAGCGTGCCAAGCCCCGGTGGACCTCGCGTTCACCGTGCAGGCCCGGCACTCCGCCGCCTTCATGACCGGCACCCTGTGCCGCAAGGGCCGCTTGGGCAGCGACTACGACAAGATGATGAAGAACTGAAGCGCGACCATGACGAACACGAAGGACATGAAGCTGTGGCAGTGGCGGATGACGGCGCCCAAGAGCGACCTGCAACTGGTGGCCTCGGAGCTGCCCGCGATCGGCGAGCACCAGGCGCTGGTGCAGGTGGCCGGCTGCGGCGTGTGCCACACCGACCTCGGCTTCTGGCACGATGGCGTGCGCACCAAGATGGACCTGCCGCTCACGCTGGGCCACGAGATCAGCGGAACGGTGATCGCGGGCCCGGCGCACCTGCTGAACAAACCGGTGATCGTGCCGGCGGTGCTGCCCTGCGGCGAATGCGACCTGTGTGCCCGGGGGCGCAGCAACATCTGCCGCAAGCAGGTGATGCCCGGCAACGACCTCCACGGCGGCTTCGCCTCGCACATCGCAGTGCCCCACCGCTACCTGTGCCCCGTGCCGGAGGCCATGCTCGCGAAGTATCCCTTGGCCCACCTCGCCGTGATCGCCGACGCCATCTCCACCCCCTACCAAGTGGTGAAGCGCGCGGACATCGCGCAGGGCGACCTCGCCATCGTGATCGGTGTGGGCGGCGTAGGCATCTACGGCGCCATGATCGCCCGCCTGATGGGGGCCAAGGTGCTGGCCATCGACATCAGCGATGAGAAGCTCGCCCTGGCCAAGCGCCACGGCGTGGATGCCGTGCTCAACAGCAAGGGCATGGACGTCAAGGCCATCAAGGAGCGCGTGCGCACCATCGCCGCAGAGCTGCAAACGCCCATGCATGGCTGGAAGATCTTCGAGATCTCCGGCACCACGCCCGGCCAGGACCTCGCCTTCAACCTGATCACCTATGCCTCCACCCTCAGCGTGGTGGGCTTCACCATGAACAAGGTGGAAGTGCGCCTGAGCAACCTCATGGCCTTCGACGCGCGGCTCATCGGCACGTGGGGCTGCCAGCCCGAGCTCTACCCCGAGGTGGTGGAGCTGATCGCCTCCGGGAAGCTGGAGATCGCCGAGTTCGTGGAAGCCTTCCCGATGTCGAAGATCAACGAGGTGTTCCGCGATTCGGTGGCACGGCCGCACACCCGCCGCCCCGTGATGGTGCCCGACATGCCCAACTGAACGAAGCGAACGAACAACATGAAAGCCCTGAAGGACCACAACATCGTGCCGGGATACGCCTACGCGGACATCCTCTACGAGAAGCGCCCCTGCCTGGACAGCGACGGCACACCGGTGCCCGGCCTGTTCAACGCGTGGGTCGTGCTGAACAATCCCAAGCAATACAACTCCTACACCACCCGCGCGGTGAAGGAGGTGATCCTCGCCTTCGGTGAAGCCTCCAACGACCGCAGCGTGGTGGCGGTGGTGTTCACCGGCGCGGACGACAAGGCTTTCTGCACCGGCGGCAATACCAAGGAATACGCCGAGTACTACGCCGGCCACCCGCAGGAATACTCGCAGTACATGCGGCTGTTCAACGACATGGTCTCGGCCATCCTCAAGTGCGAGAAGCCGGTGATCAACCGCGTGAACGGCATGCGCATCGGCGGCGGGCAGGAGATCGGCATGGCCTGCGACTTCACCATCGCCTCGGACCTCGCCCGCTTCGGGCAGGCTGGCCCCAAGCACGGCAGCGCCGCCATCGGGGGCTCCACCGACTTCCTCCACCTCTACGTGGGCATGGAGCGCGCCATGAACTCGCTCACCCTCTGCGAACCGTGGACCGCGCACCAGGCCCTGCACATCGGCCTCATCAGCGAGATCGTCCCCGCCTTGAAGGTGGACGGCAAGTTCGTGCCCAACCCGCTGGCGGTGATCGACCGCTACGCCGACGACTACGGCCGCATCGTCTTCGGCAGCGTGAAGACCGGCGACGCACTGGCCAAGGCCAAGGAAGTGCTGGCCAAGGGCACGGTGGACCTCTCCCTGCTGGACGCCGCCGTGGACCGCCACATCGCCAAGCTGCTGCACACCTTCCCCAACTGCCTGCACAAAACCCTCACCGAAGTGCGCAAGAAGAAGCTGGAGCACTGGGACAAGAACAAGGAGGGCAGCCGCGAATGGCTCGCCCTGAACATGATGACCGAGGCCAAGGCCGGTTTCCGCGCCTTCAACGCCGGGAGCAAGGCCAAGCGCGAAGTGGACTTCCTGAAGCTGCGCCAGTTGCTGGCCGAGGGCCAGGCCTGGGGGCTCGAACTGGAACAGGCCATCGCACCGGTGCCCGAAGCCATCAAATGATCCGAAGCACCATGGAAAAAGTGAAGTTCACCCGCTCGCACGACGACACCATCGCGCACATCGTGCTGGACGACGGCCAGGGCAACGTGCTGGACAACATCATGATGCTCGAGATCCTCGAATGCCTGCAGGCCATCGGTCAGGACCCGAAGATCAAGCTGATCACCTTCCAGGGGGCGGGCGCGCACTTCTCCTTCGGCGCCAGCGTGGAGGAGCACACCAAGGAATTCGCCGAGGCCATGCTGCGCACCTTCCACAAGATCTTCATGGAGCTGCTGCAGCTGCGCATCCCCACGCTGGCCAAGGTCAGCGGGCAATGCCTGGGCGGCGGCATGGAACTGGCGCTGATCTGCTCGGTGATCCTGGCCGACAAGTCGGCGCGCTTCGGCCAGCCCGAGATCCGCCTGGGGGTCTTTCCGCCACCCGCGTCGATCCTGCTGCCCGAGCGCATCGGCCTGGCCCGTGCCGAAGAGCTGCTGCTCACCGGTCGCAGCATCGACGCCGACGAGGCACAGCGCATCGGGCTGGTGCATGCCGTACTCGAGGACAAGGACAAGCTGGACGCCGCCGCCGAGGACTGGATCCTGAAGCACGTGGTGCCCAAGAGCGCGTCCTCGCTGCGTTTCGCCTCGCACGCCGCACGCATCAAGCTCAACCACCTGATGAACAACTTCCTGCCGCAGCTGGAGCGGCTCTACGTAACGCAGTTGATGGAGACCCGCGACGCCAACGAAGGGATCACCGCCTTTTTGGAGAAGCGCAAACCGCAATGGGCGAACGCCTGAACAAGACCGCCCCCTGGCATGAAATCCCGTGAGGAGATGAGCGGAACGATGAACGGCAAAGAGGCGATGGAAAGCGTGGTGATCAAGTTCGCCGGCGACTCCGGCGACGGCATGCAGCTCGCCGGCACGCTCTTCACCGACACGGTGGCCGTGCATGGCAAGGAGATCGCCACCTTCCCGGACTTCCCCTCGGAGATCCGCGCGCCGCAGGGCACGGTGGCCGGCGTCTCCGGCTTCCAGGTCCACTTCGGCAGCAGCGGCGTGCATGGCCCGGGCGATGCGCCCGACGTGCTCGTGGCCATGAACCCCGCCGCGCTCAAGTCCAACCTCAAGGACCTGCGGCCCGCCTGCACCATCGTGGTGGACCGCGACTCCTTCGGCAAGCGCGACCTGGACAAGGCCGGTTTCGCCACCGACCCGCTGGAGGACGGCACGCTCGACGGGCACCAGGTGCTGGCCGCGCCCATCACCTCCATGACCAAGGCCGCCATCGCCGACGCCGGGCTGGACAACAAGAGCGCCGACCGCTGCAAGAACATGTTCGCCCTGGGCATGGTGTACCGGCTCTTCGACCAGCCCATGGACCAGACCATCGGCTTCTTCCAGCACAAGTTCAAGAAATCGCCCGCCATCGCCGAGGCCAACATCCGCGCGCTGAAGGCCGGGCACAACTACGTGCTGACGATGGAGGCCGTGCCCGCCACGTACACCGTGCAACCCGCGGCGCGCACCCCGGGCACCTACCGCAACATCACCGGCAACCAGGCGCTGGCCTGGGGCCTGATGGCCGGCGCGAAGAAGGCGGGCAAGGACCTTTTCCTCGGCTCGTACCCGATCACGCCCGCCACCGACATCATGCAGGAGCTGGCCAAGCACAAGTGGGCCGGGGTGAAGGTGCTGCAGGCCGAGGACGAGATCGCCGGCATCTGCTCGGCCATCGGCGCATCCTTCGCAGGCGACGTGGCCGTCACCACCACCTCCGGCCCGGGCATGGCGCTGAAGACCGAGGCCATCGGCCTGGCCGTGATGACCGAGCTGCCCCTGGTGATCGTGAACGTGCAGCGCGGCGGCCCCAGCACCGGGCTGCCCACCAAGACCGAACAGAGCGACCTGCTGCAGGCCGTGTGGGGCCGCAACGGCGAAAGCCCCGTGGTGGTGCTGGCCGCCAGCACGCCCGCCGCCTGCTTCGACCGCGCGGTGGAGGCGATCAAGATCGCCACCGAGCACATGACGCCCGTGATCCTGCTCTCGGAGAGCTACGTGGCCAACGGCGCCGAGCCGTGGAAGGTGAAGACCCTGGACGAACTGCCCGCGATCCATCCGCCGGTGCTCACGCAGCCCGATCCCGCATGGACGCCCTACGGCCGCGACCCCGCCACGCTGGCGCGCAAGTGGGTGGTGCCCGGCACGCCCGCGCTGCAGCACCGCATCGGCGGCTTGGAGAAGGATGAGTGCACGGGCTGCGTATCGCACGACCCGCAGAACCACGAAGCCATGGTGGCCCTGCGCCGCCAGAAGGTGGAGCGTGTGGCCGACTTCATTCCCGAGCAGAAGTTCCGGGGCAAGGGCGCCAAGAAGCTGCTGGTGGTGGGCTGGGGCGGCCAGTTCGGCACCCTCTTCGGCGCGGTGACCGAGCTGCGCAGCGAGGGCAAGGACATCGCCGTCACGCACTTCAACCACATCCACCCGCTGCCGCGCAACACCGCTTCCATCTTCGCACAGTTCGAGCGGATCGTGGTGTGCGAGCTCAACAGCGGCCAGTTCGCCAACTACCTGCGGGCCATGCTGCCGCAATTCACCTACCTGCAGTACAACAAGGTGAAGGGCCGTCCTTTCAAGGTGAGTGAACTCAAGGAGAAATTCAACGAGCTGCTGGCGCAATGAGCACGATCGGAACACCGGCGCAACCCTTGTTCAAGCCCAAGGAGTACGCGAGCAGCCAGGAGGTGAAATGGTGCCCCGGCTGCGGCGACTACGCCGTGATGAACGCCGTGCAGCGCGCCTTCTCCGAGCTCGGCCTGAAGAAGGAGGAGGTGGCCATCATCAGCGGCATCGGCTGCTCCTCGCGCTTCCCGTACTACATGGACACGTACGGCTTCCACACCATCCACGGCCGCCCGGCAGCGGTGGCCACCGGCGTGAAGCTGGCCAACCGCGACCTGCGCGTGTGGGTGATGGCCGGTGATGGCGACTCGCTCGCCATCGGTGGCAACCACTTCATCCACGCGGTGCGGCGCAACGTGGACATGAACTTCATCCTCTTCAACAACCAGATCTACGGCCTGACCAAAGGCCAGTATTCGCCCACCACCGAACGCGGCACCGTCACCAAGTCCTCGCCCTTCGGCACGGTGGAGAATCCCTTCTCTGTAGGCGAGCTGGTACTGGGCGCCCAGGGCCGCTTCTTCGCACGGGTGCCCGATACCGACGTGAAGCTGATGGCCAAGGTGATGGTGGAGGCCGAAAAGCACCAAGGCCTCTCGGTGGTGGAGGTGCTGCAGAACTGCGTGATCTTCAACGATGAGGTGTTCGATGCCATCACCAGCAAGGAGACCCGCGCCGACAACCAGCTGATCCTGGAGCACGGCCAGCCGATGCGCTTCGGCGCCAACAACGACAAGGGCATCCGCCTGCGCGGCCTGGAGCTGGAGGTGGTCACCCTGGGGCAGAACGGCATCACCGAGGCGGACCTGCTGGTGCATGATGCCACCTGCGCCTCCAACGTGCTGCACCACCTGCTTGCGCAGATGCGGCTGCCCGACTTCCCCATTGCCATGGGCGTGATCCGCAGCACCGCAGGACCCGTGTTCGACGCGGACCTCGCAGCCCAGATGAAGGCCGAGCAGGAGCGCAGCAAATACGCCTCGCTCGATGCGCTCTTCCTCAGCGGCAACACCTTCACCATCAACCCGGGATCCGATAAGCCGGACGGGATCACCTGATGCGGAACGGCGCGACATACTCGGCCATCGTGCTCGCCGGTGGTGCTTCGCGCCGCATGGGATACCCCAAGCCCTGGCTCCGTTGGGATGAGGTGAGCACCTATGCGGAGCGCATCCTCGGCACCTACCGTGCGCTGGGCCTGCGCGAGCTGGTGCTGGTGCTGAACGCGGAATTCGCGCGGGAACCGTGGCTGCAAGCCTTGGGGCGCGCAAGCAGCATGGCCTCCTTGGTGCTGAACCCGGACCCGGATGCCGGGCGGATGCGCTCGATCTTCCTGGGCATGCGCGCGATCGCATCGGACAAGGTCTTCCTGCACAACGTGGACAGCCCCTTCGTGGGCCCGGAGGTGATCCAAGCCCTGATGCGCAACGACGGCGATGAGCAGGTGATCATCCCCGCCAGCCAGGGCAAGGGCGGGCACCCCGTGCTGGTGAAGGCCGCCGTAAAGCGCGAGGTCCTCGCCGCGTACGACCGCCACGCCACCCTGAAGGAGCTGCTGGCCGGGTTCACGCGCAAGTACGTGGAGGTGTCCTCGCCTTCCGTGCTCATCAACATCAACACACCCGCCGACCTCCAACACGGCCATGGACATCCATAAGGAGATCGAGCATGCGCGCAGCGAAGGAACACCGGCCGCCCTGTGCATCGTGGTGCAGACCAAGGGCTCCACGCCCCGCAAGGCCGGGGCACGCATGCTGGTGTACGCCGATGGGCGCCTCTCGGGAACCATCGGCGGCGGCAACCTGGAGAAGGCCGTGGTGGCCAACGCTTTCCAGCAACTGCAGGCCGGCACGCCCAAGCTCTTCCGGCACGAACTCTTGCAGGAACACAACATGTGCTGCGGTGGCACGGTGGACATCTACATCGAACCCCTGCCCCGCATGAACACGCTGTACCTCTTCGGTGCGGGGCATGTGGGCAAGGCGCTGGCGCGGCTGGCCTCCGGGCTGGACTTCACCACCCATGTGATCGACGACCGGCGGGAGGAACTCGACCGCATCACCACGCCTGCCGTGCGCAAGGTTCACGGCGCCTTCCGCGACGTGCTGCCCGGAATGGCTCTCAGCACCAACGCCTACATCGTGGTGATGACCTACGACCATGTGACGGACCGCGAGATCCTGGCGCACTGCATCCAGCGGCCGCACGCCTACTTGGGCATGATCGGCAGCGAGCGCAAGGCGCGCATCACCAAGCGCATGTTCAGCAAGGACGGCGTGGCCACCATGGAACAACTGGACCGTGTGCGCATGCCCATCGGCAAGTCCATCGCCGCGGAAACGCCCGAGGAGATCGCCATCAGCATCCTGGCCGAACTGATCGAAGTGAAGAACAACGCATGCGTGAACAAGTGACCATCATCACCGGCGCGGCCAAAGGCATCGGGGCCGCCATCGCCACCCGGCTGGTGGCCGAAGGGCATGTCGCCGTGCTGCTCGACCTGGACGACACCGCCGGCAACGCGCTCGCGGCGCAGCTGGGCCCGCAGGCGCACTTCCTCCATGCCGACATCACCGATGAGCGCATGGTGGGCGAAACCTTCGGAACGGTGATGGACCGCTTCGGCCGCGTAGACACGCTGGTGAACAACGCCGGCATCGCGAAGGACAACGTGATCTGGAAGATGCCCACCGAGGACTTCGACAGCGTGGTGGACATCAACCTGAAGGGCACCTGGCTGATGTGCAAGCACGCCGCCATCGCAATGCGGCAGCAGCATCACGGCCGCATCGTGAACCTGGCCTCGCGCGCGTGGCTGGGCAACCCCGGCCAAACGAACTACTCCGCGTCGAAGGCCGGCGTCATCGGCCTCACCCGGGCCCTCGCCCTGGAACTGGGCAAGCACGGGGTCTCTGTGAATGCCGTGGCGCCAGGCTTGATCGACACACCGCTCACCCAAGCGCTCACCGCGGAGGTGAAGGAACGGTTGATCGCCACACAACCCCTGCGCACCATGGGCCGCCCGGAGGACATCGCGCAGGTGGTGGCCTTCCTCTGCGACGATCGGACGAAGTACATCACCGGCCAAACACTTTACGTGGACGGGGGCAAGAGCATCGGCGCCGGACTATGATCCACCGCAACTGAAGCATAAGGGATGGAGACCATACGATTGATCGTCAACGACAGGGAACACGACCTGGTGGTGCATCCGCACGAGACCCTGGCGCAGGTGCTGCGCGACCGCATCCAGCTCACCGGCACCAAGCTGGGCTGCGAGCAGGCCAGTTGCGGCGCCTGCACCGTACGGGTGGACGGGCAGGTGGTGCAGAGCTGCATCACCCCGGTGATGCGCGTCAACGGCAGCCGGATCACCACCATCGAAGGCATCGCGCCGGAAGGCGGCGGCCTGCACCCTTTGCAAGAGAAGTTCGTGGAGAAGGGCGCCATCCAGTGCGGGTACTGCACGCCCGGCATGATCATGACCACGCTGCACTACCTGGAGGAGCATCCCCACCCCACGCGCGACGAGATCAAGGAAGCGCTCTCGGGCAACCTCTGCCGCTGCACCGGCTACAAGAAGATCATCGACGCGGTGGAAGCGCACGTGCGCAACGAACCTTCGGCAAAACAGGCGGGCGACGAGTTCAAGATGGTGGGCCACGGCAGGCCGTACACCGAGGCCGGTCGGAAGGCGTGCGGCTCCGCCGAATACGCCGACGACATCAAGGTGAAGAACGCGCTGCACTGCCGCTTCCACCGCAGCACCCACGCCCACGCCCGCATCAAGCGGGTGCACACCGATGCGGCACTGGCCCTGCCGGGCGTGCGCGCCGTGATCACCGGCAAGGAGCTTCCCATCACCTTCGGCGTGCTGCCCATCTCCGAGGATGAAACGGCCATGGCCGTGGACAAGACGCGCTACATCGGCGAGATCGTGGCCGCCGTAGCCGCGGACACCCCCGCCATCGCCGCCCAGGCCTGCACGCTCATCCGGGTGGAGTACGAGCCGCTGCGCGCCTTCTTTGACATGGCGGAATCCTGCGAGGACGTGGGCACCGACGAGAAGATCCATTCCCATGGCCGCTTCAACAACAACATCCACAAGAAGGCCGAGCTCCGCTTCGGCGACCAGCAGGAAGGGCTGAAGCGCGCGGTGCATACCGCCAGCGCCGAGCTCGAGTTCCAGGGCATCAACCACGGCTTCACCGAGCCGCACGCCGCCACGGCCTGGTGGGACGAGAACGGCCTCACCCTCATCACCGCCACGCAGGTGCCCCACTACCTGCACTGCTACCTGGCCAAGGTGCTGGAGGTGCCCATGAACCGCGTGCGCGTCGTGAAGCCCTTCGTGGGCGGCGGCTTCGGCGGCAAGAGCGACCCCTTCCCCCACGAGATCATCATCGCGCACCTGGCGCGCAAGACCGGTCGCCCGGTGAGCACCCGCCTCAACCGCGAGGAGGTCTTCCTCACCAACCACGGCCGCCACCCCACGCGCATGAGCATGCACATGGGCATGGACGCCGACGGGCGCTTCGAGGTGCTCGACGCCGACGTGATCATCGACGGTGGCGCCTATGGCAGCTTCGGGGTGGTCACCTCCTACTACAACGGCGTGCTGCTGCAGGCCCCGTACAAGATCGACAACTTCGGCTTCCGCACGCGGCGTGTATACACCAACAAGCCGCAATGCGGCGCCATGCGCGGGCACGGTGCCGTCAACTCGCGCTTCGCCGTGGAGACCCTCATCGACCGCCTTGCCGAGCAGGCCGGCATGGACCCCTGCGAACTGCGCCTGCGCAACTTCCTCGACGAGTACTCCATGACCGTGGGCCAGTACCGCATCACTTCCAACGGCAGCACGCTGGCGCTGAAGAGCGCGATGGAACGCTCCGGCTGGAAGGATAAGCACCGCAAGCTGCCGCGCGGGCGGGGCGTCGGCGTGGGCTGTGGCTTCTTCATCAGCGGCAGCGCCCTGCCCATCCACTGGAACGAGTACCCGCAATCGGTGGTGCATCTGAAGGTGGACCTCGACGGCCGCGTGCTGGTCACTTCCGGCGCCAGCGACATCGGCCAGGGCAGCGACACCATGCTGGCCATGGTGGTGGCCGAAGTGCTGGGCCTGAGCCTGGACAACGTGCAGGTGGTGGCCGCCGATACGCTGCTCACGCCCATCGACCTGGGCAGCTACTCCAGCCGCGTCACCTTCATGGCGGGCAACGCCGCGAAGATGGCCGCCGAACGCCTGCGCGAGCAGGTGCTGGACGCCGTGGTGCGCATCACCGGCGCGGAGCGCACGGAGCTCAACTTCCAGCGCGAGCGCGTCTTCACCAACGACGGCAAGGTGGACCACAGCTGGCACGAGGCCATTGAGATGGCCACGCGCAAGGTGGGCGCCCTCAACGCCACGGGCCACTACAACTCGCCCAAGCTCGGCGGCGACTTCAAGGGCGCGGGCGCGGGCCTCAGCCCCTCGTACAGCTTCGGCTCCGTGGTCGCCGAGGTGGACGTGAACGAACACACCGGCCATGTGCGCGTGGTGGACCTCTGGGGCGCGCACGACGCCGGCAAGGCCCTGAACCCGCTCGCCGTGGAAGGACAGCTCGAAGGCTCGTGGCACATGGGCCTGGGCCAGGCCATGAGCGAGCAGATGAAGTACTACGAGGGCCTGCTGGTGAACGCCAACCTGGTGGACTACAAGATCCCCACCACCATGGACACGCCGGAGATCCACACGGAGATCATCGAATCCATGGACCCCGAGGGGCCGTTCGGCGCGAAGGAATGCGGCGAGGGCGCCCTGCACCCGGTGATCCCCGCCATCGCCAACGCCATATACGACGCCATCGGTGTGCGCATCACCTCGCTGCCGATGACCCCCGAGGTGGTGCTCAACGCGATCAAGCAGCAACGCACGCAACACGCCGAAGCATGAACACGGCCACCCTCCCCACCGCCGAGGCGAAGTACCTGCTGCCGGGCTCGTTGCGCGAAGCCGCCGACATGGCCGCGCAGCACTATGGCCACTTCCGCTTTGTGGCCGGCGGCACCGACGTGCTCGTGAACCGCTTCCAAGGCAACGAGGCCTCCACATGCCTCATCGACCTGGGCCGCATCCCGGATCTCCATGGCATCGCGCGGGCCGATGGTCACCTGCGCATCGGCGCGCTGGAAACGCTGGAACGCCTCCAGGGCGACCCGCTGGTGCTGGCGGAAGCACCCATGCTCGCCGAGGCCGCGCGGTCCGTGGGCGCGCCCCTGCTGCGCAAGGCCGCCACCCTCGGCGGCAACGTGCTCTGCGAGAACCGCTGCCTGTACTACAACCAGTCGGAGTGGTGGCGCGAGTCCGTGGGCTACTGCCTGAAGTGCAACGGCGACATCTGCATCGCCACCGGCGGCCGCAACGCCTGCTTCTCCGAACTGGTCTCCGACACCGCCCCGGCCTTGATCGCACTGGACGCCGAGATCGAATACGCCGATGGCCAAGCAGTGACGCGCACGCCACTGGAGCGCATCTACACCGGCGACGGCGTGGCCCCGCGCAACCTCCCGCCCACCGCCATCGTCACCGCGCTGTGGCTGCCGCTGGGGCGCGGTTTCACCTGGGCCTTCCACAAGCTGCGCGAGCGCCAAAGCCTCGAATTCACCTCGCTCACCACGGCCATGACCCTGGACAGCGGCGGCCGCATCAAGGTGGCCATGGCCGGCGTGGATCCCCGGCCGGTGGTGGTGGAAGCCGCGGCCACCGACGATCCCGAGGCCGTGGTCCGCAAGGCCATCAAGGGCGCGCGCGCCATCGACAACGACATGTTCACCCGCCTCTACCGCCGCGAGATGATCGGCGTGTACCTGCGCGACAGCTTCAACACCGTCACCGCTGCGCGCATGTGAGCGCGGCTCTTGAACCCATAACCTCAGATGCCATGAACGAACCAATGACCATGATGCTCGCCGAGCACGAAATGATCCAACGCGCCGGTAAGATCATCGACGCCCTGGCCAACAGCTGGGAGAAGGATGCCGCGCAGTTTGAACAGGCCGTGCGCAACCTGGTGGAGTTCTTCCGCGAGTACGCCGACGGCTTCCACCACCGCAAGGAGGAAGAGGTGCTCTTCCCCGCCCTGCGCGACCACCCGGAGTTCGTGATCCCCGAGATGATCGACTCGCTCATGCAGCACCACGAGGAGTTCCGCGAGTACACCGCCGACATCGAACAGGCCCTGGCCGACGGGGACCACGCCCACGCGCACAAGCTGCTCACCCGCTACATGCGCGACCTGGAGGACCACATCTCCGCCGAGAACGACGAGCTCTTCGTGCTGGCGGAGAACTTGCTGGGCAAGAAGGAGCGCGAGGACGTGTATTTCCGCTTCATGGACATCGACCGCCAACTGGGCGAGGACCGCAAGAAGGAATTGGAAGAGCTGCTGGCAGCGGTGAAGGTGGAAGGGTGAGCCACACCCCTTTCGGGCCATGAACGCATCCGGCAAGCTGGCATGGATCAAGGCGGTGCATACCGTGATCTGGGCCGTGCTCAGCGCGGTGATCTTCTTCCTGCTTTACGCGGTGATCACCGACCGCCTCGATCATTGGTTCTGGTGGGGCCTGGGGTTGGTGGGGATCGAGGTGCTCACGTTGTTGGCTTTCGGTATGAGCTGTCCGCTCACCGTGCTGGCGCGGCGACTGTCGGGATCGCAACGGGCCAACTTCGACATCTTCCTGCCGGAGTGGCTGGCCCGCTACAACAAAACCATCTGCTCCGTGATCCTGTTGGTGGTGCTGGTGGGCATGGCGTGGCGGTTGCTGAAGTAGCAGATTGGTTTGGTCCAATGAATAGGAACCAACCGGAACTGAAGAAGCTCCATGCGCCGGGATTCGGGGTGGTGATCTGCCGCAAGTAGGCGCACCCGGCCGGATGCGGGCCTTCCTGGCCGCTCACGGCAGGCATCGGAACGGTGCAAAGCCCTGCTCCGTGGAGGTGTTCTTTAGACTTACTCTGAATTGCGGTTTCCTGATCTTTATCAGGGATGGCCCGGCACTGCGTGCTATAGTTTTCAATTAGCCTATCCTGACGATCGGCTGATCATCCGGATGTTCAACGAACCAGCGGCACCGCAAATGCTGGATCGCGATGGAAAAGAACGTTGAACAATACCAGCTGTTCCGCAGCGGGCGGATCAAGATGCCCGAGCACCTGGCCCCGCGCAAGGAGGTCAGGGGGCGCCTGTTCGGCAACCGCTTGATGGAATCCATCACGCGCAGCCGCATCGAGCCGCCCATTGTGATGCACCTTCTCATCAGCGCGGCGCTGTTCACTTACGGCATCGTCTCCCTCGGCATTACGTGGTGGATGGCGATCGCCATCGCGTTCTCCGGGTACCTCTTCTGGTCGTTCGCCGAGTACAACGTCCACCGCTTCCTGTACCACACTGAGACCAATTCGCGGTCGCTGTACACCATCCAGTTCAACGCCCACGGCATCCACCACCAGCACCCGGTGGATCCGCGGAGGCTCGCGATGCCTCCCGTTCCGGGGCTGCTCTTCTCGGGCCTGTTCTTCCTGCTCTTCTGGCTGGTGAGCCCCACCTACGTCTTCGTGTTCTTTCCCGGCTTCATGCTGGGTTACCTCACCTACATCACCATGCACTACGCCCAGCACCGGTACAAGACGCCGCGCTACGGCCCCTGGAAGAAGCTCTGGCAGCACCACTTCGTGCATCATTACGTGGACCCCTATTCCTGCTATGGGGTTTCCACGCGCCTGTGGGACCATGTTCTCGGGACCGCCGCGAAGGTGAAGGCCACACCCGCTTCAGCGGAATCGTAAATGCAACGGATCACCCACGACCAACCCCCGACCCATGAAAAAACGCATCCTCTTCACCACCGTCATTCTGGCCTCGCTCACCGCCGGCGCCCAGCGCGTGGAATGGGTGGATTATGCCCATAGCGCCATGCCGTTTGACGAGGGTACGGGCGTCGATACCGACGATGCCGGCCATGTGTATGTGCTGGGCAGCATCTCGGGCGAACTCATCGTCCAGAGCGATACGTTCACCAACCAGTATGGCACGGACGATATCCTGCTGATGAAGTACGACCCGCAAGGGAACCTTGTGTGGGGCAAGGTGATCGGCGGCCCCATGTCCGATGCCCCCCATGATCTTGCCGTCGATGGATACGGGCATCTCTACGCCGAGTGTACCATCCAGGCCACTACCATGATGAGCGACACCACGTATGACGCACCTTTCGATCATCAGCTCATCCAGTTCGACACGGCGGGGAACTTCCTGCGCTACTTAAGCCATTTGCGCGAGATCATCGCCGATGCGCAGGGCAGCGCCGTCTATCTGGCGTATGCCAACATTGTTGAAAAGCGCGACACCGCCCTCAACGTGCTCTGGAACCGCACCGCCTCCAACGTGAACATGATCTTCAGCAACATCGGTCCGCAGGGTGGACGCTCAAGCATCCAGGTGGGCAACAACGGCCACCTCGTGCTGGCGGGTTACGAAAACTCCTTGGGGGGAAGCACGGTGTTCGACGCGCTCACGCTGGAGTTCTCCGCATCAAGTTACTGCGATGAGCTCTTCGTGATCAGCATGGACACCAGCGGATCGGCCCTGTGGGCGCGAACGCTCGATAGCAGTTCCACCTACCAGGAGCTTTACCCGAAGGTGGCCGTGAGCGATGCCGGGGAGGTGTACCTGGGGCTGTATTCCGAGGGCGACACCCTCACCTTCGCCGGTGACCAGCTCTTCAATGGCCCCTCGTTGACCCCCTACACGGCCTGGTTGAAGTACGATGCTACCGGCACGCCGCAGTGGGCGATCGGGTGCCTCGCGATCTGGGGCGCCGATCCCAGCGATATCGCCATCAATGCACAGCAGGAGGCGTTGATCTGCGGGACCTCGAGGGGGCCCGGCTTGCTGGGGAACCACCCCTTGCTGACGAACGGCTTGGGGGTCAGTGTCCCCTATGTGGCCAAGCTGGATCCCACGGGGAACGTACAATGGTACAAGACCCCCGATGCCGTCGCGAATGCGGAGTTCAACAGCATGGCCACCTGCCCCAACGGCGACTATGCCATGACCGGTTCCTATCCACCGGAGATCGGATCCCAGCTGCCGTACAGCATCGGTTGCCATCCGTCGGTGGTCGGGTTGAAGGGCATCATGACCCTCACCATCAGCGAGAACCCGGAGATCTACCCCACCGCCGACTTCTCCGCAACACCGCAAGCACCATACACGGTCGCCTTCACGGACCTTTCGGTGAACGCGACCGCCTGGCTTTGGGAATTTGGCGATGGAGCGACCTCCACCGACCAGCACCCCGTCCATACCTACGCCACGAACGGACCATTCACCGTACTGCTCACCGCGGAGCGCGGCACCTGCGAAGACACCGCCTCGGTGGAGCTCGTGAACGTGGGCATTGAAGAAGTGGGCGGGGCGGTCTCCATCGGCCTCGCTCCGAACCCCGCCGGTGCAGTGCTGCGGATCACCAGCTCCCACGCCATGGACGGCATCCAGGTGCTGGACCTGTCGGGAAGAACGATCAGCAGCATCGTTCCCGCAGCGCGTTCGCGCGAGTTCACCCTGCGCACGGGCGACCTGCCCGGCGGCCTGTATGTGCTGGAAATCGCCTCGGGGCACCGGAAGGGAAGGGAGACGTTCGTGAAGGCGGGTTGGTGAACTGCCACAGCCTTCCACGCGCCGCACCACCGATCACCGATGAAGGACGGGTCTTCATTGAGATTGCGGGTCTAATACCAATTCGTCATTCACCCCGCCCCCAAACTTCCGCAGGAGCCCCTCATCTGTTTGAACAGTGACCAGGGGACGGGCACCTGAAGGAAGGGGCATGAGAGTTTGAGGAGACCCGGTAGGCAGGGCACAGCCCTATCCATGCACCGCCTAAGTTTGGCGGCTTCCTTGGCCATGGCTCAACACTTCACCACGGCATTTGCCTGCCTGCTTCTCCTGGCTTCCTCAGCCCAAGCCCAATGCTGCGACCATCACCTGATGATGCAGGATGCATACGGCGACGGCTGGAACGGCGCCGTGCTTGAGGTGCGCGTGAATGGTGCGGTCGTGGGGGATTTTTCAGCTCTGGGCACTGCGAGTTCCGCGGTGTTCAACGCCTGCAACGGTGATACCATTGAACTGAAGTACACCGCCGGTGACTGGGAGAACGAGAACACCTGGCAATTGCTCGGCACCTACGGCCAAGTGATCGCGGCCGACGGCCCAACCCCGGCCACCGGTGTGGTGTACACGGGCCTGACCGATTGCAGCAGCGTGCCGCCCGCAGGCTCGGCGCCGTGTACGGCTCTGCCGATCGACACAGCAGATTGCGTCACGGCCGACAACTCGGGCATGTCCGGCACCGGCATGGACCCCGGTTGCGCGGGCTACCAGGGAGGCGACGTATGGTATGCGATGGCTGTACCGCCTTCCGGCCATGTGGTGGTGGGCACGTCCGGCATCGGCGGCCTCGGCGACACCGGCCTCGCACTGTGGACCGGCCCCGATTGCTTCAACTTGGTGCAACGCGCCTGCGATGACGACAGTGGCCCCGGCTATTTCTCGATGGCCAATGCCGATGAACTTCCCTTGGGCGATACGCTCTACATCCAGGCCTTCGGCTACGGGGGGGCGCAAGGCGCTTTCCAATTGTGCGTCACCGATCCGGGCACCATTCAGCTGGACAGCACCGAGCTGCCCATCGTGCTGCTGGACGACCTGGGCCAGCAGATCCCCAACGACGGCAAGGTGACCGGAACGATGCAGATCAAGTACAACGGGCCGGGCACCATCACCCACATCACCGACTCCGCCAACGTGTACGACGGCGCCATCGGCATCGGCATCCGCGGCGCCACATCCGCAGGCTATCCGCAGAAGCCCTACGGCGTGGAGACGCGCAACGCGGACGGTAGCAACAACAACGTGTCCCTGCTGGGCATGCCCGAAGAGAACGACTGGGTGCTGCTCTCCAACTGGAACGACCGCTCCCTGGTGCGCAATGCACTGGCCATGCACCTGGCCCGCGCCATGGGCCAGTACGCCCCGCGCATGCACCTGTGCGAGGTGCTGCTGGACGGCAACTACCGCGGCATCTATCTCTTGGGCGAAAAGATCAAGCGCGACAACGGCCGCGTGGACATCGCCAAGCTCGATTCCACGGAGAACAGCGGCGACGACCTCACCGGCGGCTACATCCTGCAGCAGAACCTGTGGAGCCCGGACAACAGCTTCCAGTCCGCCTTCTCGCCCATCGGCCAACCCGGTGCCGACGTGCATTTCCTGTACGAGTACCCGGATCCCGATGCCATCACCCCGCAGCAGAAAACCTACATCCAAGGTGCGGTGAACACCATGGAGACCGCGCTCTACGGCAGCGGTTTTGCCGACCCGCTCACCGGCTACCGCGCCTGGCTGGACGTGCCCTCCTTCATCAACTATTTCCTTGTGAACGAGGTGGCGCGCAACAACGACGGTTTCAAGAAGAGCGTGTTCTTCCACAAGGACAAGGACAGCAACGACGGAACGATCAAGGCAGGCCCGGTGTGGGATTTCGACTGGGCGTGGAAGAACCTCTGGGGCTGCAGCCAATTCGAGAACGGCGACGGCAGCGGCTGGGCACACCTGGTGAACGACTGCCCCACGGACAATTGGGGCACCGGATGGTATGTGCGCCTCTTGCAGGACAGCAGCTTCGCCAATGAGTTGAAGTGCACCTGGGAACAGCAGCGCCAAGGGCCGTTGTCCTTGCCCGCCATCGATGCGTGGATAGACAGCGTGGGCACGCTGGTGGCCAATGCCCAAGTGCGGCACTTTGCCAAGTGGCCCATCCTCGGTGTCAGCGGCCCAGCACCGGAAATGTTCCCCTGCGCCACCACCTACGCAGCTGAACTGGATACGCTGAAGCAGTGGATCGCCACGCGCATCGCGTGGTTGGACGCGAACATACCGGGCACATGCACCAGCACGGGCCTGCCCGGGCCGCAAGTCGCCTCTGGACTGTCCTGCGCACCCAACCCCACCAACGGCCCCGTGCGTTTCCGCGGCCCCGGGGGCGGGCAAGCCGATCGGCAACTGGTGATCACCGATGCGCTCGGGCGTACGGTGATGCACGTGGACCTTTCGCCAGGCCTCATCGATCGTTCAATCATGCTGCCGCACCCCGGCCTTTACATCTGGGCGTTGCGGTCCGGGGGGAGGGTGCTGGGCACGGGCAGGGTGATGGTGGAATAATGCAGGATTGCAGAAGGGCCACCTTTTTGGGATTTCAACAGGCCGCTGCAATTGGCAGGCCCCGCTGATCAGCATCAGCCGCAATGCCGCCGCTCTGCCGTAGTCTTGCAGTAGGGTCGATCCCGGCACCAAACCAGGAAAGGCTTCTGCCTAAGCCAGCCTAAAATGCTTCATCACATGAGATTGCCATTTTTGCCCGCAAGCCGGATGCACCTCCTCGTTGCTGCACTGGGCTTGATCACGCTGCAGGCCACTGCCCAAACGGCCACCAACTTCAATTGCACCGATTGCCACAACATCCAGCACGACCTCTTCGCCGAGCTGGATGCGGGAAAGGTGATCGTGCTCACGTGGGTGATGCCCTGTGCCTCCTGCACGGGCCCGGCCCTTACTACGTACAATGTGGTGCAGAGCTACCAAGCCTCCGATTCCGGCCGCGTGTTCATGTACCTCTGTGATGATTACGCCAACACAAGTTGCACTGCGCTCAACACGTGGAAAAGCACCATTGGCCTTGCCAATGCCGTGGTCTTCTCCAATGCAGCGATCCACATGAACGACTATGGCGGCTCCGGCATGCCCAAGATCGTGGTGCTCGGCGGAAGCAACCACACCGTGTTCTACACGGCGGACAACACCGTGGACGCCACGGCGCTCCAGAACGCGATCAATGCCGCATTGTCGGCCACCGGGATCAATGAGCAGAACAGCCTGGCCGCAGGGTTCACGGTCCGGCCTGTTCCTGCCAACGATGAAACGTTGATCACCTTCACCTTGGAGCAAGCTGCGCCCGTGGAGATCGGCCTGTACAACCTTGCCGGCATGCTGGTGAAAAACATCCACAGTGGCCCGCTGCCTGCTGGGAGGCACAGTAAGCTCTTGGTCACGCAAGGCTTGCCTGCGGGCAACTACCTGGTGCAGATCACGGATGGGAAGCACCGCGCCACGCTCAACCTTCCCATTGTTCATTGACCTGCACACAGTTCCGTAGTGAATCTATCCGCCCGGAACAATTGCAATATCGCATCCGATGAACATCCATCACCACTTCCTGCTTGCGGCAACCATGCTGGCCATGCTAATGCTACCCTCACGAACCTTCGGGCAGTGCTGTGCCGGAGGCAGCAGTTCGTGCATTGTGGGCGGAGCTGCGGAAGGCGTGCTGGAAGAGCATCAGATGGAGCTGAACACCAACTTCCAGTTCATCAACACCGACAAGTTCTACAAGCTGGACAAACAGGTCTCCGAGCGGACGTTTGACGGATTTCAAAGCCAGTACCAGTACTTCAAGGTGGCTTACGGCGTTTCCAAAAACCTCTCCGTATCCGTGGAAAACGGCTACTATCTGTTGAAGAAGGAGATCGGCTTCAACAATAACCCCGCCACCACCTTCACCTCCCAGGGCGTGGGCGACCTCATCATCTTTCCGCGCTACAACGTCTTCCGCAAGGAGACGGCCAAGAGCACCAATGAAATAACCATTGGCCTGGGCTATAAGATCCCGTTGGGCTCCTACAACGATTCCGTAGGGAACATCGAACCCTTCTCCGGGCAAACGTTTTATGTCACCAAGCCCACTGCGGTGCAGCTCTCCTCCGGTGCGCAGGACCTCATCTTCAACCTCTTCCTCCACCACGGGTTCCGCCGTTCCAAGGTGAAAGTGTACGCCAACGGCATGTATATAAAAAAGGGCTGGAACCCCAATGGGGAGAAGCTGGGCGATTTTGCCAGCGTGGCGCTCTATGCGGGCCGTGTTTTCATGGAACACTATGGCCTCACACTGCAAGTGCGCTATGAGGACACTGAGCAGATGCAGATCAATGAGAGCATCCTCCTCTTCGGAAAACCTTCCAACTACTTCCCCGAAGCCACCGGCTACCGGAAGCTCTTCTTTACGCCGCAGGCCAGCTTCACCAAGGGCAAGTTCACGTTGTACGCCTCCACGGACATTCCGCTGTACCAAAGCATGAACACCTCCGAGCATTACACGCAGGTGGGCTCGCAGAACACCACCACCGTGGGGCTGTCGTTCCGTTTCTTCGCAGCGAAGCCCAAAACAAAGGCGGCCGCAGGCAGTTATGTCTGCCCCATGCACCCGGAGGAGGTTTCCAATGGCCCGGCCAAGTGCAGCAAGTGCGGCATGGACTTGGTGCCGGTGAAGTAGCCGGATCAGCGCCTCCGCCACACGCTGCCGTTGCGCGTATGCAGCGCCGACAACGCTTCCTTGGCTTCTGCGGCCTGCAATGCCGCCTCCGCCTGTGCATGCGTGATGCCGAGCGCCACCGCTGCTTCTTCAGCACACCATGTAGGATGGATGGCGAACAAACCTTCCAGCGAAGCGGGCGGCGGAGCGGCTTGTGCATCCGGCACCAGAGCCTTCACCGCTGCTTCAAAATGTGCGTAGGGGCGGGCGCCGTACACCACTTGCCTGGCACCAGTGGCATCGGTGAAAATGAATGTGGGGAAGCCGCGTACGCCCAGTGAACGGGCCAAGGTGAGGTCTGCCTGAAAGAGTGCGGTCGCGGCACCATTGAAATCGGCATGCAGGCGGGCAGTATCCAATCCTGCATCAGTGGCTGCCTCTGTAATCACCGGCCACTTGGTGATGTTCTTCTTTTCGGTGATCACCAGTTCCCGCATCCGGCGCAGGAAAGCCATCGACTTGTGCTTGTCCTGCATTTCGGCGGCCTTGAAGGCGATGCTCGGCGGGTAGCTGCTCATCAAGGGGTCCTCCAGCCACACATCGCCCAGCATGGGCATGCGGAAGTAGGCTCCCATCTCCTCCCAATGTGGCGCAATGTCCGCCGGCTTGGTCATGCCGCCATCATTGAAGCCTTCCCAGCCGGGCAACAGGCCGCCCATGTGCGTTTGCAGGTCGATCAAGCCGCCATACGTGGCCATCAGCTTGCGCAAGGCCGGTTCCACGCACCAGCACGCGCTGCAAACGGGGTCGGTGAAGTACAGCACGGTGATCGGCTTGGCTTCGGGGGTGAAAGCCTTGAACCGGCTGGGGGCGGTTTCGGTCTGTCCGGGCACTGCGCAAACGCCCGAGTCCGGGTCGCACAGCACGGGGTTGGGCTTCTTCTCCATGGTTGAAAAGGGCTGTGAATGGGCGAACAGGCCGAACAGCAGCAGCGACAATGAAACCGCTGCACGGAGCGATCGCAAGGGCAAATGTCGCATCATCGTTTGGGAATACATGCCTGGCGCGGGATCCAACAGGCAACGCACCAAAAGCGTTAGCCGCCTTGGCGCTTTCTTGCGGCTCACCCCGCCACCGGCCATACCGCCCAGGGGATCCGTGCCAGCATCAGCACCAGGGCAATGCCGTACCACAGGGCAATGGTGCCATATTTCTTCCCGTCGTCCGCAGCCTTCTTCGCCTTGCTCCAGCCGATGGTCACCAGCACAATGGCAATGATCATGGTAAGCGGGTGTTCCAGCATGTACAGCCGCGCCGCGCTGTTGCCCATGTTGGCACCGGAGAAATTGCTGAATCCTGCTGGCGAAACAAAGTAGAGCACCAGCCCGAAGAGCAGTTGCACGTGGGCGGCGATCAGCCCGAAGAGCGCCAGTTTGCGGCCCGTGCCTGCGAAGGGGCGCTTGCTGGCCTTGGCCAGGATGGCGTTGATCACGGCGGCTGCGATCAGCAGCAGTACCAAGTAGGCAAGGAAGGAATGGAAGTGTTTCAGGCCGGTGTACATGTGCAGCGGGAAAAGGTGTGCGAAGGTAGGGCCGCCGATCCCGGCCTTCAGGCTCCGTTCATCCCTCCAGGGCCACGTTCATCCCAACCAAGCACCAATGCGTGGCCCGGCAGATACTTTTACCCCCCCATACCAAGTTTACCCCATCGATGGCCGCTCGAACCTTCCTTCCGATCCACAGCTTGTCGATCATGGCAATTGCCGGCCTCGTCGCCTGTACCTCCAAGCCCAAGATGCCCGAAACAAAGACCCCCGTGCAAACGCCCGCCTTCGATGTGGCCGGCATGGACACCACCGTAAAGCCCTGCGACGACTTCGACAAGTTTGCAAATGGCACGTGGAAGGAGAAGAATCCCGTGCCCAGCACCGAATCCCGGTGGGGCGCATTCAGCATCCTGGCCAAGGAAAACCTGGAGGTAAAGGTGAAGAGCATCATCGATACGCTGTTGGCGGGTAAAGAGGCCCCCAAGGGCTCCACCGCGCAACTCGTGGGCGACTTCTACCGCTCGTACATGGACACCGCCAAATTGGAGCAAGTTGGCGCTGCGCCGTTGAAGCCCTGGATGGACCGCATCGATGCGCTGAAGGACCTCAAGGAACAGGCTGCCCTCAGTGGTGAATATGCACGCCTGGGAGTTTCCAGCTTCGTTGGGCTGCATGCCGATGCGGACATGCACAACAGCAAAATGAACATCCTGTACAGCGGGCAGGACGGCCTCAGCCTTGGCGAACGCAGCTACTATGAGAAAACGGACAGCGCCATGGTGAACATCCGTAAGGAATTCACGGGCCACGTGGACAAGATGTTCAGCTTGGCCGGCCTGCCGGAGAAAAGCCCGGGCGAAACCATCCTTGCCTTCGAGACCGGCCTGGCAAAGCTGCAGCTCACCAACATCCAGCGTCGCGACCCGGACATCTACAAGAAGGTCGCCTTCGCCGATTTCGCCAAGCTTTCCCCCAAGTACGACCTCACGCTGCTGGCCAAGTCCATGGGCATCACCACGGACACGCTGTTGCTGGAAGACAAGGACTATGTGGCCAAGGCTTCCGCCTACTTCGCCGCCGCACCGCTGTCCGTGATCAAAACCTGGATGAAGTGGCAGTTGCTGGACACCTATGCCAACGTGCTCACCAAGGCCATGAACGAGGAGAATTTCCGCTTCCATGGCACGGTGATGAGCGGCACCAAGGAGCAAAAGACCCGCCAGCTGCGCGCCCTCCGCGCCACCGACAACCTGCTGGGCGAACCGTTGGGCAAGCTCTATGCTGAAAAGTATTTCCCCGCTTCCTCCCGCAAGAAGGTGGAGGACATGATCGAGAACGTGCGCGCGGTATACGGTGACCACATCAAGGCACTCACCTGGATGAGCCCCGAAACCAAGACGAAGGCCCTGGAGAAGCTCAGCCTCTTCACCACCAAGATCGGCTACCCCGACCAGTGGAAGGACTACAGCATGGTGGACATCAAGCCTGATGCGCTCTTCCAAAACACCATGAACCTGATCGAATGGCGCAGCAACGACAACCTGGTGCGCATTGGCAAGCCGGTGGATACCAAGGAATGGGGCATGACACCGCAAACCGTGAATGCCTACTACAACCCCTCACTCAATGAGGTGGTGTTCCCCGCAGGCATCCTGCAGCCGCCCTTCTTCAACGCCGATGCCGACGACGCCATCAACTACGGCGGCATCATTGCCGTGATCGGCCACGAGCTCACCCACGGCTTTGATGACCAAGGCGCCAAGTTCGACGGCCACGGCAACTTGGTGAACTGGTGGACCGATGCCGACAAGGCCAATTTCGATTCGCTCGCCCAGCGCATGATCAAGTACTACGACACCATGGAAGCCCTGCCCGGCGTACACGTAAAGGGCGCGCTCACCGTGGGCGAGAACATCGCCGATCTCGGGGGGGTAACACTGGCGTACGCGGCCTTGCAACGCTCATTGGAAGGCAAGCCGGAACCGGCAAAGATCGACGGCTACACTTGGCAGCAGCGCTTCTTCCTCGGCTGGGCGCAGGTGTGGCGCGCCAACATCACGCCGGAAGCCGCACGCCGCTTGGCCGAGCTGGACCCGCACAGCCCCGCCCACATCCGCATCAACGCCGTCCTCGGCCAGTTCAAGCCCTTCCAAGAGGCCTGGTGCCCCGATGGCGAAGGCTCCATGCTGGTGCCCGACAGCGCGCGCGTGGTGATCTGGTGAGCGGGCGTAGGGCATAGTTCGTGGTTCGCAGGGATTGGATCGGGGTATCCCTGCGACCTACGAACCACGAACTACTCCCGCCTTCGCGCCATGCCCTAACTTTGTTCAAGCATGAACATCACCGAACGCATCACCATTGAACCGGACAAGATGGGCGGGCGTCCATGTATCCGCGGCATGCGCATCACGGTGGGCACCATCACCGGACTATTCGCCGCAGGTCGCACCCGTGCAGAGATCTTGGAACTCTATCCATACTTGGAAGACGCCGACCTCACTGCAGCGCTCAATTATGCCACGCTGCTTGCGAACGACCACGAGGTGCCATTTGAGCGGGCATGAAGCTTGTGGTTGACATGTGCCTGCCTCCGGCATTGATTGTGGGATTGAGGGTGGCCGGACATGAAGCGTACCATTGGTCGGAATTGGGGGAAGCACACGCCTCGGACGGCGAGATCATGCGCTGGGCGTTTGAGCATGACCATGTAATCCTCACGCACGACCTGGACTTCAACGCATTGCTGTACGGAACCAAGGGAGCAAAGCCCAGCGTCGTGGTGTACCGGGGCACCGATACTTCCCCCGATGTGCTGCTTCAACCCGTACTGAGGGTACTTGCACAATTCGAAGTTGAGCTGGATGAAGGTGCGCTCATTTCCATGGGCAGGCATGTAGCTCGGATCAGAAGGTTGCCATTGGCGTAATTTTCATACGGCTGAACCAATCGGTGATCGGGAGTGGTCCGTAGTCATTCGTTGTCAATTGTCCGGCGCAGCCGCGACACCCAACTTCCGGACTCCAGACTTCCCGGACTACGAACAAGCACGATCTTCGCCCCATGGCAACCCCGCCTCAACGCACTGAACTCTCCACGCTTGGTGAATTTGGCCTCATCGACCGCATCACCGCCGCCGTGGAATTGCAGAACCCATCATCGTTGCAAGGCATCGGCGACGATTGCGCCGTCATCGACCCGCAGGGCCTCACCCAGGTGGTCACCACCGACATGCTCGTGGAGGGCGTACACTTCGACCTTGGCTATGTGCCGCTGAAGCACTTGGGCTACAAGGCCGTGGTGGTGAACCTCAGCGACGTGTACGCCATGAACGCCGAACCGCGCCAGATCACCGTGGCCATCGCCATTAGCAACCGTTTTTCGCTGGAGGCCGTGGATGAGCTCTACGCCGGCATGCTCACCGCCTGCAACGCATACGGTGTGGACCTCGTAGGCGGCGACACCACCAGCAGCACCAGCGGCCTGGTGATCTCCATCACCGCCATCGGCGCAGCCAAAAAGGAGGACATCGTGTACCGCCACGGGGCCAAGGAGAACGACCTGTTGGTGGTGAGCGGCGACCTGGGCGGCGCCTTCATGGGCCTGCAGGTGCTGGAGCGCGAAAAGGCCGTCTTCAAGCAAGACCCCAACGTACAACCGGACCTCAGCGGCTTCGACTACATCCTGCAACGCCAACTGAAGCCCGAGGCCCGCAGGGATGTGATCGCCCTGTTCAAGGAGATGCAATTGCGGCCCACGGCCATGATCGACATCAGCGACGGTCTGGCCAGCGAGGCCATGCACATTGCGCGCCGCTCGGAATTGGGCGTGAAGCTTTACGATGAAAAGATCCCCATCGCACCGGAAACGCACCGCGCCGCACGCGACTTCAACTTGGACCCCAGCACCTGCGCGCTCAATGGCGGCGAAGATTACGAGCTGCTCTTCACCATTGCGCAAGCAGATTATGACAAGATCAAGGGTTCACCGCACTTCACCGTGGTTGGCCACCTCACGGACAAAGCCAGCGGCTGCCAGCTCATCGACCGCCAAGGCGGGCAGCACGAGCTGAAGGCGCAGGGCTGGGACGGGTTGAAGGGATAGTTCACCCTCCGATCACCAAACGCTGTACAAGCGGGCCGTGCGGGCCCTGTACAACCACGGTGTACACCCCTGCGCGCAATGGGGGCAGGGGCATTAGGCATAAGCCACTACCCGCGGCCGTGTGCGCTATCCTGCCCGCTACAAGCTGGCCCAAGGCATCGCGCAGCTCCACTGGCCACGCCCCTTCCGGTACACCGTCCATCTGTAGCCATACCCAGCCTTCAGTGGCCGGATTGGGATGCAGGGACAAGCCTTGCCCAGGCGTAGCCCACCGGGTGATGCCGGTAAGCCCGTCAAATTGGATGGCGCAGGCGGGTCCGTATGGCTGTGGGGCGCCGTCTACCCAAGCCCGGACCCGGATGTTCAGCGGCAGTCCGTTGGGAGTGCCGTTCGGCAATAGGAACAGGGGTACGGAGGTGGATGTTACCTCCGTTGTAGCTGAGAAGGAACCGTGGGGGTCGAAGATCCAGATCGTATACTGCCCCGCTCCGTCCACGGGTTGGATCAACAGGACGTCGTTCGCTGTATACACGCCGTGGGCGCAAGATGCATCGTCCAAGGAGGCACCACCGGTAGGCAGGCAAATGCTTTCGCCATTGGCCAAAGCGCTCACCGATTCAAAATCCCCGTTGGCAATGATCAACGGAGTGCTGTCCGCCGATAGTGAATAACCGCCCGGATCAATGCCATTGCCGTCCACATCTCCCACGGTGAGCCGATAGCAACCATCCGGTACTTGCCAATGCCGCTGGACCGCTTGTCCCGCTTCATCGGGACCGGCAAATCCCGAGAACAAGGGTTGTGGTCCGTTTGTGCCGAAAATTTGCCAGCCCGTGGCGGTGGGGCTGTTGTCCAATTGCACCGCCAATTGCAGTTCATGCAAGCCGTTGTCGCTGAACTTGGCCAAGTAGGCATCCATGCTCCCCGCGCTGGTCAGCAACAGGCTGTCCGGCCCAGGGTCGATGTCGAAGGGTTCTGTGATCCACCCGGTGAGGTAGGCGCTGCCAACAGCATCGGTGGCAACGTTGAGGCCGCGCGTATGATAGGTTCCCCCGGCCGTGAACCCCCAAATGAAATCTCCTAGTGGCCCATATTTCACCAGGAAGGCATCGAACACGCCGTTGGCCGTATGCAGCGAGGTTCCCGGCCCGGCATCCAGGTCCACGGTGCCACGGGTACGGCCCGTCACCAGGATATTGCCTTCGCGGTCGGCCGCCACACCACGCGGCATGTTCTTGTCCGGGCCTCCAATGCTGCGCAGCCATACCAGGGAGCCATCGGCACCATACTTGGCCAGGAAAATGTCGGCATCGCCATCCGGGCCGCTGCACGATAAGCTGTCCAGCACTGCCCCGTTCTGGAAATAGGCCGTCTTGGCAAAGCGCCCCGTAACCGCCACATTGCCCGTGCTGTCCAACGCCAAGCCCCGGCCAATGTCCGTGCCGTAGCCGCCCATGCCGGTGCCCCAGATCAAGTTGCCATCGGAATCGTAGTGTACCAGGAACGCATCAGACCATTGACCATGTGCAGCTACCTGCAGCACGCCCGCTCCAGGGTCGATGTCCATGGTGTCGGCAAAGTAACCGGTGACAAATACGCCACCGTTCGGCCGTGCCACGGCATCGTAAGCCCTGTCATCACCGGTGCCGCCGATGGCGTGCGCCCACTGGAATGAACCGCCCGGCCCATACTTGGCCACAAAAGCATCAAAGGATCCTAGGGTGTCCACCATGTACACATCCGGGCCCGGGTCTGCATCGAAGGCCCCGTGCATTTCCCCCGCGATGTACACGTTGCCTTCCGCATCTGCGGAGGCACTGCGTGTTTCCTCGTTGCCCGGTCCGCCGATCACCCCGCCCCATAGCAGGTTGCCTTCAGGGTCCAACGCGCAGAGGTAGGCATCGTACAGCCCGCCACTGGTGAATTCCAGCGTGCCCGGACCCGGATCCAAGTCTACCGTACCGGTAAAGATGCCGGTGGTATAGACCGTTCCGTCAGGGGCGATCGCGATGCCGTACCCTTGGCTCTTGGCTGTACCCCCAAAACTCAACGAGAAATCCAACTTCCCGTCGTTGGTGTAACAGGCTACGAATGCGTCGCTGTACCCTTGGCTGATCATGGTGCTTTCTCCCTCGCCGGAAGCAAAATTGGCCGTGTCCTCAAATTCCCCGGTCACGTAGACCCGGCCATCACGGGCTACCGCAACTCCCCGGGCCTCCTCATAGCCCGTACCGCCAATGGGGAAGGCCCATGCGGGTTGTTGGGGATGTGCAGCCTGCGGCAAGCACCATGCACCAAGCAAAAGGCCGCCAACCATCAGTAGCTGCGGCAATCGGGAAAACCAAGGCAAGTGAAATGCCGGATATTGTGGAGCCGGGGTACTGAAACGTGTCATGTGCAGTGCATCCAGAGGTTAGCCCTGAAAGAAGTTTTTCAAGGTCCGGGCGGCGGCAAGTTTCGATAGGATTGGTGCGGAAAGCAAGGAGGTCGGGCTAATTTCTACCGCATGATGGCCTAACGCAAGGCGGGAGCCGTGCGGATATCGGGCACGCCGCAGCTGGTGGGCCTCCGTGGTGAACTGGTATTGCGGATGGAACTTACCTTGTGTTCAATGAACGACCGCGAATGGGCCTTTGAGAGAATCCGAAATGATGATTTCAGCATTGTCCGGCCGGTCCTCTATTGGTTCTACTTCACCAGGAAAGAGGACATGGACTGCCTTATAGTGGCAGCCATTGACCTGGACTTCACCGTATGCAGTGCCACCTGGTGGGAGCGCTACGGGGAGTGGAGCCTGGTCCTGAGCCTTGAACAAGACGTGAAAGATGA
>JAFDZY010000060.1 GCA_018266685.1 Bacteroidota bacterium
GCCTATTGCCTCGGCATCACCGACGTGGACCCCATCGAGCTCAACCTCTACTTCGAACGCTTCATCAGCACCGCCCGCAAAAAGCCGCCCGACTTCGACATCGACTTCAGCTGGAAGGACAGGGACGAAGTGTACCGGTATGTGTTCGCGAAGTACAATGGGGGGCCTGTCCTTCGACGGGCTCAGGACAGCGGAGAACGGGTTGAGGACAGCGTATCTGGCATCCACGCTGCGCAAGTGGCCACCTACACCACCTTCCAATGGCGCGGCGCCGTGCGCGAACTGGGCAAGGCCGTGGGCCTGCCGCCGGAGGAGATCGATGCGCTCAGTGAAGGCAGGAGCCGCTACGGCGGCGGAAGACCCAGCGAGCGCGCCAACGACCGCGAACTGGACCGCGTGGCGCAGGCCGTGGTGCGCTACGCGAAAAGACTCATCGGCATGCCGCACCAGTTCGGCATCCACGTGGGCGGCATCGTCATCACCGACAAGCCCGTGACGCACCACGGCGCGCTCTTCCGCCCGCCCAAGGGCTTCCCCGTGGTGCAGCTCAGCCTGCTGGAATGCGAGGACCTCGGCCTGCACAAATTCGACCTGCTGAGCCAGCGCGGCCTGGGGCACATACGGGATGCGGTGGAGTTGGTAAATGCCAGTGTGAGGGTACAAGAGTGCAAGGGTGCGAGAGTACAAGAAGCTCTGCCACCCTCGCACCCTCTTTCTCTCGCACCCTCTTCTCCCATCGACATCCACGACATCCCGCATTTCAAGCAGGACCCCGCCATCAAACAGCTCCTGCGCACCGGCGATACCGTGGGCTGCTTCTATGTGGAAAGCCCCGCCATGCGCATGCTGCTGAAGAAGCTGCGCGTGGAGGACTACCTCACGCTGGTGGCCGCCAGCAGCATCATCCGCCCGGGCGTGGCCGAAAGCGGCATGATGCGCGAGTACATCCTGCGGCACAACGACCCCGAACGTGTGAAGCGCGCACCGAAAGAACTGCTGGAGATCATGCCCGACACCTACGGCGTGATGGTGTACCAGGAGGACGTGCTGAAGGTGGCGCACCTTTACGCGGGCCTCAGCCTGGAGGAGGCCGACCTGCTGCGGCGCGGCATGACGGCGCGCTTCCGCGAGCGGCCCGAGTTCAAGGCCGTGCAGGAGAAGTTCTTCGCCAACTGCAAAGCGAAAGGCCATCCGCCGGGGCAAGCCGAAGAAGTGTGGCGGCAGATCGAGAGCTTCGCCAGCTTCAGCTTCGCCAAGGGCCACAGCGCCAGCTACGCCGTGGAGAGCTACCAGAGCCTCTGGCTGAAGGCCCACCACCCGCTGGAATTCATGGTGGCCGTGGCCAACAACTTCGGCGGCTTCTACAGCCTGGAATTCTACCTGCACGAGGCGCGGCGGCACGGGGCGGTGATCGAAGCGCCCTGCGTGAATTGGAGCGATGAGTTGTGCTTGTTGGTGCAAGGGTGCAAGGGGGCGAGGGTGAAAGAGTGCGGATGTCCTGCTCTCGCACTCTTTCACCCTCGCACTCTCGCACCCCGCATTTACCTCGGCCTGGCCAACATCAAAAGCCTCACCGCCGAAGCCGTGCAGCTGATCCTGCATGAACGCCGCCGCAACGGCCCCTTCCGGGATCTGGAAGACCTGCTGCACCGCGTGCCGCTGCCGCTGGAGCAGGCGCGCATCCTGATCCGCACCGGGGCGCTACGCTTCACCGGCAAGAACAAGCCGCAGCTGTTGTGGGACCTCACCCTGCTGCACAACCCGGCGGCGGTAACCAGTGATGGCGACCTCTTCATCACCAAGGTGGAAGAGCCGCTGCTGCCCGCGCTGCACCACTACCCCCTGGCCGATGCCTACGACGAGCTGGAACTGCTGGGCTTTCCGTTGTGCGATCCGTTTTCACTGGTGGAGGGGGAGGAGCTCGCGCGAAGACGCGAAGGCGCGAAGGATGAAGGACTGCCGCCAAGACGCCAAGCACGCCAAGAAATGCCGCACGCGAAGCCGCGAAGGCGCGAAGACGCGAAGGTGGGGCCGGTCGACAGTTGTCAGTTGTCGGTTGTCAGGGCTGCCTCCGACGATCCCCGACGGACAACTGACAACCGACAACGGGCAACTAACAACTACGAACGACGAACTGCGAACTACCCTCCAACCATCCTCAAGCGCGACATGCCCCACCACATCGGCAAGCGAGTCATCATGCTGGGCTACATGGTCCACATAAAACCTGCCAGCACGCGCACCGGCGAATGGATGAGCTTCGGCTCCTTCATCGATACCGCAGGCGAGCTGTGGGACAGCACGCAGTTCCCAGTCGTGGCGGCGCGCTATCCGTTTCGCGGCCGCGGGGTGTACCGCCTCACCGGCGTGGTGGAAGAGGAGTTCGGGCACCATTCGCTGCGCACGCAGCAATTGGAGAAACTGTCATGGAAGGCGGATCCGCGGTATGGGGAGAAGTAGGGGAAGGCAAGAACTACAGAAGTCCGTACTGGTACTTCGGGTCCTGGTTCCTGATGTATTCCAAGATATTGGTGCTCACATCCACTCCTCCGCTCAGGTTTGCAACGAGGCATTGGATGGTGAAGATGGGACCGGAAGGTAAGGCCCACCATCCAAGAAGGAAAGTCAAGAAGGTCCAAGGCAGACCTTTAAGGAAAGCCTGGCTCCGGGTCTTTGAAGAATACACTCGTGTAGGATGCCTGAAGCTGTACACGACGACTGAGATTGCGTACTGATATACAACAAAGCGATGGCCATTATGCAAAAGACCCAGAAAATCCTTCTCGGATGTATTGCTGAATGCGTGTAGTTCCAATTCGAGAGGCGCGCTTTCTGCCAATCCGATCATTTTGTTGTGAGGGCAATTCGGTTCAACTCTGGTCGGTAAGAGACTCGCACATCGGAGAAGGATGCACGTCGAGCCGATGGATCACATTGCGACGATCCTGTGGCCCCGTGGATGCTTGCAAAGTGCAGCACGGCATCGATATCCTCGCGCTCCAAGT
This sequence comes from Bacteroidota bacterium, assembly GCA_018266685.1. Lineage (GTDB taxonomy): Bacteria > Bacteroidota > Bacteroidia > Flavobacteriales_F > PHOS-HE28 > PHOS-HE28. Next base: position 3,006 of record JAFDZY010000060.1, read on the forward strand.
CCGGAAGCTCAACCAGCACCTGCTCCGCGCTCAGGCCCGTGGCCAACAGGTCCAGCATATCGCTGAGCCGGATGCGCATGCCGCGCACGCAGGGCCGCCCTCCACAAACGGAAGGGTCAACGGTGATGCGGTCGAATACTTGGGTCATGGTTTTTTCAAAGATAGGCTTCGGCCGCCTTGCTTGCTTTCTATTCCTCCCCGAAGAAATCGCTGTCGATGCGCTTGACGGTGTAGCTGCGCTGGGGTGTGACGCCGAGGTCGTGATCGATCATCAGGCGGGTGAGTTCATCGCCATCGATCAGGACGATCTTGGTTTCGTTGCGCGGGGTGTAGTCGCGTGCTTCCTTGGAGAAGGATGAGGTGGTGATGAAGATGCCCTTCTTGGCGCCTTGTCCGGCGAGGGCACCGACGAACTTCTGGATCTCCGGCCTGCCCACGGTGTTGCCGGTCTGCCACTTTTTCGCCTGGATGTAGATGGTGTCCAGCCCGAGCCGGTCTTCCTTGATGGTGCCGTCGATGCCTTCATCACCGCTCTTGGCCAGTGCGCGGCCGGCATCCTTCACGGAGCCGCCGTAGCCCATTCGCACCAGTAGTTGCACCACCAAGCGCTCGAAATCCATCCAGGTGAGGGCATGCACTTTGGCCAACACTTCGCGAGCAAGCGTAGAGTGAATCTGCTCGAACGCCTCGTCCAGGACTTCTTCCGGTGTCTGGGTGTTGTCCGTCATAGCAGGTTCCTCGGCGGTATTGTCGGAACCTCGCTTGGCGGATTGGAATTCAATGAACTCGGGGAACTGCTTCAGGAACCGGACATCGATCCGTTCCGGCTTTTTCTTCAAGACATCCAGGCCACGCTGGGTGATCTGGGCTGTACCACGCTTGGACGTGTCCAATAGGCCAGCCTTCTTCATGTAAGTACGAGCCCAACCCACGCGGTTGGCGAATGTGAACTGCGCACCGCTGGGGAGCATTTCGCGCTTTTCCTCCTCGCTCAGGTTGAAGTATGAGGCTAGAGTTTCGGTGAGGTCGCGAAGCGTGTGGATCTTGCCATCGGCCACCTGTTGCAACAGTGGTAGCATGATCGATTGATAGTCCGGAACGGCCATGGGTGGAATGTTATGGCCGGCAAGTTCGTTGATCCCCCGTGAACCTGCGTGAGGGGGCGCAGCGGCAGCCTATCGTGCTATCTTTGGTCGTCCTTGTTCCGCATCATGACCGCCATTGACCTCCGCGCCGAGATCCTGCAACTGCTCCAGCAGGAGGAGAGCACTGGCTTGTTGGAGCGCATCCGGTCCTTGCTGAAGCGACAGCAGGATACCGAAGAGTTGAGTGATGAAGAACTCGCTGAGCTGCGTGAGATCGAGCGCCGCCAGGAGAGTGGTGAGGATACCTATGTGAGCATGGAGGAAGCCATGCGCATGGCACGCGGGACCTTGAGGGGATGAAGTACCGGTTGCGCGTCCGGGCCATCGCGGTGCGCGAGTTCTCGGCAGTGGCCATTTGGTACGAGCGCCGCAGCACGGGCCTGGGCCATCGTTTCCTGGACGAGCTGCAGGATTGCTTTCAGCACATTGCCTTGAACCCTCAAGGCTTCCAACTGCGGGAAGGAGCGTACCGCCATGCCCTATTGGACAACTTTCCCTATCGGGTGGTGTACAAGATCAAGGACGGCGAAGTGTTTGTCTATCAAGTGCGGCATACCAGCCGCAAGCCCAACAAGCGCTTTGGTCCGTAAGCCGGATCGTATATCCGCGTGAGGGGGCGCAGCGGCAGCCTGCTGAAGGGGCGGCCGTGCAGCCACGAGCAGCGAGGAGGCGACCAACGGAAGCCACCGCAGCGCCGTGGATGCAGGCCGGGCCGAAGCAGCTATAGCGGAGCACCCGGCCCGTGCGTGGGGCTGTGGGTGGATAAGGGGACACGCCCCAATGCCGATCAGAAGATCAGACAATCAGGAGTAATGGACAAAAGGGATGGTGTTTTTGGGTGGCATGTGGGCTAATGGACAAAAGGGATGGTGAGTTATCAACCGGCCCATTGGCTGTGATTGCGCATAGCTGAAGTTTGCAGGCCAGGTAA
>JAFDZY010000061.1 GCA_018266685.1 Bacteroidota bacterium
AAACACCTCCCGGTCCAGATAGATGCCTCCGAACTTCCCCGCATACACTGCCACCAGCTTGCCTTCCAGGCCCATGCTGCTGCGCAACTCGTTCCGCTTTTCGGCCCCAAGGCCGAACCGCCCCAGGTCCACGCAGGCCGGTTTTACGTGGAACCGTTCCGGCACATGGCCATATTTCACCTTGGAATACCCCCGCATGCCTTCCGTAGCTGCAATGACCGACCTGGCATGGCGTACCTGCAATTTCTCAAATAAAAAGAGCATCCTGAAGGCCATGCCCTTGCGCTTCCATGTTCCGTTCTCCACCATGGCTTCCGCATGCGGCTCAAAGCTGTCCAGCACCAACAGCTTCCCCGTGAGCATGGAAACCAGGTAGCCCAACATGCCCGCCGGGGTGCACCACGCATGCACAACACTGATGTGGTGGCTGCGAACAAGCCCGACCAACGACCAAGTAAGCGATAGGAGCATCCTAATCCCACCCAGACCGAATGCCCGGTAAGGAAATTCGTGGTGAACAAAACCTTCCCGGTCCTCCTCCGCCTTGGCCCTTTTTCCCATCTTGCTCAGTGTAACAAGATGGATCCGGCTGCCCGGAGGAAGGAACCGCTGCATAATGCGCAGATAGGGCAGCGTATAGTTCACCACCAGCGGATCGGTACGGTCCCAATACGTGATCACAAGAATGTTCACGGGCCGGCTTTTGCTCATTTTCCCATGTATCCGGCAGCAGGTGCAATTCTTGCACCTCTTCCCATTCCACGCTTGCTGCGCCCCTTGGCCTCCCCAGGCAGTTGCGGCACGCCCATGCGATACAAGGACAGGTCAAATCCCTTGCCGCGCACGGCGGCCTGTTTCCGCAAGCGATGGAAGTACAGTATGATGTACAGGCTGCTGATGTAAAACGGCAACAGTGGGATCTTGAACCTGACCAGCGCACCGAAGTTCGGAGTGGTGATGCCCACCACAAAGGCAAAGAGCAGCGAAAAAACCATGGACATCAGCAGCAACGGATTGGCCGCTATGCACCGCAGGCTGAACCGTATCCCGGCGCTCAACAGCGTAAATACCGTAAGTCCTAGCACGAACAGGTTCTCCAGGCCGCTCATCGCCGTCACCACATTCCTCACTTCCCATGGGTACGGACGGAACAGTGCCGCGTTGGTGGCCACTGGAAACTTCTTCAGGACGCCCACCCAGGTACCGTCCATGGGGCCAACATCAAACTTGTAATCCCCGTAGTTGGCGTTGGTGGACATGTCGTTCTGCACATTGGTAATGCTCCCCAATGCCTCGTCCAAGGCGAACTTGTCCAGCAGGTCTCCCATCCGCGAGAGGATGAAAATGCTGAGCCCCACCAGGCCGAACGCCAATACGGGCACCAGCACAAAGCGAACAAGCGTGTTGCGCAGGCGCACAACGCGCATGTAAAGCAGCCAAAGCAGGGTGGCGGGCATGAGCACCATGAAGATGTACGGCTTCACCTTGATCATGATCATGGCGCTGGCAACCAACAGCAACACACGGCTGAAGATGTTCCTGCGCTTGAAGAACACCTCATCCACCGCGTGGACCCAGGCGCAGGTGGCGCAAAACGTGAAGGTGTCCTTCAGGATGCCCGACCCCCAGAAAATGGTGGAAGGCATGTACAGGAAACCGATCGCCAACTTTCCGGAAATGGCCGGGAAGTAGCTCACGAACGTCCGGTAACAGGCCCAGATCCCCAGGAAGGACAAGCTGGCGATCACCAGCGTGCTGATCAGGTAGCTGTTAAACGTCAACAGGGCCAGCACGCTCGAAACCCGCAAGGCTTGGAACGTTCGCGGATCGGTGAACACATATTCGTACGGGCGCATGGCCATGGCCGCATACTGGTGCAATGCACGCATGGAGTTGTCCCCCAGCAGCACTTGCCTCATGTATTCAATGGGGTCAACGGAAAGCATGGACTTCATGGCAACCCCGGAATAGAAATAGGCCGTGGTGTCCCCTCCCGTGTAGTAATACATGTAGATCAAGCAGAACAACGCACCGCCGCCCAGTTTCGCAAGCAACCCGGACATGTAGTACTTGTACTCCGGGTAAAGCTTGATGTTCATGTTCTTCTTCCTGGCGAAGTACAGGTACATGAACAGCACGTACATGAAACCAAGCAGGAACTCCCATGGGGCTATGCCCACATCCCCATGGTATTCCATAAAGAACAACAGCATCCTTCAAGTTCCCGGGCGTTGGTGCTCCCTGTGTTGGCCGGAAGCGGCACCCGCCGGCAGGGCAACGGATTGCCTTTGCTCGACGGCTCGCCCAAAGCTAAGCGTGCCGCGCGGGATAATAAAGCCTGAACATGTTGCCATGGCAGCACTGCCGCCGTAACCCGCGGATTTCCCGCGCCCCTTTTGCCCACGGGCCCACAGCTGCATCATCCCTTCTTTTGGATGGCTGCACCGGTTGTCCTGCCCCATAACCCCATCACCGCCATCACCATTAGAATGATCATCAGCATGCGCACGGGCACCGTGTAGCGTGATTGGATGGTGAACGGCAGGTGAATGATGGTGCAGTATGCCAGAAACAACAGGAATGGCCAAGTGGTGCGGAACGACAGGACTTTCCGCGCATAGGCCAGTGGTACCAGCACAATGAACAACAGGAGCTCAAGGCCCGTGCTGGAAGTTGCATAAAGCATGCCCAGCTTGCCGCCCAACGAAGCATCCCGGAATTCCTCCACCTGAATGCCCACCACCCAAAGGCGCACGGCCGAGTAAGCCTTGAACTTCAACGTGTACCAAGGGTCATCCCAATAATGCTTCAAGGCCAGCCTGGTCAGCAGTTGTTCACGCAACAAGGTATACTTTGTGTTGTATGTGCGCTGCTGATGGGTCTTGTATGTTGGCAACGCCATCATCGCCGAATCCTGGGCCGTGAGCAAGGGATCCAGTTGCGCCTTGATCCCTTCCCATTCCTTCCCGTAGGCGCGGATGTTCGAAGCGACTGAATCCCTTGGCGTGAACCGCAAAAGCTCATCACCATTGAAGTTGCGCAAATAGTAGGTATCCGTGTAGCCTGGCGTTTTCCCGCTCCAATAGCCCAAGTGCATATAGCTGCCTGCCCCCTCCAACGGTGTTACCTTGAAGATCCCGTGGTTCACCTTGGTCCAGATGCCGAAGGGCACCACGGTGATGCAGAACACCAGCAACATCAGCAGTTGCGAACGGACCAACCCCGGCTTGCGGTCCACCAGCCAGGCCGTTCCCACAAGAACGAAGGGGATCAACAGGAATGCCGGCCGGCACTGGAAAGCAAAGCCGAGTAGCAAGCCGATGGCCACGGCCACGCGCCATGTCCACACCGGAAAGCACACCATCAAGTACACGGCGAGGGCGATGGCCGCCAAGACCGGGATCTCCGTGTAGAGCTGGGCAATGTAGAAGGGTATGTTGACCATGGGCAGCAGCAACAGGAGAAAGAGGCTGCGCCCTGCACGGCCACCACCAAGCCGGTCCACCGTGAGCAGCGAAAGTTGAACACTTGCCGCGTACAGCAGGAATTGGAGCACCAGCACCGGCTTCCAGGAACCGGTCAACTTCAGGAAAGCCGCGATGAGCAACGGATAGCCCGGCGTGCGGAACGTATCCGGGTACCCTGGCCCCAGTTGCCACCACATGCTGTAGCGTCCGTGGAGGATGCCCTCGGCCAACCGCAGGTAGCTCCATCCATCGGAGAGCATGGTGTTCCGGGAGGCCCAGATCACCCCGAACACCACAAACGCATTCAGCACGAGCAACGTACGGAACACGATGCCGCTTCCAAGCCATCCGTACAACCTTTCGCTTACCCGCACCTTGTCTTGCATGTCCAAATAGGCCCGCAGGCCCCGGGGGCGAAGATGCGGATCATCGCACAAATGCAGCCCGCAGGGATCTTCCAACCCGTGGTTACCTTGCCGCCCAATGTCATCCGCCTCAGGCGCAGGGCCGGCCTCAAAAGCTTTCAGAACGTGCATCGTCATTCCGTGCTACAATGAGCAGGGAGTGATCGGGCATACGGTGCAAGTGGTATTGGCCGAACTGGATGCGTTGGCCGCGCAAGGCTTGGTTGCCCGGGACAGCTACATCTGTTGCGTGGACGACGGGAGCACGGACGGCACATGGCAGGAAGTGCTGCACTGCGCCAAAGGCGCGCCCCGTGTCACCGGCATCAAGTTGAGCGCCAACTTCGGCCACCCGAATGCGCTGGTGGCCGGGCTCTTCGCCAATCACCACAAGGCCGAAGTGCTTATCACCATGGATGCCGACCTGCAGGATGATATTTCCGTTCTGGCACGCATGTTGGCGCTCCATCAGCAAGGTAAGTTGGTGGTGTATGGCGTGCGCACCGAACGAAAGGTGGACGTGATTCCGAAAAGGATCGCTGCTTGGCTCTACTACCGCGCAATGCATGCCATGAATGGCCGGACGATCCAAGGGCATGCAGACTTCCGTAGCGCCGATGCCCGCGTGATTGCTGACCTGGAGCGCTTCGGCGAAGCAAACCTTTACCTGCGGGGACTTTTTCCGCTCATTGGCTACCCTGCGGCCCAAGTGCAATATGAACGCCGCGGGCGCCATGCCGGCGCTTCCAAGTATTCCTATGCCAAGTTGGTGAGCTTGGCTTGGCAGGGTATTACTTCTTTTACGACTACACCGCTGCGTATGGTGTTCTATGCCGGCCTTACCATGTTCCTGGTGGCCGTGGCCGTGGCCTGCTGGGTGCTTTGGGCCGCCATCAGCGGCAACCCCATCCAAGGTTGGGCCAGCCTGGCCCTCCTGCTCGCCTTGTTTTCCGCCATCAACATGATCTGCCTAGGCGTAATCGGCGAATACATCGGCAAGATCTACAAGGAAGTGAAGCACCGGCCACGCTACATTATTGAAGCCACGGCGTGACCATGTCCGGCGGGACCGACACGGCCTTCGATGCCTTTCAGTTCTCATCCATCTACCCCGATGGAGTGGAGCGCCACTATTGGAACCGCTGCCGCAACAGGGTGATCCTGGACGCCGTGAGGCCCATCAGCAACGATGGGCCCATCCTGGAAGTGGGATGCGGAAAAGGATTGGTCGTTTCCTTCCTGCGCAACCACGGATGCGATGTGCGCGGGGTGGAATTGGCCAACGTAACCCCGCTGCCCGGCTTGGATCCCTACGTGCAAACCGGCCGCAATGCACTCGACCTGCCAGCCGGGGAACGTGAACAGATACGGACCATCCTGCTGCTCGATGTGATCGAACACATCGAAGAGCCCGTCTCGTTCCTTCGCCAATTGCGCAGCGGCTTTCCGGCCTTGCGGAATTTGGTGATCACCGTGCCGGCATGCCAGGAACTGTTCAGCAACTTCGACGTGTTCAATGGCCACTTCCGCCGCTACGACCTTGCCCTGCTCAGGTCCCATGCAAAGTTGGCAGATGCCCGCCTCACCAAGGCCGGTTATTTCTTCCATGCCCTTTACCCAGCAGCCCGCATACAGCTGCGGTTCGCCAAACAACGAAGTTTGAAATTCAATGTGCCGGCCATGGGCCCCTCCAGTTGGCTGCATGCCTTGCTCGGGCACGCATGCTATTGGGAACATAAACTCCTGCCTGCTTCCTGGAAGGGCAGTTCCATCATTGCACGTGCTGAGTTCCGGGACTGACCTGCTCACCGGCAGGTGTAATACCATTTACGCATTCAAGGTCGGACAAAAGATGCGCCGCGATCTTTTCGGAGGACGATACGCGGAACAGGTTGCGTAGCGGTGCCTACGGAACCTGTTCGGCGGAGAAGTCATCCGGAAA
>JAFDZY010000062.1 GCA_018266685.1 Bacteroidota bacterium
CTCTCCCAACTGCACCCTGCAGAGCGCGATGCGGTGCTACAAACCACCGACGTTGCTGAAGTCTGGGGTGTGGGGCGCAAGATTGCGGCACAACTCAAGGACGCAGGCATCGAGACCGTGCTGGACCTGGCTCGGCTCGATCCAGCCACGGCGCGCAGGCGCTGGTCGGTGGTGCTGGAGCGCACGGTGCGCGAATTGCAGGGCATGCCTTGCATTGGGCTGGACGATCAACCGCCACCCAAGAAGGAGATCGCCTGCACCCGGTCGTTTGGACAACCCGTCAGTTCGCTCCCGGACCTGGAGCAGGCCGTCAGCACGTTTGCCAGCATGGCAGCGCAGAAGCTGCGCAGGCAGGCAAGCCACACGGCCCATGTATTGGTGTTCATTCATACCAGTCCGTTCCGCAAAGGGCCGCAGTACGCGAGATCCATCACCGTGCCGCTGCTGAGGGCCACCAGTGACACGGTTCCCATCGTCCATGCGACATTGACCGGGCTGCGCCAGATCTACCGGCCAGGCTATGCCTTCATCAAGACCGGCGTCATGCTGCTGGATTTGCACAGCGCACGCTTGCGGCAAGGGGAACTTGAGTTGGAACCCCTGGATCAGCAGGAAGCTTCCCGTGAGCGGCTGATGGGGGTGGTCGATGAACTCAATCAGCGCTATGGACGCGGGACGGTGAAACTCGCCAGCGCCGGAGTGCAGGTGCCGGGAGAGCGTGCTAGTTGGGCGATGCGGCAGGAGCGCAGGTCACCGGCCTACACGACACGTTGGGACGACATGCTGGAGGTGGGGGATGTGTCTGTCACTTCGCCTCCGATGCCTTCTACTGCTGAACGGGGGCAGACAGGGTGATTGCGTGAGGGTGGAGTTTTGGTTGCGAGAGACGCTATTGCAGCGATAGCAGACACTCCGCACGCCAGTGCGAATGACGCTTCTCCGCCCACATGCAGCCCAGAGTGGCACGAGGCGGCCGCTCAGCCTCTCGCATTCATTAGATAAAAATGAAGTCAAACTTCCTGTTTTTTAAACTCATTTGCGGTATGATTTCAGGAAGCTTAACTTCCGGAAGCCACGATGAATTCGATCCTGCACGCTGAACCTAACTCTGTCCTCTCACGCCTGCAGCAGCTCGGCTTGAGCGAAGCGGCATTGTTGCGCGCGGTCATGGCTGGCTATATCGCCAAGTCCAACTGCACCGAGAACCACCCACCGCTGTTCCCGCCCATTGCGGCGTGGAGCGAAGCTGTTCGTACGCTGCGTGACGTGCTGAAGCCCGAGGGTTGGACGCGCTTCAACGACCAGAACTCGCCGAAGACCGTGAGCCCCGACGGCTCGATCTCGATTATTGTCTCCACCGGCAATGAGGCGACTGGTATTCCGCATGCTGAGCCTTCTACGACCTCTTCAAAGGGTCCGAACACTGCGGGCGCCATCGAGATCAACCGGAGTATGCAGCTGTACTTGCCGGGCATGGAACTGCCCGTGCCGCTGCAGGATGAAGACGAGAAGGTGACGACCTGGATCTTGTTGGCGCACCACGCGAAGAACGAGTTGCGTGCGGAGCTGTCGTTGCCGCTGGACGTCGGGAGCGATGGCCGGGTGTCCGTGTGGCAGGAGCGGATCATCTTGCGGGCTCAGCCGCTTGATGGCGAACAGGTGGTGATTACGCCCCCTGTCCAGCCTGACATCGACGTTGCAGTTCGGCGGAAGGCATGAGCTACGGTGCAGAGTTCAACCCGAATCGCCTAGGCCTTGCTCGTCGACGTCGAGGGCTTACGAAGAGGAAGTTGGCAGAGCTCATTGGCGCAGATGTGCGGGCGGTTACCGCGTACGAGAGCGGAGAGTACAAGCCCGAAAGAGAAAGGCTCCTCGCTCTAGCTGACCAACTGCACTTCCCAGTGCAGTTTTTTGTTGGATCGGACGTAGAGGAGGTGACGCCTGATGTAGTTAGCTTCCGGTCTATGTCGAAGATGACCGCCGGCCAGCGGGATGCAGCGCTAGGCGCTGGCGCGGTCGCGCTCATGCTGAACGAGTGGATTGAGCAGCGCTTCGAGTTACCAGCGGCGCAGTTGCCTGACCTTAGTCACGAGTCCAGCCCTGCTGCGGCTGCAGCCGCATTGCGCCGGATCTGGGGTCTTGGCGAATTGCCGATCAAGAATATGGTGCATCTGCTGGAAGCGCGTGGCGTGCGGGTGTTCTCGCTGTCGCTGGACACGGCCCACGTGGACGCCTACTCCATGTGGCATACGTCTACGCCGTTCGTTTTCCTCAACACGATGAAGTCCTGTGAACGCAGCCGATTCGATGCCGCCCATGAACTTGGGCATTTGGTCCTTCATCGTCATGCTGGGCCGAAGGTCAAGGACGCTGAGCGCCAGGCAAACGAGTTTGCATCGGCGTTTCTCATGCCGGAAGGAAGCGTTCTGGCCAACGCGCCTGTTATGGCCACCGTAGACCAATTGGTCTCACATAAGGTGTTCTGGACAGTCTCAGTCGCAGCGCTTGCCTACAGGCTGAAAGACCTGAAGCTTGTCAACGAGTGGCACTACAGATCGCTGTGCATCGAGATAGCGCAACGTGGCTACCAGAAGTCAGAGCCAAATAGTGCGCCCCGAGAGACGTCACAGGTCTTCCAAAAGGTGTTCGCCGCGCTGCGCGAGGATGGCCTGACGCGCGCAGATATAGCGGATCAACTCGCCGTACACGTCAACGAAGTCGACGAGTTGGTCTTCGGCTTGGCGCTGACCGCGCTGGCGGGTGATGCTCAGACGCAGAGCCGCCCGCGGCGGCCGGTGCTGCAAGTGATCGAGGGTGGACGCGATTAGACATCCCCCATCGGTCGGAATCGGCAGACAGGCTGGAACGCTGCCGTCCGTACCGAGTTTCCCGGGGAAGCTCTTCGCTCGCGATGAGTCGGCGGGAGTAAGGGGGCCCTCGGAGTCCGACCTCACCAAATTGTTGACCAGCGCTGATTGGCACGCACGTGGTTGGCAGCGACCGTGGTCTTTCGCCAATGCAGACCAGATCACGGTAACTGTGATCGATCAGTCGTTGCCTGAAGCGATAGGGGAATACTCGAACGTCGAGAACTAGGCAAAGGGAGGTGAGATGACGAACTTCTTCGCTAAGCATCGTGGCGCGCTTAGTCTAGCGAAACAGGACGCAACGCCGAATCAGGGGTTTCGAATTGGACAGCTTGGGGCCATGCACGCAGTGCTGGCACACGAGTCCGTGCATGACGACCCTGCCATTGTTTGCCTACCGACCGGGTACGGCAAGACCTCTCTGATGATGGCGCTGCCCCTGCTGTTAGCCGCACAACGTGTGTTGGTGGTGGAGCCCTCCGACGCGTTACGTAGGCAGGTTTCGTCGCACTTCCGAGAGCTCTCTACACTTCGCCGTATAGGAGCGATCAGCGACGAAATTCCAAATCCTGACGTATTCAGATTGGATGGGCGTCCGGAAAGCGCGGAGGCTTGGGAGGCTCTTGCGGGGCAGGACGTGGTGGTGACGACTGCTGCAAGTGCATCGCCGACGCTCGCTCCAGGAGCACGCGAAGACCTCTTCGACCTCATCATCTTCGACGAGGCTCATCACGCTCCCGCAGTTACCTGGGCAGCTTTCTTGGCACATTTCAAGAGAGCCCGTTTTGTGTTCCTCACCGCAACGCCGTTCAGACGAGATGGTCGTGTCATTCCTGGGAAGCTGGTCTATCGTTACCCTGTGACGCGGGCAGTTGAGGAGGGGGCCTTCCAACCAGTCGCCTTTCGTGCGGCGCCAGTGCTAAATCCTCTCAACGACGATGAGATCGATCGGTCTATCGCTGAGACCGCCGTAGCGCAGCTCAACGCGGATAGGGACGCAGGCAAGGACCATCGCCTGTTCGTGCGCGCGGCTAGCATCAAGGCGGCTCGCGAGCTCGTCCCCATTTACCGGAGTTTGGGCGTCGTGATTGAGGCGGTCGACAGCAAGCTCAGCAAACGAACACAGGACGATTGCGAACGACGGCTAGTTTCTGGTGAGCTGAGCGGGATCGTTTGCGTCGACATGTTTGGCGAGGGCTACGACTTCCCCAAACTAAAAGTGGCGGCGCTCCATTCGCCTCACCGTTCGCTTGTTCCAACCATCCAGTTTATCGGGCGATTTGCTCGAAGTGACGCAACTACGGGCAACGCAACCCTCATTGCACCGCTCTCTCGCATCATGGAGGCACCAAGTTCACTGCTGAAGGAAGGCGTAGACCTCGCCCGCATGATTGACGAAGCGGCACAGCAAGAACTCGTTGGTAACGCCGATAGCCAGGCGGTTCTTGAGCGGCTCCCCGTGAGCCGGCTCGCAGAATCCGACTACGAACTGGTATCGCCCCTCGCGCTTGAGTTATACGCCCACGTTCGGGTCTTCAGGTGCGACGAGATACCAGACTTCTCGAAGATTGGCGACACGGTCGGCAGAGACCTTCGCGCGGTAAAGCAGTGGCTTTCCACAGATGGCACGATCAGCTTGCTGCTGACCGTCGACGAGAATCCTCCGAACTGGGCGACCTCTGATGTGTTGGTCAATGTCCGCCACGATGCGTTCTTGCTCATCTACTTCCAGCAGTCGCGGCTTTGCTACATCGGTTCGACGCGGCGCACTGAAAAAATATATCAGGGCTTGATGAGCGAGGTCTGCAGTAACTACCGGCTGCTGAGCTATGAGGAGACCAGTCGGGCTCGCGCCGGACTTGACGGTGTCCGGTTCTACAACGTAGGGCTCAAGAACACGACTTTCAATTCCCAAAGCGAGACATATCGCATGCTCACTGGTCCCGCCGCCGAGCGCGCGGTGACCGTTGGCGACGGCCGTGCATACGTACAAGGGCACTTCTTCGGTAGTGGCTTGGCAGGGGATGCTAAGGAAACGATTGGGGCGAGCAGCAGCTCCAAAATATGGAGCAATCAAACTTTGACGATCTCTGAGTTTGTATCCTGGGTCGCTCAACTCGATGCACGGCTGGTCGGCACTGCTCCGTTCGCTCAAACCCAGTTCGACATCGTCAAGTCTGCGACGACGCTGCGCCGGCTCCCTGACGTGGTCATCGCAGGAGCATGGGCAAAGGCTGGATTTAAGACAAACCCACGCGTTCGCTTTCGCACTGAGGGCGCAGCCCGGTTCGACTACAAGAGTCTGACCGACTGGGAGCTGTGCGATTTCGCGCCCCAGCCTGCTAACGGCGTTATGGACTTCAAGGTTAGTTTGGAACAGTTCTCGGTTCTGATGCGCTTCTCACTGGGTCACGGACGCATGGTGACGCAACGAGACGACACCGTCGTCATTGAGGTGGAATCAGCGACGGACTCTTGGATGCACTTATCCGAATGGCTGGCCGAGCATCCACCAATCTTCTATGCTGCCGACAAGTCGTCCTTTGAAGGGATGAATCAAATGTCGGCCACACAGTTGCAAGTCGCAGTTCTCTCCCATGGGGATGCTGAGGTGATCGATTGGACTGGCTGCGCCATTGACGTCGAGTTCGTACCGAACAACGGCTCTGCATCTGCTGCACAACTGCGACAGCGATTGGCAGGCCAGACAACAGTTCAAGAGCACCTTGAGCGGTACTTGCTGCAGGCTCCTGGCCTCACCGCTCTCTTCTATGACCACCGCTCGGGCGAAGCGGCTGACTACATCGCGATTACTGCATCTCCACAAGGCGAGGTCGAGATTGCGCTTTATCACTGCAAAGGCGCCGGTGGGGCACCGAGCGGTGGTCGAGTCGGAGATGTGTACGAAGTGGCTGGCCAATTGGTGAAGTCGGTGTACTACTGCGATGTCACCACCCTCCTGGAACACATGCACGACCGCATGCATGCTCGGCATACGAGCCCGTCCACATTCATTTCCGGCACCCTTGGCGATCTGAGACAGCTTATTCAATCGACGCCCGCGACGAAGCTTGGTTTCACAGTGGTCGGCGTCCAGCCCGGCATCAGTCGGCGTCAAGTAGGCGCCCACTTGGCAGACCTGATGGTGTTCGGTGTCGACTATGCCAAGCGAGGTGGAGTCGCTAAGGCGTATTGGCTCGTCAGCGAATAACAAGAGTATCCCCGGGGATCGACTGCTATCGGATAGTGAGCTGCCTTTAGTTAAAGAAGTTCGAATGTCGGAGACCAGCCTGAAGCTGCCGAAGTGCGGTCAAGTCAGCTCCGCAGCGCTTGCGGTCCATCGACTCGCCTAAATCGGCTACCTGAAGCTGTCGTTCAACGTTGAAGCTGAACCGCGAGCGGCGGCGCCATGCGTAGGACTTGGGAGGCACGCCAGTTGTCCAGAGGCTCCTTGCCGGAAGCGGCTCAAGACGATCATGGCGCCATCAACCGTCGGCAACAAATTGCTACCATCTACCAAAATGACGGACGCCGCCAGAGGGAGGGAAATGGCTTCGCCTGTATTCATCAGTGACGTCGAAGATGTGCTTGCCGTGCGGGGTCTTGAGCCGCCTGACCTGGCTGCGCTCCAAGCCACGCATCAGAGCTACCGCGCGCTGCTACTTCAGCCGTCAGGTCCAATCTATGCAGACACCCAGCGGATTGGCCACCTAGACATTGCCGCCGCCGCCGCCCGGGCCGATGCGTTCCTCGCGATGGCTGCAGAGCGTGGCGACCAGCTCGTGGTCACGCCAGAATATTTCCTCCCGGTGAGCTCCCTGGCGAAGGCTGCGAAGGGCGAGCTCTTCCCCGCAGAGGGCGCACTCTGGGTGCTCGGTTGCGAGAGCATGACACCCGCACAGCTCGCCAGCTTCAAGGCGGACTGCGCCGGGCATTGCGACGTCATCTACGAAGAGGATCCGGCTCCAGCGGTGCAGGGCAACTACTTCGACCCCGTCGCCTATTGCTTCGTCACCCGTGACGCGGAGAACACGCTCAAACGGGTCGTCTTGTTCCAGTTCAAGACCGCGCCGTCCCGAGACGAACATGGTTTTGAGAACAAGCAGCTACGCTGCGGCCGCGCCGTCTATCGGTTTCAGGGCAAGGACAGGCTCATCAAGCTTTCGACCATCATCTGCTCCGACGCGCTGGACCTTGGCGAGGACGCCGATGCCAACAAGAAGCTGTCGGACAGAGCCATTCTCATCCACATCCAGCTGAACCCGAAGCCCAAACAAACGGACTACCGCAGGTATCGGAACGAAGTTTTCCGGCGCAGTCCAGCCTTAACCGACTGCGACATCGTCTGTTTAAACTGGGCTCAGAACGTCGTTCTACACAGTACACCGGACCACGAGCCGGACAAGTGGAAGAACGAGAGCGGTTCAGCTTGGTATGTTCCTCAGCGTCGCTGCTCGGTGAAGGATGACGAGGTTGCCAACAATGAGGCCAAGGGCCTGTACTACACATGGCATGAAAAGAAGCGGCACGTCCTGCACTTCCACTATGACGAGGCCGCTTTCGCGCTGACGGTCCCCAAAGTTCTGCAAGATGGCGCCGCGGTCCACGACGTGCTCATCGGACCGCAGCTTGATACGCGGTTCGCCTGGGACGCCAACGCCGGCACATGGCTGGAAAGCACAAGCTGTCCGGAGACCGGGTGGAACCAAGTCATCAACGCCAACCCGGAAGTCACCGCGGCGTTCCAAAGCCTGCAGGACATCAAAAACCGGCTGCACATCGAGCGGGCCATCTCTCTTTCATGCGGGCCTCACAGCATGAAGGAGCAGTGGTATCGCGTTGACAACCTGGATGTGTGCCGCATCCCAGAGTCTGAAGTAGTCGCCCGCGCCACCCTTCAGCTTGACCGCGACGTCCCAGCCTCCGAGGAACGTCAGAGGCGCATCACCAGGGTTGCAGTGCTCGGCCACATCCTCCAGACAGTTCCGTTGCCGGCGCAAATTAAGGACCTTGGCGGCGGCGGCGCGTCGATTGCGTGGTCTCCCAGCTCCCCCAACACCAACGTGGTCAAGGCCGGCGCGCGTCCCGCCCTAGTGGCCTACCTCGGTGACAACCCGCCGATGGATTTGGTCAAGCGGATTGGCGAGAACGCGTTCGAGTTGCTGCGGAAAGAAAACGAGGCCCATAAGGACCGTGTGGCCATCTGCTACCGCACGGTCGCTGGCGTCACCAAGTTCGCCGACATCAAGCAGCAAATTGACATTACATACGATGGAAGCAGCATGGCATCCATCACAGGGGGACAGTGACATGCCTGAGATGCAAGCTGCTCGTGAAGCGCTGTCTCATCTACTTGTCGGGCTTCACGACGTCGACGATTCCGTTGTGCGCGGCGAGAAGAAACTCGGCGAGCAGACCTATGCTGTTGCGTACGTCGACTTCGCTGACGACGTCGTGGACCGCTCGCTTCACCTGCGCGACTTCCAAGAGCGCATCCTCGCTGACGACTTCTTCGACACGCCCGGTGACCTGCGCTGGAACAAGTACCTCTACTTCGTCGCCGGGCCCAACTCAAAGTCGAATCCTCAATTTGCTGCGGCGAAGGCAGCAATCGAGGCTGACAAGGACTACGCGCGCAAGCGTGTCGTCTCGCAGGACGATCTCGAATCCCTGCTGGGAGGGCCGAAGCTGTTCGAGGCAGCGGAGCACGGAAGCACGTACGACGTGCTGACGGATTGGCGGCAACGCCTGTCAGCCGCTGGGCTCGAGCTGTTGCTCGACGCTCCTACCCCTCGCACTGCCGTGGTGGAGAAGATTGCCCAGCGCGCAGCAGGTGCGGCTTTGAACGGGAAGCAGCAGATGAAGGAGCTGAACGCTGCCGACACGCCGCTGGCGACGGCGAAGCTGCTCAGCCTGAATATCGCTTCGTTCCGGCCGATACACAACGGCAAGACCTATGATTTCGGCGACGTAACGCTGCTCGTGGGCGCGAACGGGAGCGGAAAAACATCTCTGCTCGAGGCTGTCGAGTACTTCTACTGCGGAAACAACCGCAGAAGCACAACCGTCGGGCCGGTCCGTCTCAAAGGAAAGCTGTTGCCAAACGCGGGCGGTAGCACCTTCGAACTCTCGTCCACAGGAGAAGGCCCTCGCATCAAGGCTCGAAACCTCGCTTGGTACAACCGCAAGGAGCACAACGTTGCGGACATCGTTGACAGCTTTTCGCTCTACAACTTCCTCGACACCGATGCCGCGTATCGCTTGTCCGGCAATCTGAAGCCAGATGACATCACGACTGAGTTGAGCCGGTTGTTGGTGGGCTCGTCCGCCGCCACGACGTTTGACTACTTGCAGAAGATTCGCGCCGACGTGGATAAGGCTTGGGACAAGGCACAGCGCCGCGCCGAAGTACTGCAGGCGGAGTTGACTGTTTTCGAGCGGCGGCTGAAAGAGCTTCAAAGCAAGCCGTCCACGGCAAAAACGCTGACGGACGCATATCGCGCCGCGCTTGCAGGCCTCGGTTGGAAGAGGCCAGCTGAGGCAAGCGTTCCCACGCCTAAGGAAGGGCAGGAGCTTCTCGCCGCCCTGGCGCATGTGCAAGCGCTGGTTTCCCTCGGAGGCGCAGCTCGAACCATCAAGGATGTCGAGCGTCGTTCAACGCAACTGGAGGCCGCAGTCAGAAACTCAAAGCCCGTCGACACCCAACTCGCTGGGAGCCTCGAGCACGAGAAGCAACTCATCTTGAAGATGGAGGTCCTTGAGGCCAACGTCAAGAACCTGGACCGGTGGATTGCGTATGAGTCTGCGGGTTTTCATGACGTGCGCCGTCGATTCAAGTCGGCCCGCGAAGTCTCGGAGCACCTGGTCACACGCCTTGGAAGTCTGGTGGCCGGTGACCTGCCGCAGGTGCCGCCGCAGTACGCTTCCCTCCAACTGCAAGATGCCGTGCAGGCTGCGCGTGAAGCGGCCACGTCCGCCCACGCGAGGGTCACCCGCGCTCAGCAAGCCCTGGACCTTCACGGCCGGGCCGCGTCGGCCCGCGCTGCTGCGGCCGCGAAGCTTAAGGACGCAGCGAAGGAAGCGCTCAAATCATCGAATAGCCCGGACATGTGCCCGGTCTGCCGCACGGTGCATGCCAGCGGCGCGTTGATGCATCTCATCGAGGAACTTACCTCAGGTCCGGAGACTACTCAGGAGGTTGAGGCCCTTGCGGAGTCGCTGCGCCTCGCGGGGGAAGAGGCGAGCGAGGCACGGCGATGGGCTGGCGCCGTCGAGCTCTGCCAGAAGTTTGCGGCGCAATTGCAGTTGAATGGGACCACGCCCGAGGAAGTCCTTGAAGAACTGGTTGGACTTCGCGAGCAGGTCAATCAAGCTCAGTTGGAGCTGCAGCGCGTCATTAAGGAAGGGCAGGACTTGGGCAGCGCGGGCTTCTCCAGCAACGAAGCCGATCTGGTGTGGGGCCGAATCGCTGGGCTATTCGAGCTTGAATCAAGTAGTCTCACCGCTGATATTGCGTCGGGCGAACGGTGGCGTCAGTCGGACGCAGTTGAAGAGACACGAAAGGTTTTGGGTGAGTGCCGCCGCAACATAGGTGGTTTTGTTGAGTCCATCCGGGGATTCGCTCGGTCTGTCGTCCTTGATGGCTGGGTGACGCGCGTCGAGCCAAGCGGCACCTTCGCATCGCTTGTTGCGCTGCGAGACGAGTTCCTTGCCGCTACAAGCAATGCTGCCGGGCTTCGTTCCTACCTTGCCCTCGAGGACGATGTTCCGCTCGTCGAGGTTCAGGCACGCATCGCAGCCGTGGCCTCCGCGTTCAAACAAGCTGACGAAGCGTCACGTAGCGAATCGGAGAGTTCGACCGAGCAGCGGGACTTGCCGAAGAAGATTCAGGACTTGAATCTCAGCCTTGCGAAGCATCGTGGCGAGGGGAAGGCGCTCCTCGAAGCCGGCAAGGTCTTGGACGACCTCATTGAAAATGCCTCCCTGGAGAACGCCACGCGGGAGGCGCTTGATGCCATCGGCGGCCAAATCAATGAAGTATTCTCGCGCATCCACGCGCCGCGAGAGTACGAGTACGTCGGCAGCCCGAATGTTCTTCTGCGGACCGCAGATGGTCATGACCCCCGCACGCTCGACGAGGTCAGCACCGGGCAGCGAGCCGCGTTTGCTTTGTCAATCTTCCTTGCCAGAAATCGCACGGCCGGGGCAGCGCCTCCCATGTTGCTCATCGACGACCCAATCGCGCACATCGACGACCTCAACGCTTTGTCGTTCCTAGACTACCTGCGCGACTTGGCAGTGAACTCAGGGCGGCAAATCTTCTTTGCCACCGCGGACACGCGAGTGGCATCTCTGTTCTCGAAGAAGTTCAGCTTCCTGGGAGAATCGTTTAAGACCATCCATCTGGTGCGCAGCCCACAGGTTGAGGAAGCGGACGCCGCAGGCTGACGCCCTAGGTCGCATTGCTCGATGCAGCGCAATGCAGGCTGCAGGCGGACTTCACGCCTGTTCGGCGGTGCTATCTGCGGCGCCAGGGCTGTGCGTCAAGGATGTTGACTTCCGTCACTGTCGAGTTGCGTGCTCGAGGTTAAAGGCGACAAAGAGCTGCAGTCCTCGCTCGCGTCCGTCGGGGCTCAGTTGTCGAGCAACGAGGTGCCAACAAGCAGTCTCTGGTGAACTTCCGCAACCAGCCTAAACCTGTCCGATCGCGACTCGTCCACTGGCACGCACTGTCACTCCTTTGCCACACGAACGAGCAACCCGTAGGAAACGGGTAGGGGCGCCGTTGCTCCCAGTTCTTGGGCCGGCAA
>JAFDZY010000063.1 GCA_018266685.1 Bacteroidota bacterium
CCTTGCGGGAAACAATGTGCTCCAAGTCCTGCTCAAGATCGAAGAACTCCATTCCAATGGGTCGATCAACCTCGATCATAATGTCCACATCGCTGTCAGGTTTGAAGTCATCGCGTGTGGCCGAACCGAACACGGCCATGCTCTTCAGCCCGTATTTGGCAAAGAGGCGTGCGCGTTCTTGGCGCAAGACAGAGAGGATATCGGCAAGCGTTCCCATCCTGTACAAATATCGGCACAACCGGCAGAACCACTGGCCTTACCCTGTTCTCCGGCCCGCGATCACCTAAGCGCGAAGAGGAGATCCCGAGCCGCATCCGTGGCCTCCCTTCCTTCCAGCCCAATAGTACTCTGCTATCCGTATTCTCCGTGTTCTCTCCCGCAAGCGGGATGAAACATGTGCCTCTGTGGTTGAAATTCACGACAATAAGAGGCGATTGCCAGCCCATCACTTCCGATTTATTCTATTTTTGATATCAGTGCCATTCCACCATCCATGTCCAAGGGGCCATTACAGCGCGCAGTCTTTAGGATCCGGCCAACCCGGCTCGTCCAGGTCTTGTGCATGGCGTGCTTTCCATGGGTGCTGCATGCACAACAGCCGATCACGGTTTCCAGCACTTGCTTGGGCGGATCACCGGGGCCGTACCACAACCGGGTGATGGGACCTGCCCAATGGCAATGGCAAGGAACTGCGGTGAAGGCCGTTGCACTTGCCGACGGCGGCTCGGTGATCATGTCCCCGTACAAAGCGCTGCCGGATTCCGGCATTCAAGTAACACGCTATGACGCCATGGGCGGATTGGTCTGGAACTATTCGTTCACGGATCCCGGCGTGCCGTACATCCAACCGACCTCGATGTGCATGGCCAACGACGGCGGGTACATCATTTCGGGCCAAACTGCGGGATACACCAACTTCTGGGATCCCTTTCTCCTGAAACTGGATGCTGACGGCAACGCCCAGTGGTTCAAGACCTACAGCTGCTCGCGCAATCTGTTCGTATGTGCCGTTGGGCAAAGCGTGAATGGCAACATCTGCATGGTAGGCGGGGACTACTTCCTCTACACCGCTTTCTGGCAGACCCACTGGAACACAGGTTTCGTACCCACCGAGAACGCCGCCGCCGTGATGATCACCGACGGCATGGGCATGCCGGTCAGCTTCAAACCCTATTCGTTCCACTACGGGGGCGTGGACCGCAAATGGGAGTGTTTCTATGGCGTGGAGCCGTTGAGCGGCGGGGGCTTCCTCATTGCCGGGCAATCCGGCCACAATTGGGATTTCTTCGCCATCACCCTGCTGAAAGTGGACAACCAGGGCACCGACCAATGGTGCCGCCATTGGAACTGCACCCAGTTCGGCGGGGCCTGGAGCAGCGACATGGCGAAGGCAGCCGTCCAGGACTCTCCCACCAGCGCCCTCATTGGCGGGTATGTCAGCAACCATAACCAGTCCGAGCTTGGCTGGAGCTACCACGATGCGTTTACCGCGCGCGTCAACTTGGCGAACGGCGACCTGATGTGGAGCAAACGCTACGCAAATGCTACCTGCCACGTGACCGGTGTCGCATTGGCAAACGGCCATGCCTATCTCTCCGGCCAAGCGTACAACCAGCCTTTTACCGTCACCGGCGGCACACTCTACGACTTTGACCCGGCCACTGGTGCGCTGAACGGGTTGCACACCTATCAATACAGCCCCGGCCAGAACACCACGTTCAGCGACATGGATGCTTATGTGAACGGGGACTTGCTGTTGGCCGGCAGCACCGACCAGAACGGAGCCTCCCAGGCCTGGATGGTTAGGGCGGATCCGGCGGGCGGCTCAGCATGCGTGGACAGCACTTGGGCCACCCCGAATTCCGTCGACCTCACCTGGACCGAGAAGTTCATGACCATCAACGATGCGGGCGGCGTGAACCCCAGCCCGGTGTACTCCATCGCCGCACAGGCCGTGGACCGGACCCTGCAGCGCAACTGCATCTGCATGCGGCCCGGAACGTTTTGCCCGGTGGTGCCGGATACGCTGTTCACCCTGGACACGGACACGCTGTCCTGCGCGGGAACGGCCCTGCAGATCAATCCAATGGTGGGCAACACCCTCTTGTGCGGCTCGGTGCCCACCTATACCCAATACTGGGCGTACTATGCCGACGGAACGGTGGTGGACGGGCAAGTAGTGGGCGGTACGCTCTTCGGAACGTACAGTGGTGCCACGCCCCAACCCATTGTCCCCTTGCCAGGCTCCAATTCACTGCAGGTGCGCCTCCGCGTCATCGATTGCTCCGGAGATACGATCTGTGATGCAGCCGCTTCCGTGGCCGTTGGCGGTGCCATTTTCCATGAGGATATGTTCGGCCCTGACACCGTGATCTGCGAACCGCCATTCACCTTGCATGCGCCGCCGGGAAGCAGCAACACCACCTTCACCTGGTACGCGGGCCCGATCGGGGCCAGTTTGGCCCAAGCGATGGCCAGCGGTGCCACAGGCAGCACACCGCAGTACACGATGGATTCATCAGGCACCTTCTTCCTGCTTGCCAACCTGAACGGCTGCATCACCTTCGATTCGATCACGGTGCAGTTCACCCCGGTACAATTGAACCTGCCCGATACAGCGTGGTTCTGCACGGGTGGGAGCAGCCTGTTGGATGCCTCCACACCGGGTGCCACCGGATACGCATGGAGCGGTGTGGCAAATGGCAACGCAGCAATTGCGGAAGTCCATCTTCCGGGAAATGCCATCGTTGAGGTAACGCTGGGCGCTTGCACGGGCACGGACACCATTCATGTGGCTGAGCATGCACTGCCGGTGCCGAACTTGCCCGACACTGTCCGGTTGTGCGATGGAAGCACCGCGGTGTTGGATGCCTCCCTTCCGGGGGCCACGGCATACGCTTGGAGCGGTATCGCCGCCGGCAGCGCCCCCTTGGCCATTGCCTCATCAGCGGGCAATGCCATCGTTTCCGTAACCGCGAACGGTTGCACCGGAAGTGACACGGCGCTTGTGGTCATGATCGCATTGCCGCTGCCCGGCCTGCCCGATGTGGTGACGTTCTGCCCCGGGGACAGCGCCGTCCTGGACGCCACCGTTCCCGGTGCAACGGCTTATGCTTGGAACGGTGTGGCCCACGGCACCTCACCGCAAGTGGTGGTTGCTTCAGCGGGCATGGCCGTGGTCACGGTGGAAATGGGCGGTTGCATCGGAATGGACACGGCAGCCGTGGTGGAAATTGCGGCGCCGGTGTTGGTCCTGCCCGATTCGTTGGCCATCTGCGCAGGTACGCACGCCGCAGTGCTCGGCATCTCCCAACCGTTTGACAGCGTGGCCTGGAGCACAGGTGCAAGCACCCCGTACATTACCATTTATGAGCCGGGCCTCTACTCCGCCACCATTGCGGACCACGGTTGCTGGTCCGCGCCGGCAAGCACCGTGCTCTATTGGGATGACTGTTCATGCGACTTATACGTGCCCAATGCCTTCACCCCTGACGGTGACGGCCTGAACGATGTGTGGGGGCCGGTAATGGATTGCCCATTGCGGTACATCGAACTTCTTGTGTTCAACCGCTGGGGAGAGCTGATCGCCGAACTGAATGCGCCCGCCAGCACGTGGAACGGCACATACCATGGGCAAGATTGTCCGATCGGGGTGTATCCCTACAAGCTGAGCTACGCAAGTACGTGGTCCGTGGGCCAAGTCGTGAAGTTCGGCCACGTCACACTGGTGCGCTGAAGCCCAACGGCGCGACACCCGCGTTCCGAACGTAGCTAGGGCGATGTGTGATCATGGGGGAATTGCAGGCGTGATGCGGCCGACCGGGTCCTCTTCTCGATCACAAATGGACCCCGAATGGACGCGGATTGGATCCGCGCCCATTCGGGGTCCATTCCGGAGCACGCATTCAGGTTGTGCAGCATGCCGATTTACTTTTGGAACATGGCCACGGCAAAACCTCAACCCGTAAAGCTCCTTGCCGGCGGCAACCCGCAGATTGCGAAAGGCTACGGAGAGGAGCCGGTACAGGCCTACCTGCAAGCCATCCCGGACTGGAAGCGCATCGTGGCCATTGAGTTGGATGTGTTGATCACCTGCGCGGTGCCCAAGGTGCTCAAGGCCGTGAAGTGGAACACGCCACTTTACGGGATGGAGGAGAACCGGTACTTCATGGGCTTCCACATGACCAAGAATTACGTCAAGGTAGCTTTCTTTCAGGGTGCGTTGTTGGAGCCGCTTCCGCCCGATGCCAGCACGCAGAAGCAGGTGCGATAC
>JAFDZY010000064.1 GCA_018266685.1 Bacteroidota bacterium
AGAACGTGGGCGACCTGAAGGAACCGCGCGAGAAATACCTGATCATCGACGGGCAGCACCGCCTGGCCGCGCTGGAGTTCTACCTGCGCTCGCACCCGGAGGAAGCCAAGAGCATCCACGTGCCGTGCATCATCTTCGACGGGCAGAGCGAGGACTTCGCGGCGGAGATGTTCGTGATCATCAACAGCACGCCCACGCGCATCAACAAGAGCCACCTGATCGACCTGTATGAGCGCGTGAGCTGGGAGAAGCCCGACAAGCGCCTCGCGGCGAAGGTGCTGGAACGCCTGTACAACGAGAGCGACAGCCCGCTGCGCTATCGCATCAACCGCTTGGGCAACCGCAGCAAACAGGACAAGTGGATCATGCAGGCAGAGCTGTTCAACGAGGTACACCGCTGGATCCTGAAAAGCTGGAACACCAAGGACCCGGAGCGCATCACCGATGCCGCCGTGGAGCGCCGCTACCGCGTGCTGCAGGAGTTTTTAAGGGCCGCCCGCAGCGCCTGGGGCGATGCTTGGGGCGATCCAAAGTACAACGTGACCAAGCCGGTGACGCTGAAGGCGATGATCCGCGTGTGCGCGGACCTCAACGCAAAGGACCCCGATCCCGATGGCCGCGAACGCCGCTGGACGCAGCGCTTGGCGCCATGGGGCCAACTGGTGCGCGAATTCCGCGACGACGGCTTCTACGAACGCTTCGCCGCCAAGGGACAGGTGGAGCGCGTGGGCAAGGTGCACAAGTACTTGGCTGCGGCGGTGCGGTTGTGAAACGGGATTGCTGCCGCGTTTTTTTGACAGGATGTACAGGATGTACAGGATGAATGCCACACAGGATGGACTGCTGCCGCTTTATGTTGACAGGATGTACAGGATGTACAGGATGAATGCCACACAGGATGGACCTAGTTGGCGAAGTACGGCTCATAGCACCTACTCCAATCCATTCTGTAATACCATTTCGCATTAAAGCGTAGGCCAACATGTTGATAACTGCCGTAACGCAGGGATCAACGGTTTGGTGCTTGGTGGATCTTGTGGGCAAATCCCAACAGATGGCATACCCGAAGAAGTTCGAGATCAAGGAGAGCATGGCGCAGCTGAAGCGATTGCATGGGCAGTGCCGCCCGAACATGGCCGCACGCGTGCGCATGCTGATGGTGTGCAAGGCGCATGAGTCCACAGGTATCTCCAAGCGGGCGATCTCCGAGCAGACCGGCAGCGACCCCAACAGCGTGCTGGTATGGCGCAGCGCTTACATCGCCGGGGGTATGGAACGGATGCTCTCCCACGCGATGGGGGGCAACAGGCCCAGCGTGATCAGCGCCGAGCAAGAGGCGGCCCTGCGCGAGAAGGTCCATGACCCGCGCAACGGGATCCAAGGCTTCGTGGAACTGATGCGCTGGTTCGAGGCGAGCTTCGGTGAGCCGATCAATTACAAAACCCTCAACGGGTTCGTCAAGCGCAAGTACGATGCGCAGGTAAAGACCGCGCGCAAGTCGCATGTGAAGAAGGATCCGGCGGCAGCCGAGGCTTTTAAAAAAACTTCGCGCAGAGCTGTGCGGACCTGATTGCCGAGCGATGCCAAGGGTTCGCCTCGGTGAACCTGTACGTGCAGGACGAGAGCCGCTTCGGCCTCTTCACCCGCGCGGGCAAAGGGCTCACCGCGCAAGGGGTCAAGCCGGTGTGCTCCTTCCAGCAGGTCTTCCAATCCACTTGGCTCTTCGGCGCGTACTCGCCCATCACTGGCGACCACTTCCATCTGGAACTACCCCATTGCTCGGCCGCCACCTACCAGATCTTCCTGGACCACTTCACCGACCAACGACCCGATGAACTGAAGGTCATGCTCTTGGACAACGGGGCCTTCCACAAAGCCCGCCTGCTCAACTGGCCCGACAGCATCCTTCCAATCTTCCTTCCACCGTATTGTCCAGAACTCAATCCGGCAGAGAAGATCTGGTGGCGCTTCAAACGCGCTTTTTCCAACAGGGTCTTCGCGTCCCTCGATCAGCTCAGTGAATTCATCGCACAGCAGATCAACGACCTGCCGCGCTCAGCGGTCCGTTCCATCTGTAGCTTCGACTACTTCCTGCCCGCACAGCCGCTTTGGACGATCCCTTAATGCGAATTGGTATAAATCCTGTTCTTCCTGTCCGGGAATTCAGGATTATGCCCCCACGTTGCCACTTACCTTCTGCTTCATCCTGTAATTCCTGTTCATCCTGTCCTATCATTGATCCTGGCCCGATCAAAACCGCACGCTCACCCCGCCCAGCACATTGATCGGCGCTTGCGGAAAAAGTCCCACTTGTTCCTGCCTCCTCCCCTCGCTGATGTAGCTGTAGCTCCAGCCATTGCTCTCGTACAGTTCGCTGAAGAGATTGCGCACGGTGAGGTTGAAGTCCACGCTCTTCGTGCCTTTCAGGCTGAACAGGGAAACGTTGGCGCGCAGGTCGTTCACTACGTATGCATCCAGCATGCGGTCGGTACTGCTGCTGTTGTCCAAGTACTGCTTGCCCACGTATTTGGTGATGAAAGAGAGGTCAGCTTGTCCCTTCTTCGGCTTGTCCCACACGCGTAGGCTGAGCTGGCTGGCAGCTATGGCGTCCGGTGAAAAAGCAAGGTCGCTGGTGCCATGGTGGATCGCCATTTGGCCGCCGTTGTCCCAGTCGTCCACGTACTCGGTGAAGTCGATCACCTTGTTGCGGCTGAAGGTGGCATTGGCCTTCCATAGCAGGCGTTTGGTGAGCTGCGCGGCGAACATCAGCTCCACGCCTGCGCGGTAGCTGCGCGGCACGTTGGTGCGCAGGGCGGCGCCCACGTCGTTCAATTCACCGGTGAGCACCAGTTGGTCCATGTAATCCATGTAGTAGCCGTTGATGCCCGCGTTCCAACGGCCCGTGCGGTATTCGTAGCCCAGTTCGTAGTCGAACAGACGTTCCGCGGTGGGGCGGCTGGCGGGCGTGGTCTCCTCCAGGTCGTCCCGGTTGGGTTCGCGGTTGGCCACGGCGAAGGAGGCGTAGGCCTTGCCGCCCGGATGCACGCGCCAAAGCAGGCCCGTCTTGGGGTTGAAGAAGCTCCAGGCGAGGTCCTGCGTCACGTTGTCCAGGTCGTTGTTGAAGCCGAGGAAGCTGTATGTGACGTTACGCACTTGCAGATCGCCGTAGAAGTCGAGCTTGGGGCTCAATGCGTAGGTGAGCTTGGCGAAGGCGTTGGCGTCGGTCTTGCGCGCATCGTTGTCGTAGTAGCGTTGGCGGATGTCCGTGTTGCCTGCATAGCGCGCCCAGATCACTTCGCCGTAATGCGCTCCGCGATAGTCGCTGTAGCTGCCACCGAGCACCAGCT
>JAFDZY010000065.1 GCA_018266685.1 Bacteroidota bacterium
CCGCCGGCAGCGCCGCCCAGGTCAAGACCGAGGTGGCGCGCCCCGAGCCGCTGATCGCCCCGTTCAAGAAGGACCAGGTGGTGGCCACGCTCAAGATCACGCAAAACGGCCAGCCCCTGGCCGAGGTGCCGCTGGTGGCGCTGGACGCCGTCGAGGAGTCGGGCTTCCTGGGCCGCGCCTGGGACGCCGTGCGCCTGTGGATCAAGTGATTGGCGCCTGAACCGGCCGCTCCCGCCGGGCCGGCAGCGGCCGCCCAACTGCTGGCCCAGGGCGAGTTCGAAGCCGCGCGGGCGGTGCTGCTCCCGTGGCTGCAGCAGCAGCCGGACGATGCCGCAGCCTGGCAACTGCTGGGCCTCGTGCACCTGCAACAGGGCGCGGCGGAGCCGGCGCGCATCGCGCTCGGCCGCGCGCTGGCGCTGGACGGCACAAACATCCGCACCCTGTCCCTGCTGGCCGTGGCCTGCGTGCAGGCCGGCGCGCCGGTGCAGGCCGTGGCCCACTTCGACCGCGCGCTGGCGCTCGCACCCGCCGAGCCCAGCCTGTGGCACGACCGCGGCCGGGCGCTGTTCGAGGCCGGGCGCCCGGACGAGGCGCTGGCCAGCTTCGAGCGCACGCTGGCCTTGGCCCCGCGCCACGTCCAGGCCTGGCTCAACCGCGGCAACATGCTGCGCGAGCTGGGCCGCGTGGACGAGGCCCTGGCCAGCCTGGCCACCGCCGCCCGCCTGGCGCCGCAGGACGCACTGGTGCTGCGCGCGCTGGGCGAAACGCTGGAGCGCGCCGGCCGCACCGACGAGGCGCTGGCGGCCTACCGCGCCGCCTGGCCGCTTGCGCCAGGCGACGCCGACCTGGCCTGCACGCTCATGCATTTGCAGCAGCGCGAGGCCGACTGGCGCGGGCTGGACGCCCTTTTCACCCAGACGCTGGGGCAAATCGACCAGGACCGCGCGGGCGTGGCCAGCTGGGCCATGCTGTCGCACCCCGGCGCCTCGGGCGCCCAGCTGCTGCGCGGCGCGCAGGCGCAGGCCCGCACGCTGCGCAAGGGCCTGGCCGCGGCAACACCCTTGGCGCCGCGCCCGGCCAGCCGACGACGCCTGCGCATCGGCTACCTGTCGGCCGACTTTCGCGAGCACGCCATGGCATACCTGATGGCCGGTGTGTTCGAGCAGCACGACCGCGCCGACTTCGAGCTCGTCGCGGTCGACCTGCATCGCCCGCCGGTGCCCGACTCGCCGATGCGCGCGCGGCTGGGCCGGGCGCTCGGCCCCTTCGTCGACGCCAGCGACCCGCGGCCCGAGCGCGCCCTGGCCACCGTGCGCGCGCTCGAGCTGGACCTCGCCGTCGACCTGATGGGCCTGACGCGCCACGGCCGCCCCGAACTGCTGGCGCAGCGCGTGGCGCCGATCCAGGTGGGCTACCTGGGCTTTCCGGGCAGCTGCGGCATGGCCGAGGTGGACTACATCCTGGGCGACCGCTGGGTCACGCCGCCGGGCGCCGAGGCCGACTTCGCCGAACACGTCGTGCGGCTGCCGGACAGCTTCCAGGCCAACGACGCGCGCCGCGTGCCGCCCGCCGCCGCGCCGACGCGCGCCGAGCTGGGCCTGCCCGAGGGCAGCTTCGTGTTCTGCGGCCTCAACAGCACGCACAAGATCGGCCCGCCCGTGTTCGAGTCGTGGCTGCGTCTGCTGCGGGCAGTGCCCGGCAGCGTGCTGTGGCTGCTGGGCGAGTCACCGGGCGTGCGCCAGCGCCTGCGCGCGGCGGCGCAGGCCGGCGGCATCGAGCCGGCGCGCCTGGTGTTTGCCCTCCGCCGGCCCTATGCCGAGTACCTGGGGCAGCTGCAGCGCGCCGACCTGTTCCTGGACAGCTGGCCCTTCAACGCCGGCACCACCGCCAGCGACGCGCTGTGGGCCGGCCTGCCGGTGCTGACGCTGACCGGCGCCAGCTTTGCCGGCCGCATGGCCGCCGGCCTGCTGGATGCGGTCGGCCTGCCCGAGCTCATCACGCACGACACGGCCGACTACGAGGCGCTGGCGCTGCGCCTGGCGCGCGAGCCGGCGCGGCTGCAAGGCCTGCGCACGCGCCTGGCGGCCGCGCGCGCCACCGCGCCGCTGTTCGACAGCGCGCGCTTCACGCGCCACTTGGAGGCGGCGTACCGCCAGATGTGGCAGCGCCACCAGCGGGGCCTGCCGCCGGCGGGCTTCGACGTCGCGCCGATCGCTTGACTACGCCCGCACGAAGAACAGCACGCTCATCACCAGCCCCGTGGCGATGACGATGGCGCGCACCCAGGCCGTGGGCAGGCGCCGGGCCAGGCGGGCGCCGGCCACGCCGCCGACGGTGGCGAACACGGCCATCAGCAGTGCCGGCCCCCAGACGATGGCGCCGCCCAGCGCGAAGGCGGCCACCGACAGCACCGACAGCACGGACGAGTTGAGGTTCTTGAGCGCATTGGCGGTGGTGAGCCGCGTCTCGCCCACCAGCAGGTACAGCGCCAGCAGCAGGATGCCGACGCCGCCGTTGAAGTAGCCGCCGTAGGCCGTGGCCAGCAGCAGGCCGGGCGCGCGCCAGGCGGCCAGACGGCTGCCACCCTCGCCCGCGCTCCAGCGCGCCAGGCGCGGGCTGGCGGCGAACAGCACGGTGGCCAGCAGCAGCAGCCAGGGCACCACGCCGGCAAACACCTGGGGCGGCGTCACCAGCAGCAGCAGGGCGCCGACCACGCCGCCGACGGCGCTGATCGCCATTTCGC
>JAFDZY010000066.1 GCA_018266685.1 Bacteroidota bacterium
ATTCAGGTACAAGTGCTGGTGCATTCCGGATGCACCGTGTGGGTGCCCAACGTGATCACCCCCAACAACGACGGCGTGAACGATGCCTGGGTGATCAGCGGCCTGGCCCGCAGCGGCAGCAGCGTACGCGTGTTCAACCGCTGGGGCAACCTGGTGTACTCCTCGGCCAACTATGCCAACAACTGGAAGGCCAAGGACCTGCCCGACGGCACATACTTCTATGAAGTGATCGACGGCCGCAGCGGCAAGCAGCTCACCGGCCACCTTACCGTGCTGCGCAACGGCAGGCCCTGAGGCGGTTGGCCAGGTTGAAGGCGCTGCCTTCATAGCGCACGGCCCGCACTGTTCCGGAGGTGCATGTGGGCGAGCTCCCTGCGGGAGAAAGCAGCAGCGAACCCCAGCACCCCCATTTCCCCCTGCGCCGTGGGCTGAACACCGTTCGGACCAATGCCAACCTTTCGCCCCGTCCGGCCACCATTGCGCCATGCAGCCCGCTATTTTGGTTGCCACGCCGCCCGTACCTCCTTGCGAAGCCGGCCAAAAAACCAAACTCATCATTCACCAAAAACTCCCCCGACCATGAAACACACAGACTCGGAAACCAAGATCCACCACGGGCGATGGCGGAGAGGGCTGCTGGCCTTGGCCTGCGGAGCCATGCTCTCCACGGTCTTCGCGCAGACCGCCAATATGTATTCCTTCAGCAGCAACGGTGGTGGAAGCCTGCACGACATGACCGGCTCCGCCATGTTGGTTCCTACGGGTGCATATGTGTCCGCCGTGACCTCCATCGGCTTCAATTTCGTGTACGAGGGCACTACCTACACCACGTTCTCCGCGAACAACTACGGGAGCATGCGACTGGGCAACACCGTGATCCAGAACTTCCAGGTACAGAACCTTTCGGGCAATCAACCCTTGATCTCTCCATTGAGCGTGGACGGTGACGAGAGCGGGAACTGGGCTGAATACAAGGTGAGCGGAACGGCACCGAACCGCGTGCTCACCGTACACTGGGACCATCATGCCTATTCCTGGGATGGTGGCACCTACTACATCTTCCAGGCCTCATTGTACGAAGGCACGAATGTGGTCGAGTTCAACTATGGAACTGGCGGCACCATGAGCTGGTGGAAGAACTTTGCCGCGATCACCGGTGCGAACCCTGCGAACTATCTGAACATAAGGCCCGGGGATGTGGCGAGCAGCGTGGATGCCACCTCGCTGGATAACTGGCCCGGCAATGGTAAAGTCTATACCTTCTCGCCTCCGGCGGGGTGCACCACCCCGGCCCCCGGCAACACCCAGGCAAGCACCACCTCCGGTTGCGCGCCATTGAGCACCAACCTCACCCTACAAAACGCCACCCCCGGAAGTGGCGTGACCTACCAGTGGCAAAGCAGCCCGGACGGTTCCACTTGGACCAACATCAATGGTGCCACCAATGACAACTATGCTGCCACCGGCATGATGGCCACCACTTGGTACCGCTGCAATGTGACGTGCAGCAGCGGCCCCAGCACCGTGGCCAGCACGCCCGTGCAGGTCACAGTGAGCGACCCGGCAGCGAACTACTACGTCTATAATGGCACCCAGTTCACCGAAACCTTCACCAACTGGACCAACCGCTGCAGCACTAACGACGTGCCCACCGGCGGGTATTGGAAAAACATACCCGCGTACGGCCCCGGCACTTGGCGCAGCAGTAACACCACCATGGCGGAATCCGGATGGGGAGGTATTGGCGGCTGGAACAACCCCCAAAACACCTGGGCTGATGCGCCCATGGCCCGCTTCCACAACAAGAACGAAACACCGGCGGGCACGGTAGGCACGCTGGATTTCTACGTGAACATGTCCGCAGGCACCGGCACTGAAAAGCTCCGCTTCGACTACATCAACGGCGGGGACGTGCTCGATGTGCAGGTCTCCTCCAACGGCGGAAGCACCTTCAGTACGCTGGCCACGATCAACGGTCCGTACGGCTCCTTCGTTGCAGCCGAGTATGTCATCGGCTCCACCAGCGCCACCACGGTGATCCGCATCAAGAGCACGGCACTTGGCGGAAACAACAACGATACGGGCATCGACAACTTCCGCATCGTTCCCGCTGTCACCTGCGCCAAGCCCACCTCGCCTGCCGCTACGGCCACCGGCCCCGGCACGGCAAGCGTCAGCTGGGCGTGCAGCGGTTGCACCGGCAGCTATTATGTGAAATACGGCCCCACCGGCTTCAACCCCGCCAACAGCGGTACCATGGCCGGTCCCTTCGCGGGCAGTCCAGCCACCCTCAGCGGCCTTGCCAATGGCAGCTACCAAGCTTATGTATGGCAGGATTGCGGCGGCAATGGTATCAGCGAAAATGCAGGTCCGGTAAACTTCAACCTCGTGGCCGGTGACTTCTGTGCCAACGCCATCGATATTTCCGCGCTTGGCCTGCCGGCGGATGACAGCACCAACCCGCTTGCGGCCAGCACCACCGGCGCGCAGAACGACTATGCCACCTCCGCCTGCGGCAGCCAGCCAGGGGCGGACGTGGTGCTCTACCACGACGTAGCGCCCGGCGCCACTGTCC
>JAFDZY010000067.1 GCA_018266685.1 Bacteroidota bacterium
AATCAACGCTTGAATAGAGAGACTGGCCTGAGCGGAGCCGAAGGCCCAACGGTCCTGCCACAGGTAAACCTCATTAATACAGATGCCCTATCCCGCCGTGCTCCGCTTCAAATCCGCGAAGCGCAAAGCCAGGGTGAAGGTGTTGCTGGCCCCTGCGGGGTTGAATTGCGCATAGCTGTAGCTGAGGATCACGCGGCTCACTTTCATGCCGATGCCGAAGCTGACGCCGGAGAGCCCGGGCTTTACGTCCACGGCGAGCTCCTGGCGGCGGCGGTAGTTGTACCCGAAGCGCAGCATGAAGTTGGGGCCGAAGAGGATCTCGGCGTTGGGCACCACGTGCAACATGGCGCGGTCCACGGTGGTCACTTTTTTTACAAGAGCCTCGCCGGTGGTTGGGTCTATCTGCACCTGCTCGTTGGGGTCGTGGTACGTAAGGTCCCACTGCTGCATGTTGTCTATGGACAGTCCCAGGCGGAACGGGGCATGGCGGAACTTATACGATGCGGCCAGTTGCACTTGGAACGGCAACTTCTCTTTGGTGGCGGTATAGCCGCTGCTTACAAAGCCAATGTTGCGCAAGGTGGCGCCAACAGTGAGGCCGAGGGCTTTCTTCACATACACGCCGCCCACGTCCAGTGCCCAACCGGTGGCGGTGTAGCTTTCAATGTTGGAGGTGATGAACTTCAGGTTGGCCCCCACGCTGAACACGCTGTCCAATGCACGCCCCGCGCCTACTTGAACCACGTATTCGCCGGCGGAGAAGGTTCCTTGGTCCATGCCGGTTTCGTCGCGGCGGGTAAAAGTGCCGTAGTTCACGTACTGCACGCTGCCGCTGAGGGTGATCTTGCTGCTGTCCAAGTGGTGCGCGTACGCAGCGTAGCCGATGTTGATGCCGTCCACGTAGGGCAGGTAGCTCAAGGCCACCTGCTTGGCCATGCTTTCGTTGAGCAGCGCCGGGTTGAAGAGGCCCAGGTTGATGTCATTGTCATACACCGCTACCGGCGATCCGCCAAGGGCGGAAACCCTTGCGGAGCTGGGGATGTCCAGCACGCGGAATACCGTGGAACCGCCCAGTTGCGCTGCCGCAGGCGTGAGCAGGGCAATGATCGGCAAGGTGGTTAGAAAGCGTAGGGGCTGGTGCATGGGAGGAACGGAGGCGCGAAGGAAACGCAAGAATAGCGCGTGTAGTATCCGTAGGGTGATTATGTGCTGCGCCAAAGCAAGGAACTGTCCCCGTAGCTGAGGAAGCGATAGTCGTGCTTCATTGCATGGTCGTACACCTGGCGCCATTGCTTGCCGATGAGCGCGGCCACCAGCAAGAGCAGGGTGCTGCGCGGCTGGTGGAAGTTGGTGATCAGCGCGTCGCTCAGCCGGAACCGGTAACCCGGCGCGATCAGCAGGGTGGTATGGCCCGCCACGGCTTCCAGGCGATGCAGGTCCAGCCAGGCTAGTACGGCTTGCAGCGCATCCTTCACCGGCACTTCCGGCTGGCCGCTGTACGGCCGCCACTGGTCCACGGCGAGCTGTGGCGGGTTGGCTCCATTGGCCAGGTCCGCACCGAACCAATACAGGCTTTCGATGGTGCGCATGGCGGTGGTGCCCACGGGAACAATGGGGCCATTCCCCAGTTGTGCCAGCAGCCGCTCCACAGTTGCACGCGGCAAATACACCTGCTCACTGTGCATGCGGTGGTCCTGCATGGTGGCACTTTTCACGGGGAGGAATGTGCCTGCGCCCACGTGCAGCGTCACCTTCGCCATGCGGATCCCTTTTTCGGCCAAGTGCTCCAGTACCTGTGCGGTGAAATGCAAGCTGGCCGTGGGCGCGGCAACTGAACCGGGGTGCGCGGCGAAAACCGTGTTGTAGCGTGCCTCATCGTTTTCCCCAGCCACGCGGCGCATGTACGGCGGCAACGGCACGGAACCGAACCGGTCCAACTGTTCCAGGAACGGATCTTCCCCTTCCCAATGGAACTCGATCAGGAATTCGCCGTGCTGCTCGGCGGCTTTCCGCATGGCCAAGCGGCGGCCCCCTTTTTCCAGCACAAGCTCCTCCCCTTTCCAGCGCTTGGCATTGCCCAGCATGCACCACCACCGCGTGCCGCTGTGGTCGTTCAGGGCGTGCTCCATGGGGCGGTCATCTTCCGGCGAAAGCACCATGCACTCAATGAGCGCACCGGTGGCCCTGCGGAAGGCAAGCCGGGCGTGTACTACACGGGTATCGTTCAGCACCAGCAGGGCATTGGTTGGCAATTCGTCCGCCAGGTCGCGGAAATGCCGGTCGCGGATGTGGCCATCGCGGAAGGCCAGGAGTTTGGAGGCATCGCGTTCGGCCAAAGGATGCTGCGCGATGCGTTCCTCCGGCAGTGCGTAGGTGAGCTCATCAATGGCGATCTGGCGGGGATCACCGCCCACGGGTGCAACCTCCATCAGATCCCGAATTCCATTTGGAACATGAAGCCGACTTGGTTCCCCACGTGGTTGAAGTTCGCATTGCCCTCTCCCCACTCATACAGCATTGCCGATTGCAGCTTGATGCGATGGTCATTCACGAAGTACGACCAGCCCAGGAGCACTTCATCGCGGTCGCTGAATGCCGAGTGAACGGCGGCATCATACCGCACCATGGAGTGGCGCACGGCCACTTGGGAGCGTTTGCCCACCATGCGACTGGCCTGGTTGGTGATCGCCCAACCTTCATTCACGGCAACGGAAACGTGCGTGGCCGTATCGCTGGCCCACGGATCGCCATCGGCAAGTCGGCGGTCGAATTCACCGAGCCAGGCCCAGCCCTTGCATTTGAACATGGCATCGGCGTAGAAGGTGCCGATGGTGCGGGCTTGGCCGTCAGGGAGCAGTGGCCCGTTCTGGGCACGGGCACGGAGGGCGTTCCGGTCTGTGCTGTAGGCAGCGGCAATGGCCAGTTTCGGAGAGGGTTCGCGGTAGAAGTCACCTTCGGAATAGGCACCGTTCTGCCGGAATACCCCGAAAGGCATCCATTCCAGCCGGCTGGTGTAGCAAAGGCCAGGCGTACCTCTTTGTCCGGAGCGGCCCTCCCCTTGCGAAACCGCCAGGTGTGCATGGACGGCCTGCCGGCCAGCGGGGATGGCCTGCTCCAACTGGATTCCCCGGTCCCGTTCCGCAGTAAATGCCCCGTTGGCAAGTGCGCGCTCCGGCAGTTCCATCGCAGCAGAACTTATCAATGCCAGGCGGCCACCGGGCAGCTTGCCTTGGCCAAAACCCAGCCGGGTGTTTTTTCCTGCCTGGTAGAACACCATGGCATCCATGAGCAGACTTGATGCCCCCGTTCCATCACCAATGGACACATCACGGTCGGAGAGGCCGAGCTGGACCTTGTATTGCAGCCGAGGTGTGACGGCATGGCCGTCCAACCGCAGCCGGAAGCGGCGCACTTGGAAATCCGCTGCATCCGCCTCCTGCCCGGCCCCGGCAGTATGCTGGTAAGTGAAGCGGTTCTGCATGCGAATGCCAACGACGGCCTTCAGGCTGCTGTCGTTGTGGAGCACGATGGACGGAACTTCCTTTATTGGAGTGGATTGGGCGACAGTCCCCACGGTGATGGCCAGCCCGGCAATAGTTGAGCAGATACGGACAAAGGGATGCATTGCGGCCATGGACCGGGCCGCAAAGATGCGGTGCAACGGTGCATCACGGTCTTCACCTTCCGGCGCAAGACTTTGCGGTAACTATGCCACCAACAGCGCGTGCTCCACCTTTTCCTTCAGCAGGGCGTGCTTCACCACGTCGATCATCTCGGTGACGTAGTGGAAGCGCATGCCCTTGAGGTAGCGGGCATCGATGTCCTCGATGTCCTTGCGGTTGTCCTCACTGATGATGATCTCCTTGATGCCGGCGCGCTTGGCGGCCAGGATCTTTTCCTTGATGCCGCCCACGGGCAGCACGCGGCCGCGCAGGGTGATCTCGCCGGTCATGGCCACGAACTTGCGCACCTTCTGCTGGGTGAAGGCGCTGGCGATGCTGGTGAGCATGGCGATGCCGGCACTGGGGCCGTCCTTGGGCGTGGCGCCCTCGGGCACGTGGATGTGTACGTTCCAACGCTTGAACACGTCCTGCTCCAACCCGATGATCTCGCTGTGGGCCTTGAGGTATTCCAGGGCGATCATGGCGCTCTCCTTCATCACGTCGCCGAGGTTGCCGGTGAGGGTGAGCTTGCCGTCGCCCTTGGTGATGCTGGTTTCCAGGAACAGGATCTCGCCGCCTGTCGGGGTCCATGCCAGGCCGGTTACCACCCCGGCCACGTCGTTGCCTTGGTATTTGTCGCGGGCGTGGCTGGGGCCATAGATCTTGGCCAGGTCGGCCACGGTAATGGTGATGCTGTGCTTTTCCTTCAGTGCGATCTGCTTGGCACGGAAACGCACCAGCTTGGCGATGCGTTTTTCCAAGGTGCGCACGCCGCTCTCGTCGGTGTACTGTTCAATGATGGCCTCGATCAAACCGTCGGCCAGCTTGAACTGCTTGGCCTTGATGCCGCTTTCCTTGAGCTGCTTGGGCAGCAGGTGGCGCTTGGCGATCTCCAGCTTTTCCTCCATGGTGTAGCCGTTCACCTCAATGATCTCCATGCGGTCGCGCAGGGCGGGATGGATGGTGCTGAGGGAATTGGCCGTGGCCACGAACATTACGCGGCTCAGGTCGTATTCCAGCTCCACGTAGTTGTCGTAGAAGGCGTGGTTCTGCTCGGGGTCCAGCACTTCCAGCAGGGCGCTTGCGGGATCGCCCTGGTAGTCCTTGCCCACCTTGTCGATCTCGTCCAATACAAACAACGGATTGCTGGTGCCGGCCTTCTTGAGGCTTTGGATCACGCGGCCGGGCATGGCGCCGATGTAGGTTTTGCGGTGCCCGCGCACTTCAGCTTCGTCATGCAGGCCGCCGAGGCTCATGCGCACGTACTTGCGGCCCAGGGCCTCGGCCATGCTCTTGCCCAAGCTGGTTTTGCCCACGCCCGGCGGCCCGTAAAGGCAAACGATGGGGGCCTTCATGTCGCCCTTGAGCTTCAGCACGGCAAGGTGTTCTATGATGCGCTCCTTCACCTTCTCCAGGCCGAAGTGGTCGCGGTCCAGGATCTTTTGCGCATTGCGCAAGTCGAATTTGTCCGAGCTATACTCGCCCCAGGGCAGTTCGAGGAGCAGTTGGACATAGTTGTACTGCACGCTGAACTCCGCGCCGGCCGGGTTCATGCGTTGCAGTTTGCCCAGTTCCTTCTCAAAGGATTCGCCCACCTTTTCGGTCCACTTTTTTCCTTTCGCGGCAGCGCGCATCTCTTCGATCTCCTGCTCAATGGGATTGCCGCCCAGTTCGTCCTGGATGGTCTTGATCTGCTGGTGCAGGAAGTATTCGCGCTGCTGCTTGTCCACCTCGGTGCGCACCTTGCTCTGGATCTCGTTCTTCATCTCCAGCATCTGCAGCTCCTTGGTGAGGTGCGCCAGCAACAGCCCCGCGCGCTCGCGCAAGTCGGCCACTTCCAGCATGCGCTGTTTTTCGGCCACCTCGGCGTTCATGTTGCTGCTGATGAAGTTCACCAGGAAGCTCGGACTGTCGATGTTCTTGATGGCGAAGCTGGCTTCCGTGGGGATGTGTGGGCTGGCCTTGATGATGTTGATGGCCAGGTCCTTGAGCGAACTCACCAGTGCATCGAAGGCTTTGTCGCCTTTTTCGGGCCGTAGCTCGTTGAATTCCTTGACGCGCGCGGTGAAGTAGGGATCGGACTTCACCATTTCGATCATCTCGAAGCGCTTTTTGCCCTGGATCACCGCCGTGGTGCTGCCGTCCGGCATGCGCAGCATGCGGATGATGGTGGCAATGGTGCCCACCGTGTTCAGGTCTTCGGCCCGCGGCTCCTCGATGGCGGAGTCTTTTTGGCTCAGTACGCCCAAGGTGCGGTTGCCCCGGTACACGTCCTGGATCAGGCGGATGCTGCGGTCGCGCCCCACGGTGATGGGGATCACCACCCCGGGGAAGAGCACCGTGTTGCGCAGCGGCAGGATGGGCAGTTCCGCCGGGGTTTTCTCGGCGTTCATCAACTCCTCGTCCTCCGCGGTGATCAAAGGGATCAGCTCAGTCTCGTTGTCCAGTGCCTCCGAGGAGAACAGTGGACCGTCGTTCATCAGGATATCGCTCATTCGGCTTGGTGCCAATGTGTCGGTTTCAAAATTAAGCAGCACCCCTTTGGGCGAATTTCTGCAGGAAAGACGCATAACGCAAGCATCATGCCGCTTGGCAGCGCCGGTGATCTTGTCAGTTGCGCTGGGCTTCCGTGGCATCCCGTACATGCCGCAGGATGTCCTCGTCCAGTTTGGTGAAGGGCACGTGGCGCCGTTCCATCATGCGCTGGCATGTGCCGAACACTTGTTCAGTGCGTGCGGTTTTGAAGCCTTCCGCCCCGCCCCATGCAAAGGAGGGTATGTGCTTGGGCGGGAAGCCGCTGCCGAAGATGTTGGCGCATACGCCCGCCACTGTTCCAGTGTTGAACATGGTGTTGATACCGCTCTTGGCATGGTCGCCCATCACTAAGCCGAGGAACTGCTGGCCCGTGGCTTCCAACGCTCCGGTGGCAAAGCTCCACGCCTTCACTTCGCCGTAGGTGTTCTTCAGGTTGCTGGTGTTGGTGTCGGCGCCCAAATTGCACCATTCCCCCAGCACGCTGTTTCCCAGGAAGCCGTCGTGGCCCTTGTTGCTGTACCCGAGGATCACACTGTTGTTCACTTCACCCCCAACCCGGCATTCCGGCCCGAAGGAGCATGCCCCATAGATCTTCGCGCCCATTTTCAATTGGGAATGATCGCCCAAGGCAAAAGGGCCGCGGATCATGCAGCCCTCCATCACTTCCGCGTCTCGGCCAATCCAGATGGGGCCGTTGGTGGTGTTGAGGAAGCTGGCTTCCACCTTGGAGCCGGGTTCCAGAAAGATCATTCCGGGGTCGCCAATCACGGTGTTGAGCGCGCTGATGGGCCCGCTGCGGCGGCCTTCGGTGAGCAGTGCAAAATCATGGGCAATGGCGGCACCACAGTGCTGGAACAGGTGCCAGGGCCGTTCCAGCAGGGTGATCTGGCCGCTGAACTCCTTTTGGGTGAAATAGGCCGGTGCCATGGCCCAATCCATTTCCGCGGTATGTGAATTTCCCTCGGAACAGAACGCGAGCGGCTTTCCTCCCTGCACCAGCGCTTCTCCCGGTTCCAAGTCCAGCACAGCGGCTGCGATCACCGCTGTCGGCAGCATGCCGCCGTGTACTTCCCACAACCTGCCGCCGCCAACCTCGGGAAATTTGGCCCGCAGGTACTCTTCCGTGCGGAAGCCCACGGGCATGTCGGTGAGGCGCTGCCACGTTTCGGCAATGGTGAGGATGCCCGCACGCAGCGCACCTACTGGGCGGGTGTAGGTAAGCGGGAGCAGATGGCGGTGCAGACCTGCATCGGAAAGGAGGATGGCCATGGTGCGAAGATCGCGGTTCTTGTCCGAGCAAAAGCAAGGGGCGGCACTTGCGCGCCGCCCCCAGCATGTTCATTCAGCCACCAGCTAGGCAATCTCCACCATGGCAGATTCCGGCGCAACTTCCCGTACGTAGGCACAAGCATTTATCACCTCTACCAGGCCCGTGGACACGTTATACATCGCCCCGGCCAGGCCCACCGTACCGCTGGCCAACCGTTCGCGAATGATCGGGCTATGCTCCAGTATCGCATCAATGCTTACGCAGACATTGGCTGCCGCCACGCGGTCCTTGTAGTTAGTAAGGTCCTTTTCACCGGCCCCCGCACGAAGGATGGCCGGCTGGATGCGCTCCAGCGTGCCGGTGAGGTTGCCCATGCGTACGTTGTCACAGGCGCCTCCAACCGCCCCGCATGCGGTGTGGCCCAGCACCATCACAAGTTTTACGCCCGCCGCGGCAACCGCGTATTCCATACTGCCCAGCACGTCCGGCGTGACCACGTTGCCGGCAATGCGCACGCTGAAGATGTCGCCCAGGCCCTGGTCAAAGATCAGTTCGGCGCTGGTGCGCGAATCCATGCAGCTGAGGATCACCGCTCCGGGGTATTGCCCTTGGGCCGTGGCCTGCACTTGCAGCTGCAGGTCACGATTGGCCTTGAGGTTGTTCGCAAATCGGACATTGCCCGCAAGCAGCACGCGCAGCATATCAGCCGGGTAAAGCCCGGCACGGGATTCTTGGGTGAGCGTCCTCATGCTTGTGCGGTAGATTGTCCGTTGGAGGCATAACGGAAGGATTCCCTAACATGCTTCACGCTCATCCACGCTGCGGTGCGGTGCCTGCGGTGTTCGCGTTGCCCCACCACTTCCACCGTGGAACCCTTCTCTGCGGCGCGCAGGCGGCCATCGGCGAGGATCTCATGGATGTCGGGATCCAAGGCCACGGCACGACTTACGTCGATGACGATCCTGGATCCGGGCGGCAGTTCATCCAGCGTGATCTGGATACTGGCCTTGTTCAGGAAGCTGGTTTCCTCGCCCAAGGCGATACGAACAGGGGTACCTGGTTCAACAGAGCGTTCCAGCAGGTGGAACGGCACTTTGTAGTTGTTGCGCAAGATGACGAACAGGGCTACTGCCATGCCCAAACCCACGCCTTGGAGCAGGTCCAGGAACACCACGCCCAGCACCGTGGCCAAAAATGGCACGAAGCGCTGCCAGCCGCCGGCCCACATCTCCTTGAAGAGCACAGGCTTGGCCAACTTGTAGCCCACTTGCAGCAGGATCGCGGCAAGCGCGGCAAGCGGGATCATCCCAAGCAGACCTGGAAAGAGCACCAGGGCCAGCAAGATCCACAGGCCGTGGAGCATGGTGGAGAGCTTGGTCTGCCCGCCGGACTGGATGTTGGTGGAACTCCGCACGATCACTTGCGTCACGGGCAAAGCACCCAACAGGCCGGCCAACATGTTGCCCACGCCTTGGGCCAACAGTTCACGGTTCTTGGGGGTGGTGCGGCGAAGGGGATCCAACTTGTCCGCAGCTTCCACCGAGAGCAGCGTCTCCAAACTGGCCACCACGGCCATGGTGAGAGCGGTGGTCCAAACAGCGGGATTGAACACGCCGGACCAATCCGGGCCCGGAAACAGGTCGACCAAAGCGGTGCCGGTGAGATCAGGCAGTTGGACGAAGTGCGCCGCGGTCAAGGAGTCGTTCCACGCACCCATTGCCACCCCAAGCACCACAGCCACCAACGGGCCCGGTACCATGGCCAAGATGCGATTGCGCTTGATCACCGGCTGCTCCCACAGGACCAATACGGCCAGGCAGCATGCAGCAATGGCCACTGTACTGAGGTTAGGCACAGCCAAGGCCATGGTGAGCTTGGTGAAGACCCCGCCTTCCAACTTTCCTTCAGCTATGAAGCCAAGGGCGTTCGGCACCTGCGTAAGGGCGATGTAGATGCCGATGCCGGCCAACATGCCTTTGATTACGGACGATGGGAAGAAGTAGGCAATGGCCCCGCCCTTGGCCA
This sequence comes from Bacteroidota bacterium, assembly GCA_018266685.1. Lineage (GTDB taxonomy): Bacteria > Bacteroidota > Bacteroidia > Flavobacteriales_F > PHOS-HE28 > PHOS-HE28. The sequence continues at coordinate 9,493 of JAFDZY010000067.1, forward strand.
GGCCCAGCAGAACCTGTAGAACGCCAGCCAGCAGCACGGCCAGCAGGAATAGCGGGAAAGAACCCAATGCGGCCACGCTGGTTACAACAATTGCTGCAAGACCCGCAGCAGGCCCGGACACGCCGAGCTGGGAGCCACTGAAGGCGCCAACGACCAGGCCTCCGACCATGCCGGCAAGCAGGCCGGCGAAAGGTGGCGCACCCGAGGCCAAGGCGATGCCTAAGCACAAGGGAATGGCCACGAGTGAGACTACGAGGGATGATGGAAGGTCGCGTTTGACCGACCCGAAAAGGTTGTTCATGATCAAAAAGGGACGTGGGACCCGCCGTTTAGCCGAGCCATTGCGCACCGGGTCCCGGATGGTACGCGATCAAAGGCTGGCATGGAAGCGCCTCTTGGGCGCTGGCATCAGGCCGTCCGGGGCGGTTGCAGCCGCACTTCACTGATGGGGCTGGTTGGAACAGCCTCGTCGCCATGACTGAAAAAGGACTTGACGCTCTGGTCTAGCTGTAGTGCCCTTCCAGCCCATGCACGATGGTCGTGCATGGCGGACTTCAATACTTCCCGTGCGTGGTGTTGTTCCTCTTCCACGGGTGCCGGGGCGGCGATCACTTTTCCGGAGGAAACCCCGAGCAAGGTGGGCACCACTGCAGTGGAAAGCAACAAGCCCGTGAACAAGGCGGCCAAGGCCAGCTTGAACAACGAAATTGTATATGCTTTCCCGTGCATCGGGCACAAAATTATGGGATGAGTTCAAACTGCGCTTTTGAAAAAAAGTTGCGGGATCAAAGGCCGAACAGCGTGCAGCACCAATACGTGATGGCCGCCAACAGGGCGCTCACGGGGATGGTGATGATCCACGCCCACAGCAGGCGCACGGTAACGCCCCAGCGCACGGCGCTAAGGCGTTTGATCGCCCCCACCCCGATGATGGAACCGGTGATGGTGTGCGTGGTGCTCACGGGGATGCCCATTTGCTCGGTGAGGTACAGCGTCATGGCACCGCCTGTTTCCGCGCACACGCCTTCCAAGGCCGTGACCTTGGTGATGCGCGTGCCCATGGTCTTGATGATCCTCCAGCCACCGCTCAAGGTGCCCA
>JAFDZY010000068.1 GCA_018266685.1 Bacteroidota bacterium
GACGGCGTGATGGACTGGAACGACCTGTGCCCGCATACGCCACCGGGCACTGCCGTGGATGCGCATGGCTGCCCCTTGGACAGTGACGGGGATGGCGTGCCTGACTACCTGGATGATGAGCCCGGCACCTTGGCTGGGGCTGCGGTGGATGATCATGGCGTGACGCTCAGCGATGACGACATTCTTCGCGGCTACCTCAACTACAAGGATTCCGGCAATGTGACCATGGTGAGCAGCCGTGTGGAATCCTTCGGGCCCGTTGGAAAGCCCACCGTGAAACGGCCTCCGATCCCCGTGAAGCGCACCTACGTGGTGAAGGTGGGCGCACAAACAGAGGGCATCTCGGAAGAATTGATCCAGCGCATCCTCAGCCTGCCAGACGTACGCACCATTGAACGCGGAGACACCACCTATTACGTGGTGGGGGATTACAATGCACTTCCCGATGCCATCAAGCGCCAATTGCAGATGAAGGGCCAAGGATTTGACGGCACGGTGATGATGGAAGTGGACGGCAAGTTGATGGACCTGCCCAGCGGCGGCATCACTCCGCGCGAGGAAGAGGCGTTGAACATCCTATCTCCCGCCGCACCTGAGAAGCCTGGAAAGGTGGTGGTTCGCGTCCAGTTGGGTGCTTTCCGCCACAAACTGTCCGAGAACATCTTCAAGAATGTTCCCGACATGGTAACCTTAAAGGACCAGGATGGCCTTACCCGTTACTACACGGGATCATTCACGGACATCAATGATGCCGCCAAGCACAAGGTGAACTTGCTGCTCGACGGGTTTGAAGGCGCATTCCTCGTGGCCTTCAAGGACGGCAAGCGTGTATCCATCACCGAAGCCGGGGCCCAGCTCTCAGGGCCTGAAAATTTGAACAATGTCCCCGTGGGCTCCATCAACACCGAACACCTCACCTTCCGCGTGCAGGTGGGCACTTTCGTGGGCAATGTGCCCATGGAAACAATGAGCAAGTACGTCAACCTGGGCAATGTAAAACCGGTGACGAGCGAGTCCGCAACACGTTACCTCTACGGTGATTACCCAAGCCGCGCAGCCGCTGAAGTAGCCCGCAAAGAGCTGCAGAACCTCGGCTTCAACGATGCCTTCGTTGTAGGCGAACTGAACGGGCGCATCATCCAGGCGGAGGATGCCGAACGGCTCCAGAAGGGGCAGTAAGCCCCCCTCAACCAAGCCCATATATGGGCGCCCAGTTTCCGTGAAACTGGCATGCCGCTGGCACTTCAAGGCTGCCGCGACCCCGTTCTATCTTTAAGCCCACCAACCACAGCCCATGTTGCACGCCATGCGCAAAGCGCTCCTATTGCCGCTGTCGTTCTTTTTCTTGGCCGCAATTGTTCCCGCTTGCCGGTCCGACAAAGGACCGGAGCGGCCCGGAGCAGCGTTCATCCCGTACATACCTGCATTCACTTCAGGGCACATCTCCGCCCGCTCCACTGTCCGCGTGCGCATTGCGGAAGGACTTGCCTTGAAGGATACCAGCCATGCAGCGATCCAGGGCCTGTTCTCCCTGAGCCCTTCCGTGGAGGGTACCGTAAGCTGGCAGGAGGGCCACATCCTGGCCTTCACACCTGCAAAGCGGCTCCAACAAAACACCGAATACGCTGTGGCCTTTCATCTGGGGAAGCTTGCCGAAGTACCCGATGACGTGAAGGAATTCAAGTTCTCCTTCACCACTTTTGAGCAGCGCATTGACCTGCGCGTGGAGGACCTTGTTTCACTAAGCCCAGCGGACCTGGCATGGCAGCGCGTGGTGGTGGGCGTGTTCACCAGCGATGATGCCACGGGGCAGGACCTGGAGGGCAGCGTGAGGGCGGTGCAGGACGGGCACACGCTGAAGATAACCTGGGAACATGAACCCGGCGGCACACTGCACCGGGCCGTGGCCGACAGCGTTTTGCGCGGGGCCAAGTCCAGCAACGTGGTCTTCACCTGGGATGCTGGCCATATCGGCGGAAAGGGAACCGGCAGCCAAACGTTCCAAGTGCCCGCCATCGGCGATTTCAGCCTCATTACCGCAACCACTTCCAGTGATGAAGGGCAGGGTGCCACGCTGCTCTTCAGCGATCCGCTGGACGCCGCGCAAGACCTCGCTGGTTTGGTAGGCATTGCAGGAGCGGACAATGTGCGCGCAAGCATCACCGGCAACAAACTGATGCTTTACCCGGAACAGCGGCTCACCGGCAACCAGAGCGCTTTTGTGGCCGCTGGCCTTAAGAATGCCAACGGCCATGCCTTGGGCAAGGACCTCACCGTGGACCTTGTCTTTGAAGAGGTAAAGCCCAATGTGCGCGCAGTGGGCAACGGCACCATCCTGCCGGGTACCGACGGCCTGCTCTTTCCGTTTGAAGCCGTGAACCTCAATGCCGTGGACGTACGCATCGTGCGCATTTACGCGGACAATGTTGCGCAGTTCCTGCAAGTGAACAACATGGCCGGCGACCGCGAACTGGCCCGCGTGGGCCGCTTGGTGCTGAAGCGCACCGTACCCTTGGACGCCAAAGATTCCCCGAGGCGCGGGGAATGGAACCGGTACTACTTGGACCTGGACAAACTGATCAAGGCGGAACCGGGGGCCATCTACCGCATCATCATCGGCTTCCGGCAGGAATGGAGCACTTATCCCTGCGGCAAACCTGTGGCCGCACCACCGCTGGTGAGCCTGGAGCAGGAAGGCGAAGAGGAAACACAGTGGGACGAGCCGGAACAGTACTACTATGGCGAGGACTATTATAGCGAAGGCGAGTTCAACTGGAACGAGCGTGAAGACCCCTGCACGGCAAGCTATTTCCGCGACAAGGGCAGCGTAGTCCAGCGCAACATCCTGGCCTCCGACCTGGGCATCATCGCCAAGCGCGGCAACGACGGCTCCCTGCTCGTGGCCGTAAGCGACCTGCGCACCACCGAACCCATGAACAACGTGGAGGTAAAGGTGCTAGACCTGCAACGGCGCGCCATGGCCACGGTGAGCACCGACCGGGAGGGAATGGCCACCCTGCCCTCCCCTGCGCACAAACCTTTCCTGCTGATCGCTTCCAAAGGCAAGCAGCGCGGCTACCTGAAATTGGACGACGGCAGTGCGCTCAGCGTAAGCAATTTCGATGTGGGCGGCGAAGAGGTGAACAGGGGATTGAAAGGTTTTCTCTATGGCGAGCGCGGCGTTTGGCGCCCGGGGGATTCGCTCTACCTCACCTTCATCCTGCAGCAAACCGCCCAAAAGCTTCCCAAGGAAATCCCGGTAGCCCTGGAGCTCAGCGATCCGCAAGGGCGGCTGGACCAGCGCCTCGTGCGCACCTCCGGGGTGGAGGGCACCTATTCGTTCCGTTGCGCCACCCAACCGGACGCCCCCACCGGAGTGTGGAGCGCGCGCGTCACCGTGGGCGGAACATCCTTCTACAAACCGGTGCGCATCGAAACCGTGAAGCCCAACCGGCTAAAGATCCTCCTGGACTTGGGCGGTGACAAACGCTTTGCGGGGGATGACAAACCCGTGCAACTGCAAGGCAACTGGCTGCACGGTGCCCCGGCCAGCGGCCTCAAAGCCCGCGTCACCGCAACTTTTACACGAAGCAATGCGGAATTCAACGGCTTCACAAAGTACACGTTCAACGACCTGAGGAGCGACCTCAGCACGGAGGAAACGCCCTTGTTCGACGGCACGCTCGATGCCAACGGCCATGCCTCCTTCCCTTTCAAGCTTTCCTGGAACGGAGGAGCACCTTCCGCGGTAAGGGCCAACATCGTTACGCGCATCTTTGAGGCTGGCGGTGATGCCAGCATGGACCGCACGGACCTGCTGTACTATCCATACACCAGCTACGCAGGGCTGCTGGCTGCCACGCCTACAACCGACTGGGGCGGCTATTACACGGACACCACATATTCATTTGCCGCAGTGGCCGTGAAACCCGACGGCAAACCGATCGCAGGCCATGCACTGAAAGTGCAAGTGGTAAAGCTGGGGTCCAACTGGTGGTGGAGCGGCGATATGGACGAACCCTCCAACTACATGTCAGCGCCCAGTACGCGCGTGCTAAAGGAAGAGGACATCACCACCGACGCCCAGGGAAAGGCCCGCTTCAACTTCCGCGTGGACCGGCCGCTTTGGGGCAGTTTCATCGTGCGCCTCACCGATCCCGCAAGCGGGCACGTGGCCGCCGAGCACGTCTATGTGGACTGGCCAGGCTTCGGCGGCCGCAGCAGGCGCGAAGACGGCAAGGCCGCAGCCATGCTCAGCTTCAACACGGACAAGGCCAAATACACCGTGGGCGACCAATGCGTGCTCACCATTCCCAGTTCCGGACAAGGGCGCGCACTGGTCAGCTTGGAAACCGGCAGCCGCATCCTGCAGACCAAGTGGGTGGCCATGAAGGGCAAGGAAACCAAGTACAGCTTCACCATCACGAAGGACATGGTGCCCAACATTTACGCACAGGTCACCTTGGTGCAGCCCCACGCCCTCACTGCCCCGCCTGCCGGGGACAACCACGGAAGCCAAGGCAACGACCTGCCCATCCGCCTGTACGGAGTGGTTCCCATCCTGGTGGAAGATGCCGCAACCCACCTTGCGCCCTTGATCTTGAGCGCAAATGAATTCAAGACGGACCAGCCGTTCACGGTGGAAGTGGCCGAAAAGGACGGCAAGGCCATGACCTATACGCTGGCCATTGTGGATGAAGGTTTGCTGGATCTTACCCGTTTCAAGACACCCGATCCTTGGGGATATTTCCTTGCACGGGAAGCGCTTGGTATACGCACATGGGACTTGTATGATGAGGTGATCGGCGCATTCGGACAGCGGCTGCGCCGGGTGCTTGCATTGGGCGGCAGCGACCAGGCCAACCCGGCGGCGGCGGCAAAAGCCCAGCGCTTCAAGCCCGTGGTGCGGTTTGTTGGCCCATTCACCCTTGCCAAGGGCGCCAAGGCCAAGCACACGTTCACCATCAGCAACTATGTGGGCAGCGTGCGTGTGATGGTGGTGGCCAATACTCCGGGCGGTGCGTACGGAAGCGCTGAAAAGGCTGTACCGGTCCGAAAAGCGTTGATGTTGCTGGCCACCCTGCCGCGCGTGGCCGGCCCGGGCGAAACAGTGGACCTGCCCGTTACCGTGTTCGCCATGGACCCCAAGGTGAAGAACGTAAAGCTCAGTCTTGCCGCCAACGACCTCTTCAGTGTGGAGGGCGGGCAGGAGCAGGCGCTCACGTTCGCCAAGGCCGGTGAACAGACCGTCACCTTCCGCGTGAAGCTCAAGGACCGTATCGGCGTGGGCAAGGTGACGCTGACCGCAGTAGGAGCCGGGGAAAAGGCCACGCAGAGCATTGAGCTTGACGTGCGGCTTGCCAACCAACCAGAAACAGATGTGAGCGCAGCCATTGTGGAACCCGGCAAAACCTGGGAAGGTGCACCTGCGGCCATTGGTGTGGCCGGCACCAACAGTGCATACGTGGAGCTGAGCACGTTGCCGCCGCTGGACATGGGTAGGCGCCTGCAATACCTGATCGACTACCCCCACGGCTGCCTGGAACAGACCACCAGCAAGGCATTTCCGCAGCTCTACATCGCCGATGTGATGGAAATGAGCGATGCCGGACGGGATGAAATGCGCCGCAATGTGCAGGCGGGCCTGGGCAAGCTGAAGCAGTTCCAAACAGCCAGCGGTGGTTTTGGCTATTGGCCCGGCAACCGCGAGCCCGATGACTGGACCTCCACGTTTGCCGGCCATTTCATGGTGGAGGCGGAGCGCAAGGGATTTGCCATTCCCCCGGGCGTAAAGGACGCATGGCTGGCCTACACCCGCAAGCAAGCACGGGACTGGGCACCCGGTGAACGGGACAACTGGAACCGGGCCAGCAATGAACTTGCCCAAGCCTACCGCCTGTACGTGCTCGCGCTGAACAACACGGCGGAAGCGGGTGCCATGAACCGTCTGCGCACTTCGCCAAACGTTTCGGACCGGGCGCGGTGGATGCTCGCGGCGGCCTACGCACTGAACAACCGCAAGGACGTGGCACGGGAAATCGCGAAAAACCTCACCACCAGCGTTCAGCCTTACCGCGACATGGGCTGGACATACGGCAGCGGCCTTCGCGACGAGGCCGTAATGGCTGAAGCATTGATGGCCATGGACGACAAAACCACAGCCGCTGCGGTAGTCAGAACCATTTCCGGGCAGCTTGCCAGCGGCGAATGGTACAGCACGCAAAGCACCGCATGGGGCCTGCTTGCCGTTAGCCGTTTTGCGGCAGGCATGGACCTTGATAAAACCATGCACTTCACTTCCATGTTGAACGGCAAGGCGGAGAACCGCGTGAGTGCAAAAGCCATTGTGCGCCTGGACCTCCCTGAACCAAACGGGCAGCGAAAAATTTCCATCGCCAACACGGGCAAAAACCTGATCTACGTGCGCTTAGTGCGCACAGGCATTCCCGTTGCCGGGCAGGAAACACAGGCCAGCCAAGGGCTTGCCATGGAAGTGTCCTATCAGTCCATGGAAGGGCGGGCGATCGATCCGGCCAAATTGGACCAGGGCACGGACTTCCAGGCGGTGGTCACCGTGCGCAATCCCGGCACCCGTGGCGAATACCAGCAACTGGCACTTACGCAGGTGTTCCCCAGCGGCTGGGAGATCCGCAACAGCAGGCTGGAAGGCACGGAGAACGCCTTGGTGAACGGCCCATTCGACTACCAGGACATCCGTGATGACCGCGTACTTACGTATTTCAACCTGGCTGCCGGCCAAGCGGTAACCTACCGGGTGTTGCTCAATGCCGCCTACACCGGGCGCTTCCACTTGCCCAGCACCACCTGCTCCGCGATGTATGACAACACCGTGAACGCCCGCACAGGCGGGCAATGGGTGGAAGTGGTGCAACCGGGGAAGTAGATCGCGATGCAGGCCTTGCACCGCACACGTTGGGCCGTTTTCCGCAGCAGGGCCATTGGGTCTAAGGCGCCCTGCGGGCGCGGCGTCCAATAGAATTCAAACCGCGGATGGACACGGATGAACACAGATCACGGACCCACCTACCAAGCAAAACAACCTTCCCTTTCCGTGTTCATCCGTGTGGACCCGCCTGCCGGCCGGCAGGTCAGTGGTTCAAGACAGTGTGTGAATGCGCCGCCAGGCGCATGGATAAGACCTGATAGCCCTGCTTTCCGCAGAACTCCGGGCAGGCTATGGAAGTAAATTCGCGCCGCCATTCGCTTTTTGCACATGCTATTCATTGACAACGGCAACAACAACGACCCCGCCTTCAACCTGGCCCTGGAGGAATACTGCCTGCTGAACCTTCCCATCGACCAGAGCTACCTGCTGTTTTATGTGAACGCGCCGTCGATCATCATCGGCAAGCACCAGAACACACTGGAGGAGATCGATACCGGTTTTGTTCAGGAACACGGCATCCGCGTGGTACGCCGCATCTCGGGCGGCGGCGCCGTGTACCACGATCTGGGCAACCTCAACTTCAGCTTCATCCGCCGCTACGAGAAGAGCCAGTTCAACAACTACCGTGAATTCACCGCTCCGGTGCTGGCCGCGCTGAACGAGCTGGGCGTACCTGCCGAGCTCAATGGCCGCAACGACATCCTGGCGGGCGGCCGCAAGGTGAGCGGCAATGCACAGGCCGTGCGGCGTGACCGCATGGTGAGCCACGGCACGCTGCTTTTCCGATCTGAACTGGACAACGTGGTGCTGGCGCTGAAGCCCAAGCCCGGCAAGATGATCTCCAAAGGGATCCAGTCGGTGCGCAGCCGCGTGGTGAACATTGGTGAGTTCCTTCCTGCAAGCCTCACCATGGCGGAGTTCCGCATCACCCTGCTCAGGCACCTCTTCCCCGGAACCGCGGCCCCGCCACGGTACACGCTCACCGCACAAGACCTGGAACGTGTGGATGCCTTGGCGGAAAGCCGTTACCGCTCGTGGGATTGGAATTACGGCGAGTCACCGGCGTTCAACCTGCAACGCGTGCAGCGCTATGCCGTGGGCGAGGTGGATGCCCGCCTGTTTGTGGAGCGGGGCCGCATCGTAACGGCAAAGTTCCACGGCGACTTCTTCACCAGCCGCGAGATCGCGGACCTGGAACAAGCACTCACCGGGATCCGTTACCATCCTGATGACATCCGGAAGGCCATGGAATCGGTACGTGCCAATGAATTCTTCGAAGGCGTTACAGTGGATGAGCTTGTGAACCACCTTTATTGAGGTGCCGCCCCTCTCCTTATTTTCGTTGCATGCGCATCCGATCAGCCTTATTGGCCACCGTGCTCTTCCCGGGGCCGGTGCTGCATGCCCAGAGCTTTCAGTTGACCTACGGCGGCGCCAACCTCCAGGATGCAGTGGCCATTGTGAGCGATGCCGCCGGCCACACCAGCTTGGTGCGTGAAGTTTTCCAGAACGGCGACAAAGTGCGCATCCGCGTGCTGCGAACCGACCTGCAGGGTCAGAACCAACAGTGGTTTGATGTGGCCATCCCCGGCGCCTGTTTCGTGCAGGATGCCGCAGCCTCCGGCAACGGCAACATTACGCTGTGCGGCTCCTGCATTGCTCCCGGCCGTTCGGACCAGGACGCCCTGATCGCGGAGATCTCGCCAACAGGCGCGGTGCTCTGGATCTGGACCTCCAATGCGCAGGGCACACAGGAAGAACTGCGCGGATTGCAGCCTACAACTGATGGAGGTTTCATTGCCTGCGGAAGCTGGCGCGGCAATGCGGACAGCGATGCACTGCTCGTACGTGTGGATGCCGGTGGTAACCTGCTTTGGCAGAACCATTACGGCACTGCGGCAAGCGAATCAACGGAGGCTGTTGCCCCGGACAATGACGGGTATCTGGTGGCCGGCCGGATCGCGGGGTTCAGCGGCGATGCGGACGGCTATGTGCTGCGCGTGGGTAACGACGGCAGTGAGCAGTGGTGGCAGGGATGGGGTGGAATTAAGGATGAAATGCTCTATGGGATCGCCCGTGCAGGGAGCGACTTCATCATGGCTGGCTACACGGACAGCTACGGCCCCGGCTCCGGAAGCCAGCATGTGCGCAGCGTTTACCTCCTGGCGATGAACGCCGCCGGCGACACGCTGTGGACGCGCACCATCGGGAACATCGCCCAGGCCGGTGCCGCGCAGGACATCCAACTGGCCGCCAACGGCGACCTGTTGCTTGCCGGGCAAGCAGGAAACAACCATGCCACGGACGGTATGGTGATGCGACTTTCACCCACGGGCCAACAGATCTGGATGCGCACCTACGACCTAGGCGGTGAAGACGTGCTCCACCATTTGGGCGTTTTGCCCGATGGCGGCTTCATTGCAGCAGGCCGGTCCTTCGGCCAACAAGGAGCACAAGCAGTAATGGTGCGAAAGAACAGCGCTGGAAACTGACGGGGGTGCCGCCGTCAGCCCAACTTCATCAGGTTATCCACCCCGATGGCGCGCTCCACGGTAAAGCCTTCGCCGTAAGGCACACCGATCAACCGGCCCATGTCATGCGCCCGCCCTTCAAGCGTGGGCAGGAACTCAGGCACGCTGATCGCGGACACCGGCTCCGTGCTCTTGGGATCGAAAAACTGCGACTTGAAGCAGGCCAGCACTTCCATCTTCTTCTTCCAGAAATCCGTGACGTCCACCACCAGGTCGGGATGCACCCAACGGTCCTGGATGCAGTGGTACACGGCTGCGGGCCGCCATTGCTCCTGCTCCCGCCCTTCGTGGCCCGTGGCGATCCGGCGCAAGCCGCTAAGGAAACAAGCCTCGGATACCAGGTGCGAGCCACGCCCGTGGTCGGGGTGCCGGTCTTGTATGGCATTGGTGAGCACGATGCGCGGCCTGTGCCTGCGCAGGGCAACCACCACCTTCAACAGGCTCTCCTCGTCAGCGCGGAAAAAGCCATCGCGCATGCCCAGTTGGTAGCGGAAGCTTGCGCCCAGCAATTTGGCGGCGGCAGCGGCTTCCTGTTTGCGGATCTCCCCGGATCCGCGCGTTCCAAGTTCGCCAACCGTAAGGTCAATGATGCCCACCGCATGGCCCAAATGCAGGTGGCGCAGGATGGTGCCGCCCATGCCGATCTCAGCATCATCCGGATGTGCGGTGATGCAGAGAATGTCCACGTGCCCACTGTTCATTTGCCTTCCACCCAATTGACGATGGCATCGCTCAATGGCTCCTGTGCACTGGGGTACACGGTGACCAACCTGCCCTGCTCATCGATGAGGTACTTCTGGAAATTCCACTTCACTTCGCTGTCCATCACCCCGTTCAACTTCTCCTGCGTGAGCCATGCGTACACCGGGCTCTGCCCTTCACCCTTGGTGTGTACCTTGGACATCATGGGGAACGTAATGCCGTAATACTTCTTGCAGAAGGTGGCTATGGCTTCCTCATCGCCCGGCTCCTGGCTTCCGAAATCATTGCTGGGGAAGCCGATGACAACCAGTCCTTTATCCTTGTAGCGGTCGTACAGCTCCTGCAATTGTTCGTACTGCGGGGTGTAACCACACTCGCTGGCGGTGTTCACCACGAGCACCTTATGGCCCGCAAGTTGGGCCATGTCGTATGTTTCTCCGTGGATGTCCACGGCCTTCAACTGATGGAAATTCATGGGTAGTTGGCCGGTTTCCGGCGTGTTGGAAGTTTGGCCGCAACCAAACAGGGCAACCGCCAGTATAATGATCTTGTTGCGCATGAGGGTCCTTTCGGTGCGCAAAGTTGCAAGATCCCCGAACGCCCGCCGCAGATAACTTTGTTCGTGCCCGCCCCACCCGCAACCCCCGCCGCCATGCGCCTACTCGTTTCCATGCTGCCGATCGTCATTACCGGCTGCCTTTTTGCCCAGCAACAGGTGAAGATCTTGGATGCTACAGCATTGAGTTCCGCCCCCGATGTGCGGAAGGACAAAGCTGCCGTGGAGGCCCTGCGCACCGGAGACCTTGGCAATGACGAGATCGTGCAGGTGCTCCAATACGGCGACCGTGACTTTTGGCCGGCAGGTATCCGCACCGATACGGCGCTCCGTTCCAACACGCCCTATGTACAGAACTATGTGGGGTTCCGGATCTGCGCCTTCAAGCAGGACAGCACCATGATGGCCTTGGTGATGGTGCCCGCCGCCAGCAACATGCACATGCCGGAAACGATGCGCCCATTGGCGGATTTTTACCTCGTGCTACCCGAGCAGGCACTGGCCCAAGCCGAGCCGAACAGGCCACGGCCCGCGATCAGCAGGGGGCCCCGCTGGAAAAACCTGCGCAAGGTGAAGATCACAAAACCCGGCGACCTTTATGGCACTTACGACCTTGCCAGCGACAGTGCCGGCCTTGAGGCTTTGGCCAAAAGGGGCATGAGCAGGCCCGAGATCGACGCGGTGGTGTTCCGCAGCACGGAACGCAATTGGCCCGACGGCATTGACAACCTCAGCTCCCGCGAACCGCTCCTGAAGAAATTCACCAAGTACCACGCTTTTCTTGGCGCCCGCTGGGATGACAAGGTGATGCTGATCGTGCCCGTTGAAAAGAACCGCCGCATGCCCGTGGCCATGCGCCCCTTCGTGGACCTGTATTTTATCTACAAGGCCTCCGGCGTGGAAGTGAAAGGCAAGGAATAACGCTACACGTTGGTGCGCACCTTGTCCCAACGTTTTACCTGCCAGGTAATGCGGCCGGTGGCCAGGTGTTTCCCGGTTTCGTCATGAACCGGCACCTCGGCAACGTACAAACAGGACTCCGAGGATTTGAGCGGGATGCGCAACTGCTCATCGAGCTCCTTTTCCGCCGGCGCAAAGACCGCCACCGCGCGTGCTTTGGCTTGCCAGTGGTAGTCCATGTGCAAGCTCACCATGATGATGCGGTACTGCTTGGGGTCCAAGCTTCCGATCAGTGCCAAGCCGCTGCACAGCTCGGCGGCCGTGGCCAGACAGCACGCGTGCATGCCGCGTAGGTGGTTGAGGTTGGCCCGCTTGAACGGGACCTCCACGCGGATGCCGCCGTTCACAAGTGGCACAACCTGGAAACCGTGCGGCTTGTTGAACGGAATGGACCGGCGCAGGCCCAAGTTCAGCCAGTAGCGGCGGAATGCGGAATTGCGGGCACTGTCAAGCAGGCGCGAAAGGTCCATGGTCTATGTGTTATTGGCCAATCAGGGAGGCGATGTCCGGGTGGAAGTAGTTCGCACCCTTTAGCACCTTGCCATCGGCACGGTATATGGGCTTTCCATCCTCGCCCAGCTTGCTCATATTGCTGCGCTGGATTTCCCGGAAAACCGCCTCGATCTTGTCCTGCAGGCCGTGCTTGAGAATGGTTCCGCAAAGAATATAGAGCATATCACCAAGCGCATCGGCCACTTCCACCAGGTTGCCCTGTTCGGCGGCTGCCAGATACTCCTCGTTTTCCTCGCGCATCAGTTCATGCCGGAGCCGCGCCCCTGCCGTGCCAATGTCCCCTGCCGGCCGTTCTGCGCAGGAAATGCCGAACGCATCATGGAATTTGCGCACGCATCCAATTGTCTCTTGCAAGGTCATTGGTTCACTTTCCGTGCCCATGGCCGTCCGTGTTTCGTTAAGTTGCCCAAAGGTATGCTCCCATGCCTGCAACGGTTAACACATGTTAACTGCAAAACCACTGGAAATGCCCGCCAACAGTGGCAATTTTGCAATCGCGCCGAAAAAATCGGCCGCCTCCTATGAGCATGGACCAGACATCCCCGATGACCGTCAGCGCCTCCACCTCGGACACGCTTCGTGCGCTCAACGAACGCATCCAGCAGGCCAGTTCCTTCGTGGACCTGATCGATCAGGAAATGCAGAAAACCATCGTGGGCCAGAAGGACATGGTGCAAAAGCTGCTGGTGGCGCTGCTCGCTGATGGCCACATCATGCTGGAGGGGATGCCGGGCCTGGCCAAGACCCTGGCCATTAAAACGTTGAGCGACGTGGTGGACGTAGGCTTCAGCCGGGTGCAGTTCACCCCGGACTTGTTGCCCGCGGACCTGGTGGGAACCATGATCTACAGCCCGCGCAGCGAGGAATTCAGCGTGAAAAAGGGGCCTATCTTCAGCAATTTCATTTTGGCGGACGAGATCAACCGGGCGCCTGCCAAGGTGCAAAGCGCATTGCTGGAGGCCATGCAGGAAAGGCAGGTCACCATTGGGCCGAATACCTACAAGTTGCCGGAGCCATTCCTGGTGATGGCCACCATGAACCCCATTGAACAGGAAGGCACCTATCCCTTGCCGGAAGCCCAGACGGACCGCTTCATGCTGAAGGTGGTGCTGGACTACCCCCGCA